>NZ_DBEXBB010000065.1:0-12457 GCF_048170425.1 Phocaeicola sp.
TATATATTACAATACCTAAAAATAATGATTTTTTCATCTAACCATGTAATTAATAATAGATTTGCATATTAAGAAAAAAAAGTTCTTTTCCGTCATGGCAATTTTCTACCTGAATCTTATCCTCACGTGATAACCATCCGATTGCTGCACATAACTCACGATCACTCATACCTAAAGTCTCTTTAAGACTCTCATAATTCCATTTACTACCGTCTGATAGAACGCGCCACAAAATACCGGCGTTTTTCCCAATCTGTTTTTTATCCATCTTCTTTATTATTTAATTAAACTTGTCACAAACTTTTCACATTTCCAATAATGTCTTCCAACCGGAAATTTCAAATCTAATATATTCATTGACTATTTTCTCCATGCTGCTATATTCTACTCCGTGCATAAGCAATTCTTCAATGAGAGTAAACATCCAGACACAGTGCAGGTGTATAAAGAAATCTGAAATGTCAATGTTTATTTCAGGATGTAAAATCTTCTGCTTTTCAAAATAACTTCTTACAAAAAAAGTGGATTTCTCCGTGAACTCTTCCTTGAAGTTCTGGAGCGAGGAACCATTCGCTTTAAAAAAGAGTATGGAAATCTCTTCGCCATGCTTATTTATTATTTTAAGATATTCAGAAACAGTATAAAGAAGATATTTTTCTGACTGCATTTCCATAATATCTTTACCCTCATATCCATGATGCTCTTCAAGCATCCGCTCAAAAGAACTGACTGCAGGTTGTACAATATGGCAAAACAACTCGTCTTTACTTCTGAAATAATTATATATGTTACTTAGACCGACCTGTGCCTCTGACGCTATTTCACGCATGGATACACTGGAGTAGTCTTTAGCTTTGAAAAGTTTGAGTGCGGCATTCGTGATATTCCTTTTTATATGATTCTTTGAAATCTGCATTACAATCCTTTCCAATAAAATTTCAATATAATGTGTTTCTATACATCACAGTACAAGCAAACTTGCCGCCATGACAGCCATGCCAAGTACGACCCCTGCAACACCACAATGATGGTGGCCGTATTTTTCAGTTCCCGGGAGCAATTCATCAAAGGAGATATAAACCATTATTCCGGATATGAAAGCGAGTATAAGCGCATTCAAGGAATCGGTCCATATTGATGCAAGAAACAGATACCCCAACAAAGCCCCTACAGGCTCTGCCATTCCGGAGAGGAACGAATATATAAAAGCTTTCTTTTTGCTACCTGTGGCATGATATATAGGAACTGAAACTGCAATTCCTTCAGGAATATTATGTATGGCAATAGCCAGAACTATTGGCAAAGCTATATCAATACTTGTAAGTGCTGAAGCAAATGTAGCAAGTCCTTCAGGAAAATTATGTATGCCAATAGCAAAAGCCATCATTATACCTGTCCGTTTCAGCCGATTTCCTTTCGACCTTTCCGAAACAAGGTGCATCTCATGAGGATTCTCATCTTCTGGAACCAAGCGGTCTATCAGAGCAATAATAGCAATTCCAGAAAAAAAAGAAAGAAGCATATAGATGTAAGATGTGCGCTCGGTATAAAGTTCGGAAAGTAAAGATACCGACTCCGGCATAAGTTCCATAAAGGAAACATAAATCATGACACCGGCGGAAAGTCCCAAAGAGGCTGAAAGGAAACGGCTGTCAGTGTGTTTGGCAAGAAAGGCGATCAGACTGCCTATGCCGGTTGCAAGACCGGCAATTAGGGTCAGTCCAAACGCTAGAAACAGATCATGACTGTTTTCCATAAATCACTTCTTCTTTTTTAATAGCTCAACTTCAGACCTGCATATACAGATCTGGGCATTCCCGGACCATAAATATAGCCGGAATCACGTTCTGCGCCTTTATCAAAATCGCTCTGGTATGCATTGAAAATATTCTGTACTCCGGCATTAACCTGTAAAGTAATGCTCTTATAAAGTTTGAAGTCATAAGCGGCTTTAAAACCCATATCAAAAAAATCAGGAGTTTTTTCTGTCCTGTTTTCCTTGATATATCCTTTATGATGCTCCACCAGCATATTTCCTGTATAAGTTCCTGAAAGTGCCAGGGTAAGAGATTGCAACGGATTGTATGTCATGGTAAAATATCCGTAGCCATCCGGTGTACGGAACATACGTTTCTCCAATGGAATATTCGGATCATCATCACTCCAGGAACGGGCTTCCTTATACTCTGCCTTTTGTAGAGTAAATCCTGCCTGAAATTGCCAAACGTTGCGCCAGGCAAGTTTGCCCTCCAATGTGCATCCGTACACATAGGCTCCCTTTTCATTTCCACGTTCGTTTATGATGACCCCATTCTGATCCTTGCCTATTTCTGTAAGAGCGAACACGTCCGATATGTTTGTATAGAAGCCCTCAAGCAACAGGTTACCTTGCCAGTCTCCCCAATTATGATACATATCCGCAGAAAGGCTGATACTCTGTGATTTTTCTTCTTTCAAATCTTCTGCTAATTGTATCATAGAAACAGTTCCTCCCACATTGTCAATATGCAAATCCTCGTCAAAAGCCTGAGGGGCACGGAACCCGAATGAATAGCTGGCACGAAGGCTGATATCTTCCGTAGGATTGAAGCGCAGATTGGCACGGGGGCTGAATACAGGTTTGTCAAGCATACTGTGCTTGTCAAGACGTCCACCGACAAGTAAACTCCATTTCTCGTTTTTCCATTCATTCTGAAGGAATGCACTGATGGTTCGAACTTTCTGATCAATATAACGTTCACGCCCCCACATGTTGTCTTTCAGATTATCCTGGTTATATTCCGATCCCAATGTCAGTGTAGCCGGCATAAAAAGGCAACGATCAAAATTATAGCTATACTGTGCTCCCGCTACCCAGGTCATGTCCGTTGTATTACCATACGACTTGAGTTTCTCTTCCAGGTCTTCACCACCACCATAGTAGCTGTCACGGTCAATATGCTGCGCCGACGTATAAATACCAAGTCTGTGTCTCTCATCCGGAGAAAACATGTCAAATTTTACCCCTCCGGTGTTGATACTGTGCTGTAACTGTTCTGCAATGAGAGACTCATGAGCTGGTCGGTCAAGGCGGTCACCTCCTCTTCTAAATTCCTGCATATGATGATATTCAACTGTAATCTTGGAATAGTCTCCCGTCTTTATATAGGAACGCAGTCCCACTGTTTGGTTTTTCAGTTCCGGCAATTCGGTAAATCCGTCACCGTCATGGTCATATCCTGCTCGTTCACGATTCTGCCCGAATACGGCCAGACCAAGTTTTTGGTTATCTGAAACAAGAGAAGCGTTTAAGGTCGTATTATTTTCAAAAACTGAAGCATCCCCTATACCTGTCAAAGTATGTGAGAACTGCGCCGAGTTACGCGAAGGTTCTTTCGTAATGATATTGATTGTTCCGGCAATGGCAGACGACCCGAACAATGCGGAGCCTCCACCTCTCATCACTTCCACACGGTCTATCATATTGGCCGGAATCTGTTCAAGTCCGTAAACTCCGGCAAGTGCACTGAATATAGGACGTGAGTCAATAAGAATCTGTGTATATGGACCGTCAAGACCATTGATTCGTACCTGCTGATAACCACAATTCTGACAATTATTTTCCACACGGACTCCTGGCTGAAAATTCAAGCCCTGAGCAAGACAGGTGGAATTCGTATTTTCAAAGGTCTTCATAGGAAGAACATTGACAAGAGTAGGTGCCATACGACGTGTTGTCTCGTTACGGTTGGCAGAAACAACCACACCATCAAGAGCCACCCTGTCTTCCTCTATCTCAAAATTCAGTTCCAGCGTTTTTCCTTTTACAAGATTTACGGTTCTCGTTTCTGTCCGGTAACCGACAGACCTTACTTCCAAGGTAAATGTCCCTTCCGGTAAATTCTTAAGGAAATAATGCCCGGTATCGTCTGTTGTAGTCCCTATCGTAGTTCCTTTTACCAGAATTGTCACATAAGACAAATGTTCTTTAGTATCCTTATCCGTTACATGTCCTATGACATTGGCATCTGTATCTTTCAGTTCAAAAGCAAAAGAATATCCTGGGAACAATGCAAGAATTGCTCCCAATAAAAATATATAAACCGTTTTCATTTTCCGTTTCTATTTGATAATTTATAATTAAAAAAAATGCAAAGTTATTCGTATTAGAAACGGAAAAAAGGAGGTGCTCTGGCACTGACATCCGCTACCGGACATACAGGAAGTACACTGGCACAAGCAAAAATAATGGTATATAAAGGAATAAGCCATAAAGGCAAATCAATACCAGATTGAGTGTCTCCTAAAGTTTGTAGCAGAGAAAGGTAAAAAATAGTCTCAAATTGTGCCTGAGTATGGGTATGTTCAGTGTTGTAAGGGTGAGAGTGCACCACAACAACCCCATTCACCACATGGGAATGGGTGAACAGTGTTATGCCGCACCAGTAAAGAGCGAACAGAATCAAAAGAGAGATTCCTGCTATTCTATTTCTTTTCAACCTGTTTACAAACATGAATAAACGGAATTATTTCCCCAGACAAATGTAGATATGTTCATTAAAAAAAGCAATACCTATTTTATAGTAAAAAGATTAAATGAGTTCTTATTACCTATATTATTCTCTACGTACAATATTCTTTTTCTTTCTGATTACAAATCCTGTATATATACACCACATGGCAGCCAGTCCGGCAAAGAAAATATAAACCAGAGTTCCTTTACCAAGCAAGGTATAAATCCGCCCTGTATGTATTTCCAGAGCAAGATTCCATAAAGACATCGGAAGAACGGAAAACTCTTCAGGCATAGACACAGAATCTGTGCCTTTCTCATACTCTACTATAAAAGGAACGGATTTAATACCGGAAATACAGCCTGATACTGCCCGTTTCCCGAAAGGCGGTCCTGACACCTCATGCACCTCATCACCGCTAAAGAAATCAAGCACCTTTCCATCGGTCCTGTCCCATACAAACATGCCACTGAATGAACCTGCCAGCCATCTTCCCTCACCGTCTTTCTGCCATACATTCAGTCCCATGACACTTACCGGAGGAGTCTTTTCTTCCTTTACAGGAACGGCATCCAGCGAAGACAGCGAATAGAAGCCTTCGGAGGTCGAAAGAAGCCAATCACCACATTCCCTGTCATAACGCGTCATCCGCAACCTGTCATTCCAGGCATTGTCTTCATCCAGCATGGACCCGGGCACCGGGGGTACTTTCCCATAGACTAATGCGATAAGTACAGGAGGACGCAGACACCATCCGGTAAAGGCAACCCACATAAGCAGAAGGAAAGTATAACGTCCCACCGTATCATGCCAGTTTAAGGATTCTTTCAGCAAAGATGTACAGGCAGACACATTTCTTCCTTTCTCTCTTAAGCGACGGATAACCCCGGGAAGCTGCCAATACAGCACTCCTGAAATACAAAGTACGATAATGACCACAGCCACACCGTCCATCAGGAGTTTCCCGAATGTACCGAACAGTTCGCCGCTATGCAAAAGCCATACAGTGCGGAAAAGAGAAACCTTTCCATCATAATCTGCAGGAGCTTTTATTTCAACCTTCCTGAAACCATGATAGGGAAATGTAGATATATAAAGATAAGAACGGCCTGTCACCACCAGCGTATCTCCAGCCAGTGTCAGGTCGGACAACCGCTCCTCCTGCCGGTCCGGCAAACAGATTTCCTCCCACTTTTTCCCGTTTCTTCTGTAAAGTGCGAACGGACTGACAGCAAACAAGGTTTTATCTGCAGTCTGCACAACGGCTCTGATGTTACGTCGGTCAGTACCGGAAGGCAGGCCGTCATTAAAATCCAGAACAGTACTCATAACCGAATCCGTCATCCAGATGCCGTTACTTCCATACAAGAGAATGGAGTCTGCATGAGCGTACCGTAATGAACCACGCAGCAGCCCGTTGTTCCATCTGTCGAAACGATAGCTTGAAGGAAGCCACTTCCTGCTCACGTCCACATCCGATACGGCCTCCCTGTGATTCAGCACAATACCGCTTATACAGAACATAAGCATGAAAAAGGTAAAAATCAGTCCGAACCACTTATGATGCTTTCTCCATGTACTCCGTCTCATACCCTGCGCATCATTTTACGGTATGCCACATAAAGTCCCGCCACGGCAAACGAACCGCCTATCAGAACTATTTGGAGTATATGTTCTCCGGGAGCGTTCCACAAAGCAGGAAGAAGGCTGATACGGTCGAACACTTCCACGGCTATCCAGAAGATGATGACCGTAGCGAAGCCATAACGCAGACTCATGCCCCACGAAGAATAACGCAGCAGACGGGCAAACATGAACAGCGAACCTATCAGCCCCAGCATTCCTACAAGCAATGTTACCGGGTGACGGTCGCCCAGGAAACGCTCGTCATAACAGAACATAAGTGTGAGATAACACGTCCATAACATCGTAATCACTTCCATAAATGCCACAATGCTGGTATGACGTGTCATTGGCCGTGCCGCAATTTCCTTCTTGTGTTTGCCGAAGAACAGACGTTGCCACCAATTCAGGAAGTTGCAGCCGTTTGCGGTGCAGAACAGGTACAGCATCATCACCATTGCCCAGAACCCGAAGGTGGCCGGCAGTATCAGATACTCCGGACGGCTGACAATCTCGCCCGTCATCGGGTCGAGCTGCGCCTGCGTGCCGAACCGTTCGGCATAATACATGAACAGGAAATCAATCGCTCCCATCCAGTAGAACATGCCGCCGAACAGTCCCAACAGGCTCTGCCGCGCATCTCCCTTTATAAAGACACCCGCAATGACCAGTCCCAGCCCGAAAGCTCCCATTCCCATGCCGGCATAAAACTGTTCCACTCCCGTAGTGCCGTCTTTCAGCATACGGGCAAGGATATGCGTAAGGGGCATTGCGGCCAGTGTCACCGCAATGGACACTGCCGCCTTGCCCCAGTGCAGTTGTTTTCTGTCAGTCTTTTGCATCCTTATCGTTTTCATTTCGATACAACCGCTTTCTTTTTGGCTCCCATATACCAAAGATAGAACGCCAATATCACGAACACTACCAGGATGATGACCATCTCCGTCACGTGGTTCAGCGGGTCGGTCCATATCTCGCTGAACAGATCCATGCGTCCCAATACTTCAACGGGTGTCCAGAAAACCACCACCGTGGCGATGGCCATACGGATATTGGCTCCCCACGAAGCGATGCGCAGCTGCTTGGCAAAGGTAAAGAACGAACCTATCAGACAGCCCAAGCCTACCAGAAGTGTAACAGGATGATTTTCGCCCAGGAACACATCGTCGTAGCAGAACATCAGCAGCAGGTAGGAAGCCCACAGAATCATCATCAGCTCCATGAAGGTGACGATGCTCGTGTGGCGTGTCATCGGACGAGCGGCTATCTCGTTCTTCTTTCCCTTGAACAGCAGACGCTGCCACCAGTTGATGAAGTTGCATCCGTTGCGTGTGCTGAACAGATACATAATCATCACCATCATCCAGAATCCGAAAGAAGCCGGAAGTATAAGATATTCAGGACGGGTCACAATCTCTCCCGTCACAGGGTCGAGTTCCGGCTGTGTGCCGAAACGGTTGGCAAAATACATAAACAGGAATTCAACCCATCCCGTCCAGAACAGCAGACCGCCGAACAGTCCCCACAGAGTCTGGCGCGTATCTCCCTTGGCAAACACGCCTGCAATCACCATCAGCATACCCACGAATCCCATGGCAAAAGCCGAATAATGCAGTGTGGTCTCATCCAGAAAATGCTCCATCAGAATCATCACGGCATGACCAAGCGGCATGGTGAACAATACCATTATAAACGATGCGGTGGCTTTCCACCAGTATTTCTTTTTCACTTTTACTTCAGTTGTCTTTGTTTCCACTGTCTGTTTCATATTCCATTAATTTACGTTTGATATGCTTTTCATAAATGACTATTGCGATAATTGCCATAACCAATAATGCGGAATGCAGCATCGCTGTAAACTCCCATGAAGGAGCCTTCTCAGTATCTCCATATTTGGCGGACATCACGAAATGAGCGGCAGTTATTGCAATTACTGCAACCGTAATAAAAGGCCATTTCACCCATTTGCGGTTGCAGAATTTCCAAAAACGAAAGAGTGTCTTTTCCATAAGCATGCCTATTTCAGTTCATCGCAGTAATAACTGATTCTTCCTCCTTCGTCACCTATCTCCACATTGGCATCATACCAGCTGATAATCTGTATTTTGAAGTAACGCTGTCCGTCTGCCGTACGCACTACGTATGTGTGGAAAGACGGAGTATATACAGGAGGAGGTCCGGCAAACGTCATCGCCTCGGCCAGCAACGGATTGGCATTGGTCTTTGTCCTTTGCGGTCCGTTGTTCGGGTCGAACCAGGGATTAGAATCAAAATCCAGCCCGTTCTCCACCAGGTAATGGTTCCAGTCGTTCTGCGACATGGTCACACTGACCTCACCATTATCGACCACCCATTCCAAATCCGACGGTAACTGTGAAACGCTTGTCCACTTATTGTATTCGCCATATCCCAAGTCGGCAGCACCTCCACGGCCTATACCACTGGTACCGCTGTTTGTTCTCAACACGTAGCCGCAAAAAGCCAAGTCCCAATCCGTGCGGTCGTACTGTTCGCCTTCCTTGATGTCCTTGTTCACCCCATAGGCATTGAACATTTCGCCGGTGCGCAGGTTAAAATAAATCCAGTCGTTCGTCACACCGGTGGAATAACCCGACTTGCGCGGCAGTGTCATTCCGTTGAAAGGCTGTATGTCGTCATAGTCCACACAAGCGGTCATCGTCAGACACCCCAACAGAAAAGCCATTATTTTCAATTTCAAACCTTTCATTTCCTTTTCTTTAAAGAGTTAATCACATCATCAAGCATAAATTCCATCTGTACCCATCCGCGAGTTCCGGCTGTAGCCGGAACATTGAACATCGTAATCCCAGAACCCAGTGTTTTCGGCACATAGTTGAACAGATTGTCCACACCAAGAGTCAGCTTCACCTTGTTCCAGAAAGTCTGCGATACGGAGAGGTTGCACAGTACATATTGCGGAAGGTCGCAACGGAAATAGGCATCATAGCTCTTGTTGTCCTCTTCCACGAATACGCGATCCTGCACATCAAACTTCTTGCTTCCCATATACGATGCACTGAACACAGCGTTCAGACGGTAATTCTTCCGTGCATATTTATAATCCAGACTTGCAGTAGCAGCGTGTGGAGATGTGGTATTTACCTGTATGCCCTCGTTCTTGCTCACATTGACATAACTGTAAGTTCCGTTAAGAGTCATACAATCCAATACCCTCCAACGTAACAAAGCTTCAATACCCAACAGACGCTGCTTGCTCAGATTGGTATATTCAAAATTGTACTGCATATCATAAATACGCCACACTCCTTCAATCTTGTCGCGGAAATAGTTGCCGTATGCCGTACCTGACACGAACAGGCGGTCGTTCGAATATTCTGCACCGAGCGAAAAGTAATTGTTCTTCTCCGGCTGCATGTTCTCATTACCGCGAATCATGAACATTCCCAAATGGTCCCAGTTGAAGAAAAGTTCCTTAATACTGGGAGAACGGTAACCCATTGAATAGTTGGCGCGGATAGCCCACTGCTCATTGGGTGAATATTTTGCAGCCACTTTAGGCATAGCCATGAAACCGAACGCACGCGAGAAGTTAGTGCGCACTCCGGCAGACACCATCCATTGGGGATTGATGGTCCATTCGTCCTGCAAGAAATATTCCGTCTCTTTCAACGAACGGGTGGTCATTTGACGATTCACGAAACGGTCTGAGGTCAGATTATCGGTAATATGTTCCACACCGAATATCAGACTGTGTCCGTCGAAGTAGTCACTCGTCACGGTCAAACGGGGCTGCCAGATGCTGCTCTCGTAGTCTTTATTACGGGTATCGATACGCTCATGGCGCTTGTATCGGTTGTAGAAGTCGGAGTGTATGCTCCCGGTCACGCTGAACCAATCTTTCACATGATAAGTCACCTTGGCTCCGGCATTCCATTCGTTCGCCTGACTGAACGTCATGTCCTGTATCAGGTCGTACGTGTTCATGAAGAATCCTCCTCCATATACCAAGACTGACAAATCTTTTATGGGGTCGTAATACACCTTCTGCGACATCGTGATGTGCTCCTTGCCTTCGATACCCATCGGCGGGCGGGCTGCGGTGCTGACCACCGTGATGTCGTGGGGAAGGAAGGGGTTGGCCTCCTGCGTATAGACTTTCTTGTCGTTCTCCGCCTGATACATATAGAACGCATCGGTGGAACTGTACCACACATCAGTCTGCGAGGTTACTTTGCCAGCATTGAATCCGGCTGATACCCAGCCTTGCAGGTTGGGGCGGTCGGCATTCTGCTCGAACATATACAGGAAGTCGCTTGGCTGCGGATTCTTGTAGTTGCGCTCGTTCATCTGCCCGTAGCGCACTCCGGCATCCACAGACAGCGGTTTGGAGGTCTTTTTGGTTATCAGGTTGATGACCGCCCCTGCCGCACGGCTTCCGTAGAGGGTGGAGCTGGCACCTTTCACTATCTCGATGCGGTCGATGGCATGGAGGTTGAAGCGTTCATAGTCTAGGTTGCCCGCCATGTCGCCCGTCATGCGCTCGCCGTCCATCAGGAACAGCACGTGCCGGGCATCCAGTCCCTGCATGGAGATTTCGTTGCCGAAGCCCACTTTCTGTATGTTCAGTCCCGGAGTTTCCTGCTGGAGTGCCTGTTGCAGGTTGCTGTATCCGGCATCCACCAGTTGCTTGCCGCCCAATACTTGCGTGGTTACAGGTGAAAGTTTTACGGGTCTTGCCGCTCTTGAACCTGTGACTACCACTTCGTCCAAACCGAGTGCGTCTTCTTCCATATAGAGTTTCACGTCATTTTCTCCTACCGGCAATACTCCTGTCATTGTTTTGAATCCTGTCGATGAGATTCGGTAGAAGCATTTACCAAGCTTAGGGCGGCTTATCTGCGCCACACCATCTATATCAGTTATGGCATAAGCAGGATTTTCCATTTTCTCGTTGTCTGCAATCGCTATGTTCGCAGCAATCATTGGTTGTTCTGTTCCTTTTTCCAGTATGGTCAATTTGATTTTTTGCGACATTATGGGTAGAGATAGAAACAGCGACAAGACAATTGCAAATATTTTTACTGTATTATGTTCCATGTTCTCTTATATAGACAGATTCAGTTCAGACCGTGATCTTCTTTGTATTTTTCCAAGTCCTTCTCAAATTGTGCAAATTCTTCTTCATAATTATTGATACGTTCCTTATCAACAGTTTGCAGGAAACATTCAGAACGAACATTCATCATATTATAATCTACGATAAAATTAATCTCATGTGAATACACATTATAATAACCTTTAACATTGCTTCCTTTGGCACTAGAACTGTTTCCTTCATCTTCACCCCATGTGGAACCATCTTCTCCATAGAATTTAATCCAGCCTGAACCTTTATATTCATCTTGTTCCCAAGAATTCAACTGCATGGTCTGCACATCACATTTAAAACTTATAACCATCCCCATATTGCCAACTGTGAAATCAAGCAGTGATATAGTAAAGATGTTATCATCTGTTTCACTCCACTTAAAATTAAACTTGGTTGGACAGCCACTTTCCAACAATGTTTTATTAACACCGTTCATCGTAGCATGAGTACTTAAAACAATATCACCTGTTAAAAAGTTCCTCGCTTCAGTAACCAATTCCTCTGATGCCGGATCTTTCGTAATTTTCTCATCACTCGTACAAGAGCTTACACCTACTAAAAGAAGGAAACAAATTGCTTTTATATATTTTCCTAAACTCTTTTCCATTTCAAATTATAATATACAAAGATTTCTCTCACATCCCCAATTAAAGATGGATGTGAGAAAAATCTTTAATTAGTTTTTAGAAACTGGCTGATACTTTATCTCCATCAAATGTCACAATAGCCGTGAACGGTGCACTTGAATATTCTGCATTAACTGTTACGGTATAGTTCAAATGGTTACCAGAGAAACTACCACTAACTAAGGCATCATATTTCAAAGGAATAAAGCCTATTTTCAATTTTACTGCATCATTGCAAGTTTGATTGAAATTACCACTCGCGGGAACAGTTATGTCCATTGCATCTACGGTAATACTACCCGGCATCGAACCGATTTTAAATCCGTCGATATGAATGTTTACTGTGCCATCACCATTGTCTGTTACATTAGATGTTATGTTTGAAACAGGGTCTTTTTCACCGTTCATATAGACATAAGTCAAAGAACCATCATAATCTCCCATCAGATTTTCTGCGTAAAGAGAAGTTTGAAACATGTTGCTTTCAACAACGCTATTAGCACTTACACTGTTTGAAAAGGCTACCATTCCCAGTAATGCGATTCCAAGAATAATTTGTTTTCTCATTCTTTTAAATTTTGTTT
>NZ_DBEXBB010000066.1:0-6656 GCF_048170425.1 Phocaeicola sp.
ACCAGATATTTGCCGCCAGCTTCTTTCAGATTCCACCTCGCGATGGACACCCTTGCTATTGGCTGTATGATTCCCGCTATTAGGGCTCATTGGGGACTTGCACCCATTAGCTAATACTCATGCCGAGCATACACGCAAAAAAGCCGAAAGTCTCCCGACTCCCGGCCTTTCCATTTGGATAATCAAAAACAAAACTATTTCTCGCTCATTTCAAAATGCCATTCTCCGGCAGCCAGCGTCAGCTGACGTTCGTTTTTCGGTTCGCCGTTCACACTCCAGCGCTGGAATTCGGCTGGAAGCAGCACCTGTGCGGAAGTTCCTTCCGGTACCCGCAGGTACATGGTTCCATTGTGAGCCGACTTGTCCAGCTCAAACACGATGCGACGACCGCCCGACAACGGCACCTGAGTGCGGATGAAGTTCAAATGTGCCGGATGAGGTGCTACGCGGAACGTACGGAACGCCGGTTCCAGCGTTTCAATGCCGGCAATGTATTGTGAAAGGATGGTCAGCGGACCACCGCTCCATGCGTGGTTGTAGGTACCGCCTCCGAAACCTTCACTGCCGATGCCCCAGCCTTCCCACAGCGTGGTCAGCGGACTTTCTATCATGGCGCGATAACGCAATTTCATGCGGTTTAGGGCGTCCTGATAATGGCCCATCGTGCAAAGGGCTTCGAGCACGTATTTTTCCATGTACGGACTGGCGTGATACCAGGTGGAGAAGAAAGGACAAATCACCGGATACAGTTCTTTGGGCAAGACTCCAGATACGACGGCCAGTGCCTGCGCACGGTCATCGGGTTTGCCCTGATAGCCCGGAGAGACGTAATATTTGCCGTTCCAGAACGTACGGTGGAACACCTTACGCAGCTTGTCGGCGGTGGCGCGTGCCCAGGCGGCTTCTTCTGCCTCGCCAGCCAACTGGTTCATTTCTTCGTATCCTTTCAGGGCAATCACATACCAAAGGTTGAACAGCAGGGCCATGTCCTTGTTTTCTCCCCAGTCGCCCCAGGTCCATCCGCCGGAACGGGGTATCACCAGGCCTTGGGCATCCGTTTTCCACACGTGGATGTATTTCTTTACCCGTGGAAGCACGTCGGCAATGGTCTGACGGTCGCCCGTACCCATGTAGTAGGTCCAGAAACCATAATGACTCACACTGGCCAGCATCTGCATGGGCAGTTCATCCTTGTAGTTGCCAGCCGGAACGGGTGCAAAGATGGTGCTGTCGGCCCGCTGCCATCCCATCAGTTCACGAATCCCTTTGCGGGTCAACAGATGAGCCTTTTCGTCGAGGGCATAGAAAGCTTCGCCCAACTCGTTCACCACATCGCCCCACCACTGGGCACGCTCGCGGTCGGGACAATCCATATAGGTGTCGCGCATGGTGATATAGAGCGTACGCTGCGACTTGTCCCACAAACGGGTGAGCATCGGGTCATCGCAGGAGAAGCTTCCGGCAAAGGAGGTGTCGTAGCCCGTTTCACGGTATTTCACGTCAAGTACTTCCACGCCTTCCGGAAGTTCATACTGCACATAATGTCCGTTCATCCAGCCCTTGCATTCGAATGTCTGTTCTCCTTCACACGTGCGATATTCGGCAAATACATTGGTGGCCGAACCTCCCCGGTAATTGTCCGTACGGATACGGATACACTTGCCTGCCGGTGCTTTCAGGCGGATGTAAGGAGTAATCTGTGCATTGTAAGGCAGGTAAGCCCGCAGCAGCGTATCGCCCTGCATCTCTGTCTTCGCATAAGGCTTTAGTCCGTAATCTTTCCAGAACGGGATGGGACGGTCTACCAGCTGATTCCATCCGGCCTTTTCCAGTGATATTTCCGTGGCTTTCTTCCACTTTTTGTCATCATAATCGGGCGACATGAAAGGGATGTCTTTCACTGCGTCGAACCCGATATTTGACTCTGCCAGACGATAGTTGGGCTGTTCGCCCTGCGGCACATAATAGGCCGGATGCTTTTTCACCCGCCATTTTGCATCGGGTTCCACCTCCTTGCCGTTGCAAGAAAGGGAGAAACTGATGCCTGCTGTAGGGGAATTGCGATGGCTGAAACCATCTTTTCCAAAGTACCACACTAACAAGGCCACGGTATTCTCGCCCGCACGCAAGGCAGGAAGCGAAGTAATCACATCGCAATAGGTGTCCGAAGGGTTCGGGCCGCGTTTCAGTCCTCCTTCCGACACCTGCAACTCGCCGTTCACCCATAGCCAGTATTTCGTATCGGCGGCCAGACGCAGTTCCAGTGAGCGGGGCTGTTCGTCCAGTGTCACCGTGTTACGGAAACACCACCACGTACCGGGAGCGGCCGGTTCTTTCTCTTTTAAAGTCCATACCTGTGCCTGCACATAAACAGACAGGCAGCAGACAAACATACATAACCACTTTTTCATTTCACTTCTATTTTTTCTGTACGGAATGGAAGCACCGGCATACCCGCATCTGTACGGAGACTGCCAATGGTAGCTTCATCAAAACAATAATATACCTGATAAGGTGCTTTCAATCCTCGCAGGGGAATCTGCAAGGTCCTGCCTTTCAAGCGGGCATTGACTGCAACCTGTTTCCCTGTACCGTCTACGACCGTCAGACCTGTCACCTTTTTGGTGATGGAATGCAAGGTATTGAAATTACCCTCCAACGTGACTTCCAGGTTTCGCTTCACCACCCGGGCTTCATGCAAACGCGGACTCTCGTAAGCACCGGTAAACTGACCGTAGACTTTGTCCATAGCCAGACAGGCCAGACGTTCTCCGATGGCCCGCTTATTACGCGGATGAATGTCTTTTACATTCTCCACCAAATCGGAAATATTGATCATGGCAGTATTCTTTACCTGCCCCAGCATGAGTTCCTGCTGTTCACGCAATAAAGCCGGGGTGTTGTTCTTCGCTCCGTACGTATGAGGCGCAATCTGCACGTAATAGAACGGAAAGTCCCATCCGAAATCTTTTCGCCAGGCCTCCACCATCTTGGATACCAGACGGGCATACGACGGTGCATTCTCATGGTTGCTTTCCCCCTGATACCAGATGCATCCGGCTATCTGATAAGGCACCAGCGGATGAATCATCTGATTGTACAATACTCCCGTCTTAATCGGCCACCAGGGATAGTCTTTTAATTTATTCTTTGAAAGTATCTCGTCTTTTTCCACGATTTCGGCCGGTGTCCACACTTCAGCCGGTGTACCTCCCCAAGCAGAGACTAAAATGCCTACAGGTACTTTCAGGTGTTCAGTCAGGTAGCGGGCAAAGAAGTAGGCAGTAGCACTGGTCTTGCGCATACTTTCGGGAGTAGCCACCTCCCACTTCGTGCGGCAGTCGGTCTGAGGTGTATCGGCTCCTTGCTTGGGATTATGGAAAATACGCACAGACGGGCAAGCGGCCTGTTTCACCTCCTGCTCGCCATTCATGATTCTCATATTGGCCGACCATTCCATGTTCGATTGTCCGCTGCACAGCCAGACTTCACCCAGCATCACATCCGACACTTTCCGGCTGTCGTTTCCACCTTTCACTTCAAGCGTATACGGACCTCCGGCACGCCCGGTCGGTACTTCTGCTTTCCAGCGTCCCTGATTATCGACTACCGTACGTACTGTGTCTCCCGGATTCCATCCAGAAAGAATCATCAGGGTTTCAGACGGATTTCCCCATCCCCATACGGCTACCTTACTGTTTTGCTGTAATACCATTCCATCGGAGAAGACCGACGGAAGCTGAATCTGTGCCTTTACCTCCATTCCAAAAGTCAAGGCCAGCATTCCTAAAATAAGATACATTGTGCTTTTCATTGTTTCTGTTCTTGTAAAAAAAACTGCAAACAAAGGTAGAAGAACTATCCCAAGTTTGCAGGAAAAAATGATGTTTCTGTGGTTATTTTTGATTTTTGGCGGAAGACAAAATACTTAAATCTTTCGCATCGACTTTAGAAGAAGGATTGAAGCGGTCACTGCACATGTATTTCTTCAAGCTGTAGAGTAACTGACGGGCTTCCGTACGCTTGTCCATATCCTGCCAGAAATCAATTCCTGATACAAGCAACTTGCCCTTACCTACTTTAGCTTCGAACAGCAAGGCCAGCGGACGGTTCGTAAACCAGTCGTCGATAACCCGTACAATCGGCTGCAAATTCTTGTCAATCTTAGCCACTTCGATGGCACCGGAATGACTCATGGCATCCCACCACTGATAATCACTGTAATACTCTGTAGGGAACTCTGAAAGTGCCGGATGAGCGGGGTTACACAGGATACCCAGCGTGTGAGGTGCTTGTCCCAGCGTCCAGGCTGTGTTCCAGAAGATGCTAGAGAAACCTATCTCTACTTCGCCTCCCGCTTCGGCAGGCAAGGAGCCTTTCCGTAAAGAAAGCAGTACGTTACCCCCTTCCTGAAGACGTTGCAAAACTTTTGCATCCAGACGGTCGGTCATCAGCAATTGTGCTTCATCAGCTACTTTCTGTACCGCAGCAGGATATACCCAGATGTGCCAGCTGTTGGCGTAATCTCCTAAGATTGCTTCCAGTGTCAGGCATGAAGGAACGTCCACTTTATCCAACGGAATCTCCAGCTGCCCCAACGGAATGCAGTTGCCGATACCCACCGGCTGATGTGCCAGCGTGCCCGATGCAACTGTCTTTCCATCTTTAGTCTTCAGCGTCCAGGCAGTAGAAGTCACCTCCAGCGGAGCGGCTCCGAAATGCGCCACTTCCAGACTACCTTTCACTGTTTCCCGGTTGGTATAAACCAGTTTCGGCAAGCGCAGCAATGGCACTGTACTGTTACAGAAGCGACGGTACTCTTCCGGACGGATGTAGCCTTTTTCTTCCCAGAACGCATCGAGCACTCCTACCAACGCTGTACCCTGCCCCGGGAAATCAGACAAGCCCAGCAAATGGAATCCACCGAAATCTTTTGTACGCAAAGCGGCTTCGATATCGGCCTTATAACACAAAGCCTGCAACTTTCCGGAAGCCAGCAGGAAGCTGTCTGCCAAATGAGCCATACCGTTTTCGGCCAATGTTTCCTGGAATATCTCAAAATTACGCGGACGCATCACCCCATCGTATTTGGCCATTTCCTTGAAGTTGGGATACACACACCACTGACCGATTTCGTGGCTCACCATCGGCTGCTGGAATCGTCCGATGTATTCCGACCAGTCATAGTCGGTGCGTGGAGCCTGTGCATTGATAATGCTGTTCACTCCTTGCCCCCATGCCTGAATACGGGGAGCCGAATCACTCAAGAAGTCGTTAACCGGCAAATTAGGCCATCCGGCACCTGAACAATATAAACGGCGGGCATCACGCTCCTTCCAGGTAGCAACAAAATTAGTCAGATAGGCATGACTCCCCTCACCAGCCGGTTCGTTACCGTACATCATCATGCAGAAAGAAGGATGGTTACCAAACTCACGGACGATGCGTTCACTTTCCTCCCAGATAAAGCGGTCCAGATCGCCTCCGTCGCCAATGGCAGTCGACTGGTTAGCCCAGGAAGAACATTCTATCTCCAGGTACATACCCATCTCATCGGCAGCTGCAAAAGCAGCTTCGGGCGGGCACCAGGAATGGAAGCGCACATGGTTCAGTCCGTGCTGCTGACAGGTGGTATAAATCTTTTTCCAGGATTCTACATCCGTGGGCGGGAAGCCGGTCTTCGGGAATACAGCACAATCCAACGTACCGCGCAAGAACAAACGGCGGTCGTTGATGGTGAGTTTGCCGTCTGCCACCTTCACATCACGGAAACCAAAACGTTCCGCATAGACATCCGTTTCACCGCTATCCGTGTCTTTCACACTCAGCTTCAAATCATATAAGGATGGAGAAAACTCATCCCAACACTTAATGTCTCCCTTCATGGCCAGCGACATCACCACTTGATTTTCGCCCGGCTTCAACGTACACTGCTGCTGTACTCTTTCATTGCCTACCGTCATTTCCAGTACCACATTGGCATCTTTTTCATCACGGTTCATCAAGGAAGCCGACACACTGACTTTCTTAGCCAGACGCTCCGGCATAATCTTGACAGAAGACACATTCACTTCCGGTTTTACTTCCAGGAACATATCGCCTACCACCCCGTTCCAGTTTCCTTGTGTATGGTCGGAAATACTATGTGAGTTCTCTCCCGGATCGATGTTCTTCACCCGATTGTCCACACAAAGCATCAGCACATGTTTTCCCGCTGAAAGCTTGCCCGTCAGGTCATAACGGTGGGGTGCACCCAGGGCATTTTGCATGCCGATTTCCTTTCCGTCTACATACAAACGGCTCTCCCAGTGGCAGCGTTCCAGAAAGAGAGACACATCCTTTCCGGCCCAACTGTCCGGAATCACCACTTCTTTCTGATACCACGCCTTTCCTTTGTAATATTTTACCGGCTGAAGCCAGAAAGGAACTTTGATATTTCCCGCCTCACGGTATTTGGCATACGAAGGTTGAAAGAAATAGGAAGAATCTACAATACCACCGGTCCAATCAGTTCCGACTGCAATGTCTTCTCCCAAACCGTTGGAGGCCATTGAGCCCGGCAGTTCAATTACCCGACTCCAGTCCACGCTGTCTGTAGAGAATGTCCACGAGCCGGCCAGGTCAATCTTGTCAGTCTGCTGACCGCAAGAAAAACA
>NZ_DBEXBB010000067.1:0-14348 GCF_048170425.1 Phocaeicola sp.
GGTGTTTTGCGGGGAGAAAAAGAAATAAACGTTAGAGAATTTCAGATATCTCCTGACAAGGCAGATAGTATCTATAAGTATTTTCTGCTAAACAATCCTTTACTCTTTCATTTGGGTGTCAGAGGAAATGTAGGCTATAGGGTAGATTCTGAAAATCCTGAATATTTGATGACTTTTATACCACGGTATTCAATGTCTACTGTTTATTTCCATCAAATTTATCCGTTTATAGAAAAGGGGCTGGAGCGGTATTATGCACTTTTGGATTATCGGATGGCGCCAACCGAAATAGCCTATACACTTTACCGGAATTTATGTAAGGAAGTAGTTTACGGAGAAAGAAACGAAGGTTATCCTTTTTCTGCATATAGCGCTTTTTCTGCCTTGGGTGCTTTCTTGGACAGGAAGTCTGTTTGTCAGGGGTATAGTTTGTCTTATTCCTTATTGTTGAATGGACTGGGTATTGAGACGGATTATGTGACAGGGGCAATTCCGGGCACTTCTGGTCATGCTTGGAACCGAATATTTGTCGACGGTGAATGGTATCATGCAGATGCTACGTTTGACGATGCGGGTAGCTACGCACCCAATATGTACAGCATTAATAAATATTTTCTCTCTTCTGATTACTTGTTTTATACGGTCTTTGAACATGCCAGACCTCATTTAAATTTGCAAGAGCGAATTTACCTTCCTTCAGGCACCCGGTTTGATAATGAAAAATGCGTAATCAGACGATTCAATGTGAAAGGCAATATCATCAAAACAGAAGCAATGTATGCGGATGGTTACTGGTATTATCTGTCCATGAAAGATGAAAAGATGAAGATTGTGAGGAGTGATTTTGAAGGTAAAAATATACAGGAGATTAGACCGTTGAATATTTTGTCTGTCGTCGGGAATGTGGATAAGGTGCAATATACCGGAAACCGGATTTATTTTCTGGATTTCATAGGCGGGAAATATTATATCTGTTCAATGAACTATGACGGAAAGAATTTTCGACAGGAAAGGGAAATCTCATTTATAGAAGCCTCCAGTAAGGATCTGAAATTATCCACAGACACAAGCCTGCCTCGTCATGTCTTTAAAGGAAAGGTAGCATTGAAAGCCGAACTGGCGTTGGCCCAATTGAAACTGCTTTATTTTCATGGAGAGGAAGATTATTTCAATTTGTCTCATCCTCAGGCTAAAGAATTGCAGCAATTGATAGAAACTACAGTTTCTTCCTTGAAGAAGAATCAGGTAGATGATACGCAGGCCGATGTGTTGGCTCAGGAATTAAGAAATAAAAGAAAGGCATACAGTCTGCCACTTTCAATAAAACCTTAGTGTTTTTATGGAAGTTACATGGATGCCTCCCTTATTTTGCAGAAAGCCTGATAAGGGAGGTGTTTGTGTTTTCTAAAAGATGGCTTTTGCTGTCTTTTATTATATGGGCTCAGACAATTCGCTTAATGTTTTGCCTTCATAGTCGCAGATAGCTTGTTTGTATGCTATAGGAATTTCCATCGGCTCTTTTGTCAAAATATCGTATCCCACCAATACGGTACGGCACTGGCACTTCAATACTCCGCTGGCCTTGTTGAACGCTCGTTGTAGCATGGTGAAACTTTTGTGTCCGAGATGGATGACTGTGGTTTCAATTATCAGTTCGTCGGAAAAGAATACAGGAGCCAAAAAGTCGGCATTGATATTGACTACTACTACGTTGAGTTTGTCGCATTCTTCTTCTCCGAATACATCGCGGAAATAGGATGTCTTGGCCAGATCATACAACGAGAAATACACGGAGTTGTTCATGTGACCGTATTGGTCTACATCGCTGAAACGGATTTGTACGGGGATTTCATGTTTGAATTGGAATTCTGCGTTCATAGTAATGTTTTTAAGTTTTCGTCAAATGTACATCTTTTTTTCATAAATCTGCTATCAATGGTGGAATATTTCTTACTTTTGTCCGTCAGAATGATTTGTAGATAAATAATATTATATAAGATGGAACAGAAATTCAACAAAGAGACACTTTGTGTACAGGCCGGATGGACTCCGAAAAAAGGAGAACCTCGTGTATTGCCTATTTATCAGAGCACCACGTTTAAGTATGATACCAGTGAGCAGATGGCTCGTCTTTTTGATTTGGAAGACAGCGGCTATTTCTATACTCGCTTGCAGAATCCGACGAATGATGCTGTGGCTGCCAAAATTGCAGCACTGGAAGGGGGAGTGGGAGCAATGCTGACTTCATCCGGTCAGGCGGCCAATTTCTATGCAGTATTTAACATTTGTGAGGCAGGTGATCATTTTGTGTGTTCATCTACCATTTATGGAGGTACATTCAATCTGTTCGCTGTAACGATGAAGAAACTGGGCATTGAGTGTACATTTATTGATGCCGATGCGCCGGAAGAAGAAATAGAAAAGGCTTTCCGCCCGAATACCAAATGTTTGTTTGGTGAAACTATTTCTAATCCGGGTATCAATGTGCTGGATATTGAAAAATTTGCCCGTATTGCCCATAAGCACGGGGTGCCTTTGATTGTGGATAACACCTTTGCTACTCCGATTAACTGCCGTCCTTTTGAATGGGGAGCAGATATTGTGACACATTCTACCACGAAATACATGGACGGACATGCCACTTGTGTGGGAGGTGCCATTGTAGACAGCGGCAATTTTGACTGGGAAGCACATGCCGATAAATTCCCAGGGTTGACACAGCCGGATGAGTCTTATCATGGACTTACTTATACGAAGGCTTTTGGAAAGATGGCTTATATGACTAAAGCAACGGCTCAGTTGATGCGTGATTTGGGTTCTATACAGTCACCGGAAAATGCTTTTCTGTTGAATTTGGGACTGGAAACGTTGCATTTGCGTATGCCGCGTCATTGTGAGAATGCACAGAAAGTAGCGGAATGGCTGGAGGCAAATCCGAAAGTGAAATGGGTACATTATTGTGGTTTGAAGAGCAACAAGTATTATGAACTGGCTCAGAAATATATGCCGAACGGTTCTTGCGGTGTGATTGCTTTTGGACTGGATGGCACTCGCGAAGAGGCAATCAAATTTATGGATCACTTGAAACTGGCTTGCATAGTGACTCATGTGGCTGATGCACGTACATGCGTGCTGCATCCGGCCAGCCATACACACCGGCAGTTGACAGATGAACAGTTGATTGAGGCAGGTGTGGCTCCTGATTTGATTCGCTTGTCTGTCGGTATTGAAAATGTCAACGACATTATTGCCGACCTGGAGCAGGCTATGGCACAGGTTTAAAAGTTTTAAAACTGAGATACAAAAAAAGGAGGAACAAACATTTCTCCTTTTTTTGTATCTGACTCCGGTATTTATCGGAAAGATTTCTGATAAATCTGTAACACTTCTTCGTCGGTCAGTGGACGCGGGTCAAGGGTAAACAATGAACCCATGGTATCGCGTGCGTTTTGTACCATGAGAGGAAGTTCTTCTTCTTTCACTCCCCAGTCGCTCAGTTTTAATTGGTATACGTTGCATTCTTTCTGCATGCGTACCAGTGCATCAATAAAGTCGCTGGGACGGTTACTCTTTTGCTGAGTCATGATTTCGGCCATTTTCATGTAACGTTTCATGCAGTCGTTACGGAATGTTTCGAAATAAGCTTCGCTGATGGCAATCAGGCCGGCTCCGTGTGGAAGTTCCGGATGGAAGGCACTCATGGCATGCTCCATCGAGTGCTCGGAAATGCAGCAGGAAGTGGCTTCTACCAGTCCGGCCAATGTGCTGGCCCATGCCACTTTTGCGCGTGCCTTGAGGTTACGTCCGTCTTTCACGGCTACCGGAAGGTATTTATATAGCAAGCGGATGGCTTCAAGCGCATACAAGTCGCTGATGGGGGTGGCGCAATTGGCCAGGAACCCTTCGGCTGCATGGAAGAAGGCATCAAATCCCTGATAGGCTGTAAGATGCGGAGGAATGGAAACCATCAGTTCCGGATCAATGATGGAAAGCACTGGGAAAGTCAGAGTGCTTCCGAAGCCGATTTTTTCTTTTGCTTCCTCATTGGTGATGACACTCCATGGGTCGGCTTCTGTACCTGTCCCTGCTGTGGTAGGAATGGCTATGACAGGCAAGGCCTTGTTTACAGGACGTCCTTTTCCGCTACCTGCAGGGATATAATCCCAGTAATCTCCGTCGTTGCAGGCCATGATGGCGATGGCTTTAGCGGAGTCTATGCTGCTTCCTCCGCCAAGTCCGATAATGAAATCGCATTTCTGTTCGCGGCAGACAGATGCGGCTTCCATGACGTGAGATTTTATCGGGTTGGGCAGAATCTTGTCGTAGACAACCGATTCTGTATTGTTTTCTTGTAACAGTTCAACGACTTTGTCGAGGTAGCCGTATTTCTTCATGGAGGTTCCTGACGAGATGACAATCAGGGCTTTCTTGCCGGGTAACTTTTCTGTCGCCAACTTTCTTAACTCTCCGCATCCGAACAAAATCTTGGTCGGGATGTGCAAACTGAATACAGGATTTGCGTTCATAATATAGCTATTTAAAGTTCATTTACCCAAAAGTACGAAAATAAAAGCAGAATGGTTCAGGAGGGATGTTAAAAATGTCTTTTTGTGTATTGTGGTTTCAAATAAAAAAGGCTGCCGGTAAGGGCAGCCTTTTGGGTTAAAGGATATATAAGTAGATTATTCTTTATCCTTGTGGTTGTTCTGCGGACGACGTTCGCGCTTCGGATGATTTTCAGTCATTCCTTCCGGTTTCGGAAGCAATACCTTGTGTGACAGCTTGAACTTACCAGTTTTCGGGTCGATGTCCAGCAGTTTCACTTCAATTTCATCACCTTCTTTCAATCCGGTTTCTTCGATTGTTTCGAAGCGTTTCCAATCGATTTCAGAGATGTGCAGCAATCCGTCTTTTCCCGGCAGGAATTCAACGAATGCACCGTAAGGCATGATAGAGCGAACTTTACCAGTGTATACTTCACCTACTTCTGGAACGGCTACGATAGCCTTAATCATGCGCATTGCATCATCGATGCATTTCTTGTTTGTTCCGGCAATTTCAATGCGGCCTACGCCGTCTACTTCTTCAATGGTGATGGTAGCACCGGTTTCTTCCTGCATACCCTGGATAATCTTTCCGCCCGGGCCGATTACAGCTCCGATGAATTCTTTCGGAATAGTCAGAGTTTCAATGCGTGGAGCATGAGGTTTGAGTTCTGCACGAGGCTCTGCAATGCATTCAGTCAGTTTGCCAAGGATGTATTCACGTCCCTGTTTTGCCTGCATCAATGCTTTTTCCAGAATATCGTAAGTCAGACCGTCACACTTGATATCCATCTGGGTTGCTGTGATACCGTCGCGTGTACCTGTAACTTTGAAGTCCATGTCACCCAGGTGGTCTTCGTCTCCCAAAATATCCGACAATACAGCGTATTTATCTTCACCGGCATTTTTGATCAATCCCATTGCAATACCAGAAACCGGCTTCTTGATAGGTACACCTGCATCCATCAAAGCCAATGTTCCGGCACAAACTGTAGCCATAGAAGAAGAACCGTTAGATTCCAGAATATCAGAAACTACGCGTACGCAGTAAGGATAATCTTCAGGAATCTGTCCTTTCAATGCACGCCATGCCAAGTGACCGTGACCAATTTCACGACGGCCTACGCCACGCTGTGCTTTTGCTTCTCCTGTAGAGAAAGGAGGGAAGTTGTAATGAAGCAGGAAGCGTTCTTTGTGCTGGTCGAGTACATCGTCTACAATCTTTTCGTCCATCTTTGTACCCAGTGTAACAGTACTCAAAGACTGAGTTTCACCACGAGTAAAGATAGAAGAACCGTGAGGACCTGGCAGCGGACTGGTTTCGCACCAGATAGGACGGATTTCTGTAGTAGCACGACCGTCCAGACGTTTGCCTTCATCAAGGATACAACGACGCATTGCTTCTTTTTCTACGTCGTGATAGTAGCGGTCAATCATCGGACCCTTTTCTTCCAGTTCTTCTTCGGAGAACTGAGCCTTGAATTCTTCGCAAATTGCATCGAAGGCATCTCCTCTTTCGTGTTTGTTCTTGTTACCTGATTTTGCAATGGCGTATGCTTTTTCGTAGCAGGCATCGTGTACAGCCTTGCGCAGGTCTTCGTCATTTTCTTCGTGGCAGTATTCACGTTTTACAGTCTTGCCTACTTCTTCCATCAGTTCCATCTGGGCCTTGCAGTGAACCTTAATTGCTTCGTGAGCAAACTTCATGGCTTCCAGCAAGTCTTGTTCAGAAACTTCCTTCATTTCACCTTCCACCATCATGATGTTTTCGTAGGTAGCGGCTACCATGATGTCCATGTCGGCACGTTCCAGTGCTTCGAATGTCGGGTTGATGACGAACTGACCGTCAATACGTGCAACACGAACTTCAGAAATCGGACCTCCGAACGGAATGTCAGAAACAGCCAGTGCGGCAGAAGCAGCCAGACCAGCCAGTGCATCCGGCATATCTACGCCATCAGCAGAATAAAGTATGATATTTACGTAAACTTCAGCATGATAATTGTCTGGGAACAGAGGGCGTAAAGCGCGGTCTACCAGACGGCAAGTGAGGATTTCGTAATCTGAAGCCTTTCCTTCACGTTTGGTAAAGCCACCGGGAAAACGTCCGAATGCGGAGTATTTCTCTCTGTACTCTACCTGAAGAGGCATAAAATCTGTTCCGGGAACTGCATCTTTTGCTGCACAAACAGTAGCCAGCAACATGGTGTTACCCATGCGTAGCATAACAGCACCATCTGCCTGTTTTGCCAGCTTTCCCGTTTCGAGTGTGATGGTTCTTCCATCATTCAACTCGATCGTCTTAACAATAGGATTGATCATAAAAATTGATTTAATATTATTTCATCTAAAAAAGCGTACAAAGATAGTGTTTTATTGTGGATAAAAGTAAGTAATTGTATAAAAGTTTCAGACCGAAGTGCTTTTTAGACAATAAATTGTCGTGAAAACAGCGGTTTTCATCGGTTGGATAGTGGATTTGTCTTTCAAAAACTTTGTGGCGTCATGAAAAGCCGTATCTTTGCAACTTGAATTTACATTAAGAATGTGAGATTAAAGAAAATCAGGTATGAAAAGAAATACTTATCTGTTAACGGCATTGCTGTCAGCCGGACTGATGGCGTGTCATAATGAGCCTGCTTTTAAAGTGGAAGGAACGGTATCGGGCGCGGCTGATAAAATGCTGTATCTGGAACATACCAGTTTGGACGGTATCGTGAAGGTCGATTCTGTGAAATTGAATGAGAGTGGAACGTTCTGCTTTTCTGGTGCTCGTCCGGATTCTCCTGAGTTCTATCGGCTTCGACTGGATAATCAGGTAATTAATTTCTCCGTTGATTCTACTGAAACGGTGATGGTGAAAGCAGATAATACTGGTTTTGCTACAGCTTATCAGGTGGAAGGGTCGGAAAATAACCAGAAAATAAAGGAACTGGTACTGCTTCAGGCAAACTTGCAAGATCAGGTGAATAAGCTGGGCCAGTCTGGACTTCCGGCCGGAGTAGCCCAAGATAGTTTGTTTTCGTTGGTTAATGCGTATAAAGACCACGTGAAGCGTAATTATATCTTTGCTGCTCCTAATAAGGCATATGCCTATTTTGCTTTGTTCCAGCAGTTGAACGGCTATATGATTTTTGATCCGTTGACGAGTAAGGAAGACGTGAAATGTTTTGCGGCAGTAGCTACTAGCTTGAACAATTTGTATCCTCATGCCGACCGTTCGCGTAACCTTTATAATATGGTAATAAAAGGAATGAAGAATACACGTACGCCTCAGGTAAAAGATGTGGCGATTCCGGCAGATAAGATTCAGGAAGCCTCTATCATTGATATTGAATTAAAAGATTTGAACGGTAAAACACATCGTCTGACTGATTTGAAAGGTAAAGTGGTTTTAGTTGATTTTACGGTTTATTCTTCTGCTGCCTCGGGAGCTCGTAACCTGGCTTTGCGTGAACTATATAACAAATATGCTTCTCAGGGACTAGTGATTTATCAGATTTCTTTGGATACGGATGAGCATTTCTGGAAAACTGCTGCTGATAATCTTCCTTGGATTTGTGTGCGTGATCCGCAAGGTCCATATTCCACTTATCTTAGTATGTATGGCGTAACTCAATTGCCTACCGCCTTCCTGGTAAACCGCAACAATGAATTGAGTTTGCGTGTGGAAGAAAAGACAAACATGGAAGAAGCTATCAAGAATTTGTTGTAACATGTTGAAAAGCATGTGTTGATAAACTTGACTGGTATTGTAAAAAGATTTATCTTTGTCCCAAGATATAAGACTCTGTGAAAGAGAGGCTGTATCAAAGTAAAAATTGATTTGTCAGATTGTCATTCTGAACAAAGTGAAGGACCCGTTTGTTTCCCATCATAGGGGAGGGTTCACTCTTCGTTCAGAATGACTTTACTTTTGTGATAAACCGTTCTTATTTTGGACAGCCCTTTACTTTTATCGAAAATAAATAATTTAATAACGAATATTTAAGGAGAAAAATTATGGCTTACATGTCAGAAGAAGGCTATCAGAAGCTGGTAGCTGAATTGAAACATTTGGAATCGGTGGAACGTCCGAAGATTGTGGCTGCTATTGCAGAAGCACGTGATAAAGGCGATTTGTCTGAAAATGCAGAGTATGATGCTGCAAAAGAAGCACAAGGCTTGCTGGAGATGAAAATCAACCAGTTGAAGGCAACCATCGGTGATGCCAAGATTATTGATACATCTAAACTGAAGACAGACACCGTGCAGATTTTGAGCCGTGTGGAACTGAAAAATGTGAAAACAGGAATGAAGATGGCTTACACTATCGTGTCGGAAAGTGAAGCGAATCTGAAACAGGGAAAAATTTCAGTGAACACACCGATTGCGCAAGGTTTGTTAGGCAAGAAAGTAGGCGATGTAGCAGAAATCACTATTCCACAGGGAAAAATCTCTTTGGAAATTATGGGTATATCATTTTAATGTATAAGGCAGGTCCGCTTCAGCGGGCTTGCCTTATTTAATATCTTAACAATATGGCAACAATATTCAGTAAAATCATTGCAGGCGAAATTCCGAGCTACAAGGTAGCCGAAAATGCCAATTTTTATGCGTTTCTGGACATCAATCCTCTGGTGAAAGGACATACGCTGGTAGTTCCCAAACGGGAAGTAGACTATATCTACGATTTAAGCGATGAGGAGCTGGCTCAGATGCATGTGTTTGCCAAGCATGTGGCGCTGGCTATCCAGAAAGCTTTTCCTTGCAAGAAAGTAGGTGAGGCTGTGATTGGTCTGGAAGTTCCTCATGCACACATTCATCTGATTCCTATCCAGAAAGAATCAGACATGTTGTTCTCTAATCCGAAACTTAAACTTTCTCAGGAAGAATTTACTGAAATTGCCAATGCAATAAATTCTGCTTGGGAGGCTGTAAGCAAATAATTTTCTTCTCAAAAATACCTTTGATATAAAGGATTCTTCGTATTTTAAGGCGTGGTTTTTAGTTGGATGGATTCCATGAAAACCATGCCTGTTTTTTATAGAATTGGAGCCTATGTTTATGAGACGGATTTCTTTCTTTATTCTTCTTTGTTGCCTGTGCTGGAATGTCTTTGCGGCAGAATATCAGATTAAAGGAGTGGTGATTGATAAATCTACTCGTCAGCCATTGGAATTTGTGAACGTGCTTGTAGTGGGACTGGGTATCGGTGCTTCCACTGATGCCAACGGGAATTTTCTCATCACTCAGGTGCCTCCCGGGATTTATCGTTTGCAAGCTTCTTTTCTCGGATATAGAACGGAGCTAACGCCGGAATATCGGGTGAACCATGTGACCCCCTATGTGCAGATAGAACTGGAGGAAGAAAATGCGTCATTGAATGAGGTCGTTGTGACTGCTTCTCCTTTCCAGAAGGTACCGGAAAGTCCTGTCAGTTTGCGGGTGATTGGTTTGCAGGAAATTGAAAAAGCCCCAGGTGCCAACCGGGATATTTCGAAAGTGGTACAAAACTATCCGGGAGTAGCCTTTTCACCAATAGGTTATCGCAATGATTTGATTGTGAGGGGAGGAAGTCCTTCTGAAAACCGTTTCTATCTGGATGGGGTGGAAATACCGAATATCAATCACTTCAGTACACAGGGAGCTTCCGGAGGCCCCGTTGGGCTGATTGATGCCGATTTGATTCGCAGTGTGAAGTTTTATAGTGGAGCCTTTCCGGCCGATAGGGGCAATGCATTGAGTAGTGTACTTGATTTTAGTCTGCGTGATGGAGATATGGAACGCAATTCCCTGAAAGCAACCTTAGGAGCCTCGGAGGTTTCACTCAGTTCCAATGGGCATATGGGTAACAAGACTTCTTATTTGGTATCTGTGCGCCAGTCTTACCTGCAGGCATTGTTTAAGATTTTGGGCTTGCCTTTTCTTCCGGCCTATACGGATGCTTCCTTTAAAATTAAAACCCGTTTTGACAGCCATAACGAACTGACTTTGCTTGGTCTTGGGGGTATCGACCGCATGAAACTCAATTTAGGGATTGAAGGAGAAGATGCCGAGTACATGCTCAGTTATTTACCCGAAATCAATCAGGAAACCTATACTGTAGGAGGTGTGTACCGTCATTATTCCCAACGGCATGTGCAGTCAATCGTATTAAGTCAAAGCTATCTGAACAACCGGAATGTGAAGTATCGTGACAATGACGAAAGCAGCGAAGAAAACCTGACGTTGCGTCTGGGTTCCATCGAGCAGGAAACCAAACTGCGTATGGAAAACACTTCTTCTTGGAGCGTGTGGAAGGTAAAAGCAGGATTCGACCTGAATTATTCCCGTTACAAGAGCAATGAATACCGCAAGGTTTTTGTCAATGCCCTGCGGGAGTATGACTACCATACCGATTTGTCTCTCTGGCGTTGGGGGATGTTTGCTTCAGTAGATTATGCGGCTCCCGACAAAAGTTTCACTGCCTCCATGGGAGTACGTACCGATGGAAATAATTACAGTGATAAAATGAAGGAATTATGGCGTCAGTTGTCGCCGCGCTTGTCGGTATCCTATCGGTTGATTGAGGGCCTTACCCTGAGTGGGCATATGGGATTGTATTACCAACTTCCTTCCTATACGGCACTGGGTTTCAAAGGAGAAGACGGGGATTATGTCAACCGTCACTTGGACTATATTTCCGTATCACAGGAAAGCCTGGGACTGTCATGGACACCCAATGAAAACATGGAGCTTTCCGTAGAAGGTTTCTATAAATTATACGGACATATGCCTTTCTCCTTATCCGACCAGATACCTCTTTCGTGCAAAGGAAATGACTATGGAACCATCGGGAATGAAGCCCTCTCTTCCGAGGCTAAAGGTCGCTCGTACGGGGTAGAACTGATGTTCAAATGGCTGTTGGTACAAAAACTGAATCTTTCTTCTTCACTGACCATTTTCAAAAGTGAATTCAAGAAGGGTGAACAAGGTAGCTACGTACCTTCTGCCTGGGATAACCGTTTTATTCTGAATATGAGCGGGACCTATAATTTCCCCAAGCACTGGAGCCTGGGAGCTAAAGTCAGTTGTATTGGAGGCTCTCCTTACACGCCTTATGACGTGGAGAAATCTTCGCTGGTGGAAGCTTGGAACGTGCGGGGGCGTGCTTATTATGACTATAGCCGCTATAATCAGGAACGTCTGCCTGTTTTCGCTCAACTGGATGTGCGGGTGGATAAAACCTTTTATTTGAAAAAATGTATGTTGGGCTTTTATCTCGATATCCAGAACATTACAGCCAGCAAGCTGCGTCAGCCTGATGCGCTGATGAGTACCGGACAGATTGAAAATCCTTCTGCACCGCTGAGTGAGCAGCGATATGTCATGAAATCCATCCGGCAGGAGAGTGGCACGTTACTCCCTACGTTAGGAATTACCTTTGAGTATTAAGTTGGGTCGCTATAAAAAGAATGGCTTGTCTCTCTGTTTGTGGAAAGACAAGCCATTCTTTTTATGTGTGAGAAGGTTTGCTGTAACTCATGAATACAGTTCACCAAATTTCATCTCTGCATCGTTGACAAACTTCCGGATGGCGTTTTGGTCATCCTTTTTGCAGATAAGCAGGGCATTTCCTTGTTCTGCTACCAGATACCCTTCCAAGTCTTGTACAACCACTAATTTATCTTTGGGAGTCATGATGATATTGTCTTTGCAGTTATATAGCAACGCATTACTGTGCGTTGTCACATTCTGATTTTCGTCTTTGGGAGAAGCGTCATACAATGCGTTCCATGTGCCTATGTCTGCCCACCCGAAGTCACAAAGCAGTACATATACATTGTCTGCCTTTTCCATGATGCTATAATCAATGGAACTGTTGGGACAAGTACTGAACTTCGGCATATCACATTCCACTTGCGGACATACCTCTGCCATCATTTCATGGAATGCTTTCAGAATCGTGTTAACATGCCATACAAAGATGCCAGAATTCCAGTAGAACTCATTGCTTTGCACAAATACCTCGGCAAACTCCCGCAACGGCTTCTCGATGAATGTCTTGACTTTATAGAAATCTTCTTCTTTTTCTTCAGAGACCTGTATGTAGCCATATCCTGTTTCCGGATAGCTGGGCTTGATGCCTAATGTCAGTAGTTTGCCTGAGTGCGATGCGAATTCCAGCGATTTCAGGATGTCCTGTTTGAACTCATCCATTTTCAGAATCAGATGATCGGAAGGAGCCACCACGATACTGGCATCCGGGTTGATTTTTTGAATGACATACGATGCGTATGCAATGGCAGGTGCCGTATTCCGGTGTTCCTCTTCCACAATCAGGTTGGATTCGTTGAATTCGGGAATCGATTCAAGCACCAGTTCTCTGTAATGCTGGTTGGTTGTAATAAAAATATTCTCCGTAGGAAGAATCTGCTTAAATCTTTCGTAAGTTTGTTGCAAGAGTGTCTGGCCAGTTCCAAAAAAGTCTAGAAATTGTTTGGGTAAGGTTTTCCGGCTGTATGGCCAGAACCGACGCCACGTTCCTCCGGCCATGATGATGCAATAAAAATTCTTACTGTCCATGATAGATGCTAGCTTAAAGTTTGATGCTAAGATAGGGTTTATTTTGCAAGAAACTCTAGAAAAGGGTTCTAAATAGTGTTAGAAAACTTTTTTTCAACTTTTTTGTCCGGATTTCTTGCACTATCGAAAAATATGTGTACCTTTGCACTCGCAATCGAAAATGATGCCCAGATGGCGGAATCGGTAGACGCGCTGGTCTCAAACACCAGTGGAGTAACATCCATCCCGGTTCGACCCCGGGTCTGGGTACAGAATAAAAGGCTAAGTATTGAATTATCAATTACTTAGCCTTTTTGCTTGTCTGATTTTTCCCCACATTTTCCCCACAGGCGCAAAAAATATAGTAGTAAATCATTATTTTCTTTGGCTACACAATACAAATACACTACCTTTGAAAAGAAATAAACTCAATTAAATGAAAGTCAATGGAACAAGGTGTTTGGCAAGAGATTGAACAGTTGTACCAGAAGTTTCAGCAACTTGGTATAAGTGAAGCGGTGGACTATGAAAAGTACTACCTCTATTCTCTTATTACCCATTCTACGGCGATTGAGGGTTCTACACTCACCGAAGCGGAAGCACAAATGCTTTTCGATGAAGGCTTGACTGCCAAAGGAAAGCCATTGGTCTATCATTTGATGAATGAGGACTTAAAGAAAGCATATGAGCTTGCCAAAACAGATTCTGTTAGTCTTATACCCATAACTTCTGCTTTTCTGCAAAAATTGAATGCAACATTGATGCGCACTACAGGTAGCGTACACAACGTAATGGGTGGTTCTTTCGATTCTTCAAAAGGTGAATTTCGTTTGTGCGGCGTTACAGCTGGCATTGGTGGCCGTTCTTATATGAATTATCTGAAAATTCCTGCCAAGATAGATGAATTGTGTACAATTCTTCAAGAAAAGCAAAGAACAGCGACAACCTTTCGAGAACAATATGAACTGAGTTTTAATGCCCATCTTAATTTAGTAACTATTCATCCTTGGGTAGATGGTAATGGTAGAACGGCTCGATTGTTGATGAACTACATTCAATTTGGCTATCATCTTTTTCCAACAAAGATATTCAAAGAGGATAGAGAAGAATATATTCTTTCTCTACGTCAATGCCAAGATAAAGAAACTAATCAGCCTTTTTTGGATTTTATGGTAGGACAATTGAAAAAATCACTGTCTTTGGAGATTGAACATTTCAACATTTCTCGAAAGCGAGGAGGCTGTTTTATGTTTTAATATGAGTATCTATATTTGTTGT
>NZ_DBEXBB010000068.1:0-8599 GCF_048170425.1 Phocaeicola sp.
CTTCCGGAACGTCATGTCCAACAGATAGGACTATATGAAAAAACACAGAAAAAGGGCAATAATAATGGCATATAAAGTGATTATACTCTATCGACTTTATATGCCATCTTACTTTTAGGGACATTTACTGAATATCCCTAATCATCTTACGTCGAGGGCCGTATTTTATTCCTAAAAGACGATTCATCAAATAGAACAAAAGAATGTGACCAAGAACGGTACACTGAAATCCGTCACAAAACCATGAAATATGGAAACCACCACAAACTGCTGCCCTGAGCAACGAGTAATGATGGGCAATGTAGTATCCATAGTAGTAGCTCCCCCAGCCGATATAGGGGCCAGATTACCAAACCAACGCACCAGCAGAGGAGCACAAAGTAAAGTAATAATCTCACGCATAATGTTGGAAAGCAAAGCAATGGTACCCAGCTCCGGTCCCTTATACTGCGTAATAAAAATACTGGAAAGGGAATAATATCCGAATCCTGCTCCCACAGCCATACAATCGGAAGCACTGCGATGCGGAAGCATCAAGCTTACCAAAGCCGCGGCAGAAACAGTGCCCAATATAGTAGCTACCGGAAGAAAGATCAGACGTGGATTCAGCGAACGAAAATTCTTCAATGTCTGCGGATCATGTCCCACACTCAATCCTACACTAAACATCAGGGCGCATAAAGCATAGAAACTGATATTGCTTTTACTTATATCAAAAGGAATCAGATGAAAAAAGCCACACAATGTACCCAGAATAAAAAAGCCGATAATAATCAAACTTCCTTTCATGACTTTTCTCCTTTCTTTTTATACAGCAAGTACCATAATCCCCAAGCCAGAATACAGCTGCCCAGCACACAAGCTAATGTAATCACAAAAGCCTCTACCCCCAAAGTGGCAAGTCCTTCTACAATCTGTCGATTACCTCCGACCTCTATTCCCAACAGAAACAACAATGCCCAAATTAACAAGGTAATGACTTTACCAATCCACGAAAACTCCTGACGGCGAAGGAGAAATCCTATCAACATCCCCCCCAGCATAACTCCAATAACTGTAAACATGTGTTCTTATCTGAATTTTGCGGCAAAAATAGCGAAATATTCCAAATAAAAAAGGACTACTGCTCACGCGGTAATCCTTTTTTATTTAGTTAGTAATTTAATTTTGAGAGAATTGAAACTTCACAGCCTCGTTGTTGTTTTAAGTTTTAATAAGCACTAACTATTTATATAAAAGCAAATGAAAATGTTCTATCTATTACTGTTTTCTTCCAGTCTGGGCTTGGAAGATGTTTCCCGAATCAGCGTCTTCACCGAATCACCTTCATAGGCAACCTGCGGAGTCTCTTGACGGTTTTCAAACTGATCATGCACATATACAATACCAGAGGAACTTCCCTCGTCTGTCGCATGTTTCACTACTCCTCCTAATGTGAAAAGCAGCAACATCATAGCCGCAGCCTTGAACAGAGGCATAAAACGTGAATAAAGCGTCAGCTTTCTGGCTTTTACCACCGGACGTTCAATTTCTGCAAGCACACGCTTGTCAAAATCATCACCCAGTTTCATCTCGGCAGCTTCTTCCTGATAAGTAAACAAAGAACGATAGCGGCGCAAATGAGCAGGAAGTTCTTTCTGCTGAAAGAAAATCCGAAGAATCTGTTCTTCCTCTACTGAGGTTTCACAGTTCCAGTAGCGTTCCAAAAGTTGTTCAATGTACTTATAGTCCATAATCGTTAATCTCACTATATTTTAATTTGATGCGTTGTCGGGCTCTGAAAAGGTTTACTTTCACTTGCTCTTCCGTAATCCCCAACACATCAGCAATTTCCTTATAACTCTTACCTTCAATATCCCTAAGCTGAACAATAGTCCGTTGCTTTTCCGGGAGTTCATTCACCAGCCTGTGTACTAACTGAAACTGTTCATTTCGCTCAAACTGGCTTTCGGGAGTCTGTGCATCCGGCATTTCCTGCGTTTCCGGTGTCAAGGTCAGATTCTGGGCCTCTTTTTTCTGACTTCGGTCAATAGCCAAATTCCGAACTACTGTCAGACAATAGGCTTCTATGGATTCCAACTCTCCCCACTCGTCGCGCTTGTTCCACACCTTAATCAGTGCATCCTGAACAATATCTTCCGCCTCTGCCCGGTCGAACGTAATACGCAAGGCCAACCTGAAAAGCTTATCTTTCAGCGGCAGAATATTATCACGAAAACTGATCTCTTGCATGGCTCTCTATACTAATGACGGGTGAGTTTCATAAAAGTTACACCCACCCGCCAATTTTTTTGAATTATTTTCTGATAATTGTTCCGGAATCTTTGTGAATAGCTGATGCTAAGGTTATTACGACCTGCGACACACCTGCATCCAAGGCTGAAAAAGAATTTTCCAACTTGGGAATCATACCACCCTGCACGATTCCTTCCTCCACATACTGTTTAAATAAATCGGGAGTCAGCACCGGAATTACACTGTCGTCATCATTCTCATCGCGTAGCACCCCTTTCTTTTCAAAGCAGTACACCAATGTCACATCAAAATACTCGGCCAAAGCCTTTGCGGTTTCTCCGGCAATGGTATCGGCATTCGTATTCAGCAGATTTCCATTCCCGTCATGCGTCAATGGTGCCATCACTGGTACAATCTGACGATGAATCAGGTCAGCCAGGGCCTTTCCGTCTACTTTCTCTACATCTCCTACATAGCCGTAATCGATGTCTTTCACCGGACGTTTCACAGAACGAATTACATTCATATCTGCTCCTGTCAGACCTACGGCATTCACACCTTTTGCCTGCAAACCGGCCACAATATTCTTGTTGACAAGTCCGCCGTAAACCATCGTTACCACCTTCAAGGTTTCTGCATCGGTAATACGACGTCCATTTACCATCTGGCTTTCAATTCCCAACTGTGAAGCAATACGAGTGGCAGAGCGGCCTCCTCCATGCACCAGCACCTTATAGCCAGACAGAGATGAAAAATCATCGAGCAACTGATTCAATGTATCAGGTTCCTCTACGATTTTTCCTCCTACTTTTATAACTGTCAGTTTTTCTTTCATAATTCTGCTTTCTTAAATTACTCCAGATAAGTATATCCATACAATCCGGAACGATAATTTGCCAGGAATTCCTTTCCTTCCTCCAGCGAGATACGTCCTTCTTTCACAGACTTCGTCACCCAGGTTTCCAAGGTACGTACCAGTTTCTTCGGGTTATACTGTACGTAGTCAAGCACTTCAGCCACGGTTTCTCCATCAATCACCTGATCAATGCTGTAACCTTTTTCATCCACACTGACATGTACGGCATTTGTATCACCGAACAAATTGTGCATATCTCCCAGAATTTCCTGGTAAGCTCCCACCAGGAACACACCTATATAATACGATTCCTTTGCCTTGATGGTATGTACAGGCAAGTCGTGTGCCACGTTACGACTGGTCACGAAGTTAGCAATCTTCCCATCTGAATCGCAAGTAATATCCTGCAAGGTAGCCGTGCGGTCAGGACGTTCATCCAGACGTTGAATCGGCATGATGGGGAAAATCTGGTCAATCGCCCAGGAATCCGGCAACGACTGGAACAGAGAGAAATTACAGAAATATTTGTCAGCCAACAGCTTGTCCAAATTACGGAACTCATCCGGTGCATGCTTCAAACCTGATGCAATCTGGTTTATTTCACGTGTAACCGACCAGTACATACGTTCAATCTGTGCACGTGTCTTCAAATCGACAATACCGTGACTGAACAAGTCCAACGATTCTTCACGAATCTGCTGGGCATCGTGCCATGCTTCCAGCATACGGCTCTGATTCAGGTTATCCCAAATCTGATAAAGTTCCTGCACGAGTTCATGATCGTCTGCACTCACCTCAAAATCTTCGTCCATAGAAGGCAATGAAGCTGTTTCCAGCACCTCAAAAATCAAAACAGAATGATGGGCAGTCAGTGAACGGCCACTTTCTGTAATAATGTTCGGATGAGGAATATTGTTTTTGTTGCTGGCATCCACCATGATGGAAATAGAGTCGTTCACATATTCCTGGATGGAATAGTTCACGCTACTTTCACTGTTAGCAGAGCGGGTACCGTCGTAATCCACTCCCAGTCCTCCACCTATATCTACGAATTCTACCGGGAAGCCCAATTGATGCAACTGCACATAGAACTGAGAAGCCTCGCGCAATGCAGTCTTGATGCGACGTATCTTTGTCACCTGACTACCTATGTGGAAATGAATCAGCTTCAGGCAATCTTGCATTTCTTTCTTTTCCAGAAAATCAAGTGCCTCGAGCAACTCACTGGAAGTCAATCCAAACTTGCTGGCATCGCCTCCGCTTTCTTCCCACTTTCCGCTACCGGAAGAAGCTAATTTGATACGAATACCAATATTCGGACGTACATTCAGCTGTTTGGCCATCTTGGCAATCAGTCGAAGCTCGTTCAACTTTTCTACCACCAGGAAAATACGTTTACCCATTTTCTGCGCCAGCAAAGCCAGTTCAATGTAGCTTTCATCCTTATAGCCGTTGCAGATAATCAGTGAATCTGAATCCGTATTAATGGCAATTACAGCATGAAGTTCCGGTTTCGAACCGGCCTCCAGTCCTAAATTAAATTTCTTTCCATGACTGATAATTTCCTCCACTACCGGTCTCATCTGATTTACCTTAATCGGGTAAATAATGAAGTTTTGGGCCTGATAGCCATATTCTTCAGAAGCTTGTGTAAAGCAATTGGAGATTTTCTCAATCCGGTTGTCCAGAATATCCGGAAAACGTACCAGCATAGGAGCGGTTACGTCCCTCAACTGCAACTCGTCTACCAGCTCCTTCAAATCGACGGCTACTCCGTCTTTTCGTGGAGTTACTACCACATGACCTTTGTCATTGATACTAAAGTATGAAACGCCCCACCCCGTGATGTTGTAGAGCTCTTCAGAGTCTTCAATACGCCATTTTCTCATTTCACTACATAAAGTCTAGATTTATACTTCTTTAATTTATCAATTCATTCAAGCGGCTTACCGCTTTGTCAATCTGTGCATAACTTTCAAGTTCTTCTGCATTGAAATGCCATTTGGCCTTAGAATAATAAGGAAGTCTTTTTTCCAAAGCAGAAGTAATGACCTGCATCAGCTCTTCGTCCGTTTTATTCGCCAACAGCGGACGCTTGGCCTTTGCTATCTTTAAACGACGGAACAGTACTTCCGGACATACATCCAGAAATACTGTTTCGCCTGTATGATTCATATAGTCCATATTATCGAAAAAGCAAGGAGTGCCTCCTCCGCATGCAATCAATACATTTTCAAATTCTCCCGCCTCGTGCAGCATCTTCTGCTCCAACAAGCGGAAGCCTGCTTCTCCCCTTTCCGCAAACAAGTCGGAAATGGATTTATGCATGCGTTCCTCGATATACCAGTCGAGGTCGACAAACTGTAGTCCGGTAGCCGCACTGTAAGCCTTGCCCAGTGTGGTTTTTCCCGAACCCATATAGCCAATCAGGAAAACTCTTTTCATTTCTTTGCCTTCGCCTTTGCTCCTTTCGCCTTGCGCATCTCAGCTTTCTGAGCTTGCAATTCAATCACCTTGAAGCAAGCATCCAAGTTCAAGTCTGCCGGATTCACGTTTTCAGGAATCTTATAATTTTTCTTTTGGTAAGCAATGTAAGGTCCGTAACGACCATTCAGAATCTGCATATCGGGATTCTCAGGGAACTGCTTGATAATTTTCTGTGCTTCTTTTTCTTTCTTCTCGGACAACATCTGTACGGCTTCTTCAAAAGTCACAGCCATCGGATCCATTTCCTTCGGGATAGACACATATTCATTACCATGACGCACATAGGGCCCAAAACGGCCAACTCCTACTGATACAACATTTCCATCGAGTTCTCCCAACACACGCGGTAATTTAAACAAATCGAGCGCCTCTTCCAGTGTAATTGTCTCCAGTGAATGCTCCTTATTCAGCTGGGCAAATTTAGGTTTCTCTTCATCATCAGAAGAGCCAATCTGTACCACGGGTCCAAAACGTCCGATTTTCACCGATACGGGCTTACCGCTCTTCGGATCAGTTCCCAGCATACGCTCACCTACCTTATGTTCAGTCTTTGTCGCCAATGTAGTTTCTACCAGCGGGTGGAAGTTCTCATAGAACACCTCCATCAGATCAGTCCACTTCTTTTCCCCTTCGGCCACTTCGTCGAATTCCTTTTCTACACTAGCCGTAAAGTTATAATCCATAATTTTCGGGAAATACTGCATCAGGAAGTCGTTAACCACACAACCTACATCGGTAGGAATCAATTTGGATTTCTCACTTCCGCTCATTTCCGTCTGTACAGTTTCCTTTATCTCTTTTCCCGTCAGCTTCAACAATGAATACTCACGTTTCACTCCTTCCTTGTTACCTTTCTCTACATATCCTCTTTGCTGAATAGTGGAAATCGTAGGAGCGTATGTAGACGGACGGCCAATACCCAGTTCCTCCAGCTTACGCACCAAACTAGCTTCTGTATAACGTGCCGGAGCCTGACTGAAACGCTGTACAGCAGCAATTTCTTCACGCTGCAGAACCTCTCCAACCTCCATTTTAGGAAGCCCGGTGGCATCTTCCTGTTCCACATCCTCATCAAATGATTCCTTGTAGACCTTCAAAAAGCCATCGAATGTGACCACTTCGCCCACAGCCTGGAATTCATCTTCACAGCCACTAACCGAAATGGTTGCTGTCGTCTTTTCCAATTCTGCATCGGCCATCTGTGAAGCCAGCGTGCGTTTCCATATCAATTCATACAAACGTACCTCCTGTGAACTTCCTTCAATAGATTCATTTGACATATATGTCGGGCGAATTGCCTCATGCGCTTCCTGAGCTCCTTTGGTTTTTGTGGCATACTGACGTGTATGTACATAGCGCTCACCCATCAGAGAAAGAATGGTATCCCGGCTTGTAGACAAGGCCAGTTCAGAAAGATTTACCGAGTCGGTACGCATGTAAGTAATCAATCCGCTTTCGTACAGACGCTGCGCAATCATCATGGTCTGTGCCACGGTATACCCAAGCTTACGGGCAGCTTCCTGCTGGAGTGTGGAAGTGGTAAAAGGAGGTGCCGGCGACTTTTTAACCGGCCGTGTAGTAATATCTTTTATTTTAAAGGTAGCATCCTTACATTTCTCAAGGAAACGCTGTGCCTCTTCTTTTGTTTTGAATCGTTTCCCGAGCGTAGCACGAACCACCGCCCCTTCTGCGTCCTTAAATATAGCAACTACTTTATAAGAAGCTTCACAAGTAAACGCATTGATTTCACGCTCGCGCTCTACAATCAGACGTACGGCAACCGACTGCACTCGTCCAGCCGAAAGAGCTGGCTTGATTTTACGCCAAAGCACCGGTGAAAGTTCAAATCCCACAATGCGGTCGAGTACACGACGAGCCTGCTGGGCATTGACCAAATCAATGTTGATATGACGCGGATGCTCTATAGCCTTCAATATAGCCGTCTTCGTAATTTCATGGAATACAATCCGTCGTGTCTTTTCAGGGTCCAGATTTAATACCTCAAACAAGTGCCAGGAAATGGCTTCTCCTTCGCGGTCCTCATCGGATGCGAGCCATACCATGTCGGCCTTGGCAGCTTCTTCTTTCAACTCTGCCACCAGTTTTTTCTTATCTTCCGGTATTTCATAAATCGGATTGAAATGATCTTTTATATCAATACTGAACGCTTTTTGCTTCAAGTCACGGATATGACCATAACTTGACAATACTTTATAACCCTCCCCCAAAAACTTTTCAATAGTCTTAGCTTTTGCCGGAGACTCCACTATGACCAGGTTATTTTGCATGATATTCTGTATTCCGTTTTTATATAATTCCGTGACAAATGTAGAAAAAAAATTATAACATACACGATAAACAAACTGAAAATAACTTACTTTGCAGGGGAATATACTTTATAACTACCTTAATTATGAACAACAAAAGTATCAACAGCAACAAACAATTCATGATAGGAAACGGAATACTGGCCTTCGGGGTATTCTTTATCGTATGCCTTTTTTTGTATCTGGGCTTTCGCAACCAGTCTAAGAGTAATGACAAGGAAAAAGCATTTGCCGGAATTTATACGGTAGAAATAACAGATTCTTTTACAGGAGACAGTCTTTCAGTTTATATTAATGACAGTCTGCTATTTAATTCAAGCATCGGAAATACTGCCATCAAATTTCAAGTGAAACGTTTCGCAGAAGAAAGCACGCTGATGGTAGTAGATAATCACACCGATGAAATTACTCCCTTCAACCTGAATCCAGAGGGTAGCCAGATTGCAGTGGAAAAGAAAAACGGCAAAATTTTTATTCAAGAAACAGCAAATGAGTAAAGGGATAAATTAAATACGCCACGTAGTTTATTGGCAACCCCTTCATTACTTTCTATGTCTCTCAATGCAAAGCCCAATGTTTCCCTCACCGGAAACGCAGGGTTCTGCATTGAGAGACGTTCGTTTCCGAGCAAAGAAATATAAAAAGCGCCCCAAGCTGAATAAAAAATTCCTTCTACGTTTCTTATTTTTCTCCT
>NZ_DBEXBB010000069.1:0-5996 GCF_048170425.1 Phocaeicola sp.
TCAGGATTAAAATCCCATATTTTTACACTTACCACTGACTTTCTGAATATCCAGGCGGATAATCTCCGTACGGTGGAAAGACTTGTTGGCATACTCGATGCCCTGCATCTTGTAATCCGGACAATATTTGGAAATCAGCAGAGAGAGGGCAGACATCCGTTCTGCTTCGTGCAGGCTGTGGTGTGCCGTACATTGCAGTACGATGCTTTCATAACCTGTAGTAAACTTGTCGGGAATAACCTTGCTGCGACCAGTAACACAAAAAGACACGTGGGGGCAGGCATCAATGCAGCGTAACTTGTGTCCTACCGGTGCACAATGGATATAAATGGAGTTGCCACGGTCCCATACATAATTCAACGGGATGCCGTACGCACCATCTCCCTCTTCTGTACGCATGGAAAGGATACCAAATTCCCCTTCTTTTAATATCTCAAATGCACGTGCTTCATCGAGCAGACGGTCTTGCCGGCGCACGTCCTGGTTTGTATATTCCATAATAGTCGTTCTTTATTGATTGGCCAGTTCATAAATTTCGCGGGTAGCCTGCGCGTCCAAACGGACATAGCTGCCTACGTATTCACCCTTGTTTTCATGCAGTTTCTTCACCAGCAGGTCGATGTCAGGATGTTCGATACCCAGTTCCTTGAAGGTGACAGGCATACCGATGGCGTGGAAGAAGGATTTCAGACGGGCTACACCTTCCAGTGCCATAGCCTTCTTGTCATCCGATTCCGGCACGTCCCACACACGATGGGCATATTGTGCCACCTTGCCCACGTTATGGCTGGCCATATAGGTAAGCCAGGCGGGGAAAATAACAGCCAGTCCGGCTCCGTGTGTCACGTCATACACGGCACTCATTTCGTGTTCCATAAAGTGAGAAGCCCAATCCTCCACGGCCCCCACACCGCACGTACCGTTGTGTGCGATGGTACCTGCCCACATCAGGTTGGCACGGGCTCCGTAGTTTTCCGGTTCCTTCATTACCCGAAGGGCTTCCGTGATAATGGCTTTGAGCGTACCCTCACACATGCGGTCGGGCACTTCCTGATCTTCCGTATTGGTGAAATAGCGCTCCATGATGTGTGCCATCATGTCGGTCACCCCACAAGCTGTCTGCCAGGCGGGCAGGGTATAGGTCAGTTCCGGATTCATCACGGCAAACGTAGGACGCAGCAGTCCGTGCGTACGGACACTCAATTTCTTCAGTCCGTCCAGTTTCGTGATGACCGTGTTACCGGAGCCCTCGCTTCCAGCCGCAGGAATAGTGAGTACCACACCCAGCGGAATGGCTTTTTCAGGCACTACCTTATTTATATAGAAATCCCAGAAATCACCTTCATAAGGGATACCCAGTGCAATGGCTTTGGCCGTATCGATGACCGAACCGCCGCCCACCGGAAGCAGGAAATCGATTTTTTCGCGACGTCCCAGTTCAATACCTTCGTACACCTTCGGGTCGGTGGGGTTAGGCTGGATACCTCCCAGTTCCACATAAGCAATGCCTGCTTCGTCAAGGTATCTTTTCACCTTGTCGAGCAGTCCGCTGCGCACCACGGAACCTCCTCCGTATACAATCATCACTTTCGTGCCTTTGTATTTCTTCACCAGCTCGGCAGTCTGGCTCTCCGTACCTTTTCCGAACACAAATTCGGTAGGGCTGTAAAAAGCGAAGTTATTCATATCTATTATAAATTATAGGGTTTACGTGTAGTACGACAAAGTTACGGAATTTCTTTGTATCTTTGCGCCACAATAAAAAAATTGAACCTATGAAATCAGATATTGAAATAGCTCGCAGCATCGAGCTGACCAAAATCAAGCAGATTGCCCGCGAGTATGACATCCCCGTAGAAGAAATCTCCAATTACGGACGCTACATTGCCAAAGTTCCTGAAACACTGATTGATGAAGAGAAGGTGAAAAAGAGTAACCTGATTCTGGTAACGGCCATCACGCCGACAAAGGCCGGTATCGGGAAGACTACCGTATCCATCGGTCTGGCACTGGGACTGAACAAAATCGGCAAGAAGGCTTTCTGTGCCTTGCGCGAACCCTCACTCGGTCCCTGCTTCGGCATGAAGGGTGGAGCTGCCGGAGGTGGTTATGCACAGGTGCTCCCGATGGATAAAATCAACCTGCACTTTACGGGTGACTTTCATGCCATCACTTCGGCTCACAACATGATTACAGCCTTGCTCGACAACTATATGTACCAGAACAAAGACAATGGTTTTGCCATGAAAGAAGTGCTCTGGAACCGTGTGCTCGACGTGAACGACCGTGGCCTGCGCTACATCGTAACGGGCCTGGGAGGCAAGACCAACGGAGTGACCCGCGAGTCTGGATTCGACATCACGCCGGCATCGGAAATCATGGCTATCCTTTGCCTGGCAAGGGATGAAAACGATTTGCGCCGCCGCATCGAAAACATTCTGTTAGGATTCACCATCGAAAACAAACCTTTCACGGTGAAAGACTTAGGAGTGGCGGGAGCGATTACGGTATTGCTGAAAGATGCCTTGTCGCCCAACCTGGTACAGACCACGGAACATACACCAGCCTTCGTACACGGCGGTCCGTTTGCCAACATCGCACACGGATGTAACTCGGTGCTGGCTACCAAACTGGCCATGACCTTCGGTGACTATGTAGTGACGGAAGCCGGATTCGGTGCTGACTTGGGGGCAGAGAAATTCTACAACATCAAATGCCGCAAAGCCGGGCTTCAACCGAAACTGACTGTCATCGTGGCTACGGCTCAGGGACTGAAGATGCACGGCGGGGTAGATGTAGACAAAATCAAGGAACCCAATATGGAAGGCCTGAAAGAAGGTGTGAAGAACCTCGACAAGCACATTGAAAACCTCCAGTCATTCGGACAGACCGTGGTAGTAGCTTTCAACCGCTATGCCAACGATACCGACGAGGAGCTTGACTTCGTACGTCAGCACTGTGAAGAAATGGGCGTAGGCTTTGCCATCAACAATGCGTTTATGGAAGGTGGAGACGGTGCCATCGAACTGGCTAACCTGGTAGTAAACACCATCGAAAACAATCCGTCACAGCCGTTGACCTTCACTTACGACGAAACCGACTCCGTGGAAGAGAAAGTCACCAAGATTGCGTGCGAACTGTATGGCGCCAAACAAGTGCTGTTCGGTCCGGCTGCCCGCAAGAAGATTCAGATGATAAAAGACCTGGGATACACCAACTTCCCAGTCTGCATTGCCAAGACTCAGTATTCATTCTCTACCGACCCGAAACTCTACGGGGTGGCTTCCGGCTTCAACTTTGCCGTGCGTGACATCGTCATCAATGCCGGTGCAGAAATGCTGGTAGTGGTGGCTGGTGAAATGATGCGTATGCCGGGATTGCCGAAAGAACCGCAGGCATTGCACATTGACATTGTGAACGGAGAAATAGAAGGATTGTCATAAGCAGATGAAGCCACAGTTTCTTGTCGGAGCCATGATGCCCGGAAGCGGGCAGACCCTCGTTGCCTTGGGGCTGATGCGTGCGTTGCGTCACCGCAACCTGCGTGTGCAGTCGTTCAAATGCGGGCCTGAACTGGCAGACCTCCGTTATCATGCGCTGGCTGCCGACCGTGAACCGATAAGCCTGGACACCTGGCTGGCCTCACGCAGCCACCTGCAGACCGTCTACAACCGGTATGGGGAAAAGGCTGACGTATGTGTGGTAGAAGGACGGGGCGGTTTGTTCGACGGATTCCGGAAAACGCAGGGAAGCAGCGCCGAGATAGCCCGACTGATGAAAGTTCCTGTGGTGATGGTGGTGAGTGCACGCAATGCGGGTTACTCCACCGCTGCCATGCTATATGGTTTCAAACATTTCAATTCAGAACTGAAAATAGCCGGAGTGATTTTCAACCAGATCACTTCGGCTGCACAATACGGCTTCCTGCGCGAAACCTGTGCCGAGGCCGGGGTGGAATGCCTGGGATATCTTCCTTATCTGGAGGAAACAGGTCTTCCACCTCGTCATCAGGCGCTCACACTGCCTGTAAGAAAGAATCTCGACCAGCTTCTCAATCAAGTGGCAGAAGAACTGGCACAGCATGTAGATATTGACAAACTGCTGAATCTTTCTACCCGTATTTTCCCTTGTCCCTATTCGCTTCCCTACATTTCCGAGACGGAAACAGATATGTGGACTGGCAAGCGCAAACAGCGAATCGCTTTGGCTTCCGATCCGGCTTTTCCTTTCGCATATCGCCAGAGCATAGACAAGACAAAGGGAGACATCACGCGCTTCAGTCCGGTATATGGCAGTGAACTTCCCGAAGCGGACATCGTGTATCTGCCAGGAGGCTATCCGGAATTGTTTGCCCGTCAGCTGCACCGCCGGAAACGCCTGATGGAACAATTGCGTGAGTACGTAGAAAAAGGAGGGAAACTGCTGGCAGAAGGAGGGGGAATGGCCTTGTTGGGACAAACACTGACCGCACGCCCCGGAGGTACAGCCTACGAAATGGCAGGGATTCTGCCTTATTCGGTCATTGTGAAAGACAACCGTCCGTGCAGCGGATACCGCCAGACGCACTATCGTGACTTGTATCTAAAAGGATATGAGCACCGTTATTTTGACATTATTCCTACAGAAGAAGCTCTCTCACTGCAAACGCCTGTCTGCCATGTCAAAGGAGGAGAAGTTTCGGGTTCGTTCTTCTTTCGCTATAAAAACTGTATCGCCACCACTGTACATCACTATTGGGGGGAAACCGGACTGTATAAGCTCTGGGAATAGCTATAAAAAGGAATTTTTCTATTTTTCGGGCGAAAAAAATCGAATAAAACGAACGATTCTAAAAAATAAGTTCTATATTTGCATCACCAAAGTCGCGGCAGTAGCTCAGTTGGTAGAGCATCAGCTTCCCAAGCTGAGGGTCACGGGTTCGAGTCCCGCTTGCCGCTCCCGTTGATAATCAGAGGCTTATATTAATGTAAGCTTCTGATTTTTTTATTTTGTAACAGGTTGGTTTTACCTATGATTTAGCCATGTGAGTTAAACTGAGAGTTAAACCAGAATAAACGATGAATGCAACTGTAAATGTCGTATGTTACACATCTAAGATTTTATCTAATGGCGAACACCCTTTAATGCTTCGCATTTGTAAAAACGGTAAAAAGAAATACCAAAGTTTAGGAATATCAATAAATCCTAAATATTGGGACTTTAAGAAAAACACACTTAAAGCATGTTGTCCGAATAAGGAATACATTCAGAAAATTATTCTCAATAAGCAGATGGAATTTCAGCAACGCATGTTACAGCTAACTTGCGAACAGAAAGATTATACCGTTTCAACCTTGCTGAATAAAGATTGTGCCACGTTCAAATTGAAAACAGTAGAGGAGTTTTATTGCAATTTAATTGAACAATATGCTTGTGAGAATAAATGTGGAAACCGTCTCATATATAAAGGGTCTTTGAATTCTATCAAAACTTTTACTAAAGGAAAACTGGATATTCCATTTAGTGATATAGACACCATGTGGCTAACTAAATATGAAAAGTGGTTACGCTCCAAAGGAAATAAAGAAACAACTATCAGTCTATTGTTTCGTACCTTACGGAGTGCATACAATAAAGCTATCAATGCCAAATGTGCCCGAGCTTCTGATTATCCTTTTAATGAATATAAAATCAACAAGTTTAATACCACAACTCAAAAAAGAGCTATTGCCAAAACCGACATACTGAAATTTATAACAGAGGTGCAGCCAATTGGAAAGCAGCAGTATATGGAATTGAGCAAAGACATATTCGTGTTTAGTTATTTATGTGGTGGAATCAATTTCACAGACATAGCTAATTTAACAAATGAGAACATTCAAAGTGGTAGACTACACTATATCCGTCAGAAAACAGGAAAACAAATAAAGATAGGAATACCACAGGAAGCCATGCGGATAATAGAGAAATATTCAAAAACAGGCAAAGGCTATTTATTTCCGATTTTGGATAGTAAG
>NZ_DBEXBB010000070.1:0-4154 GCF_048170425.1 Phocaeicola sp.
TAATAATTTTGATTCAAAGATGATATAATATTTTCAAACGCTAGGAATACAGAAAAAAAATATATGTCACATTGCTTTATATTTAGGAGAAAACACGTCTAAAAGTATAGATTTACTCCTAGATTGGCATATGGAAGAAACGAAAACTCCTTATCTGTTAAAGTTCGGGCTCCCGGTATGATTGCTCCCTTATATGCCCTCATCACTTCTTCTGCAAAGATACCCCACCGGTCGTTTATCCGTACGGTTTCCTTCAACCCGTCTTGCATGCCGAAATAATCTTTTTGTGCGGCTCCGTGATGTGTATATAAGATACCTGCCAGTCCTTCTACTGTAAAGACTCTTTCCGGATTATATTCCGCCACCAAGGAGCTCAGGTCTACCAGGTAATCTGTTCCCAGTGTAATAGGATGCGCATGTTTGCTCACCGCATAAGGATAATTTGCTACTTCCATATAGCCTCTTACCGATGAATATTTGCTCCATCTTCTTCCGTATCCCACGTAGAATTGCTGTCCCAGGTGCTTCATTATAGTTTCCAGAAGTTGGTCTCCTGTACGCATCGGGTAGTTGGCTCCCATTCCGATAGAGATAAAGTTATACGGTTCAAACAGGTATTTGTTGCGGGTGATACATTCTTCACGTCTTCTGTACTGAACTCCCATTTCTAGGCTCAAGTTCTGCATTCTTCGTTTGCTGCTTTGCCCGTTCATGAAGTTTTGCGTATATTCATTTTTACTCCAGCGTGCCTGTCCGAACACTCCGATATGGTCGTTTATGGCATACACCAGCTGTCCGGCTAGGGTAGGTCCTTTAAAAGGTCTTACTTTCCGTGCATAAGTAGATCCTCCGTGTGCCACGAAACCGGCTTCCACACCTCCCATTACATTTACTTCCAGTCTGGGGTCGGTCACCCTGTCATTAAACAGGCGGTTCAGGTTTACCATCCCTTCCAGCCGGAACCCTCCATAGGCTTCTTTTTTCTTTCCGGTACCTTGGTCAGGGAGTGTTTCATGTATACCCGCGAAAAAAGTTCCTCTAACTCCCCAAGGCAGATACCATTTTCCCATACTGATACCCATCACAGGACCTATCGGTTCCAGCACCCCGTTCATTACCGGTGCTTTCCTGATTCGGGCTGAGTAGTCTCCCTGAATACCCGCATAGATTTCATAGAACAGGTTATCCAGCACTCCGGAGTTGGCGGATATTCCAGATCCTTTTTTCAGGCCGGTAAACCGGTATGTCAGTCCGGCTACACCTTGTACCCCGATGTCATATTTTTTGGGTGAATCCAGTCCGTTGATGCCATCGGTAAACAGATTCACTCTAGGCTCCAGAAATAAATCAAGATGGTCATACAAATGATAGTTTACGTGCAGACCGCCGTGTATGCCTCCTGCAAAAAAATGTTCCTTTGAAATCTTGTCCTTCGTCCAGTAGGTTCCTACTCCCAGTACCGTTTCCAAGTCCCACTTTAACTCTTTTTTATACCCCCTCAGGTAATCCAGAATTCGGAACATGTGTGCTATTTCTATTCCGCCTCTTCCAATCTGTTCGTTTACAGCCCCTTCTACAGCCAGACGATAGCTGTTAAATGAGGTTGCATCCTTTGTAAAGGCAATACCGAATTCCTTAGAGTAGGGGCCAGCCGCACCTCCGCCCAGTTTCCCGGCACCCGCAAAAACCGACAAGGAAGAATTCCATCCTTTGGCTTTTGGGTCAATCGGTCTTCCGTTAGGGATATATCTTTTCTGTCTCACATAATCCATTGCATTGAAAAATCCGGTTTTAACCGAATCGGCGACCGCATCTTGTGCTATGATGGATTCCGTCCCGTTCATCCAGAGGCAGCCGATGACTGCTATATATAAAGTTTTTCTATTTATTTTCATGATTACTGATTCTTATACATGTCCAATGCAGTTTCCACAATCTCCTTGTTGAATTCACCATCATTTTGCGCTGTGGTTATCATTTTCTGGTCCAGGTTGAAACATCTCACCAGATACAGAGCTGCCTCTATCAGTCCGGCATCTCCTTGTCTGGCCGCTGTCACCGCCTTCAGGTACCATTTTACCGGATTGCTGTCCGGCATCTCTTCCAGCACCTTTTCCGCCTGCGCATCTCCTTGCGGAGTCTCCAGCGCCAGGTTCATCACCGCTTCATTTTGTATGGAAGACTGGCATATGGTCTGGAACGTTTGTTTCGCTCTTTCCGCTTCTTCAGGTGTATCTCCTCCGTGGAAATATCCGCCCATGGCCCATGCATACGCTTTCACCAGGTCAAACTCTTTATAGTCAGCAGGAATGAGTTTGGCCATGACACTGGCATTCTCAAAGTCTCCCGCCTTGATATACATACACAATTGGTTCACCACTACTTCAATCGGATTGATAATGTCCGTTCTTCCCGTATCGATATTTTTCCTTTCGTAGTTTACGGTAAAGATGGTACGGTCTATCAACGGATCCAGTATTCGGGTGTCGGTCACATCCCTTTCCAGGTACAGTTTGGCGAGCGTATTTCCAGCCAGTACCCATGGATTCTTCATGCTCAGCGATTCTTCATAAGCCTTTCGTGCCACAGCCTCTTTTTCCTTGTTATCTTTCAGCAATTGCAGCAGTTTCCAGTACTCATATCGGGTGTACATTCCCTCGAGGCCTTTTTCCCGGAAAGCCTCCATCACCTCCTGGTCGGTCGGTTCTCTGTAAATGTCATAGCGGCACAGGTATTTCACTTGTCTGAGCTGTTCCAGATAAGGAACAATGGCAGTCCGGTAATCTTTCCGTGTTTTGATTTTTTGTCCTTGTCTGTTCATCTGGTCGGGAAACTCTCTCACCACCTCTCTGATGAAATTGGCTGCTTCTGTCAGACTGTCCTTTTCCATCAAGTCGGCTACCTCGTTCCACGAAGCCACTCCCGCTTGCGGGTTCTGATATACCCTGTCGGCCACTCCCTTGGGTAACATTCCAGTCACTTCCTGCTGGATTTTCTGCATACGTTTTTCTGCCAATGCCAGATTCTGCTGGTAATATCCCTCCGGTGATGCCTTTCCGATGACATGAAACTCTTTCAGCATGGCACCTGGTTCATTCAAAATCTGGTTCAGTTTCTTTCTTATTCCGTCCAGACTTTTCTGGTTCTTCGGGTCGTCCGTCAGCCGGTCTGAATTGATTTCAAAGTTAAGTTCTACGAGGTCTTCCGTATCAAACTTTTCCACCTGTGCCTTTTCCGGATATTTCTGGAAATCCATATCCAGGGCAATCAGGGAATATTCCAGGAATTTCAGCGGACGTTTGTTTTCACAAGTATTAATCTGATACGTTTTTCTGAATGGAATATGGGTGTAATCCTCTATGCAGAAATCCGCATAGCAGCTGTAGTTCACGTTCTGGTCAGGTACTGTAACCGTATCCTGCCATTCAATTACCATGCGCTCGTTGACTAGCGGGCGTTGCTGGATGTATTTCTCCAGTGCATCTCGTTTCAGGTCATAACCCATCCTTCGGGTCTGTGTCAGGTGATATTCCTTTCCGTCGTACACCAGCGGTTTCAGGAACGCCACCGTGTCGTTGGTTTCACAGTTCAGCACATACGGTTGCACAATTAGTCGGGAATACTTGTTTCCTTCCCCTTTCGGAATCACAAACGTATTATAAGGATAAAAACGGTTACCTATCAGTCGGCTGGCCTTGGGCTCCGGTTGAATTTTTTTTAACTGCCCCGTTACCACCACCTCTTTCAGGTAGATACCGTCATCCACTTCCACGTCTATTTTCATGCGGTTGTTCACCTTTTCCAACAGCGCCTTGTTCAGTCCGGCCTTGAATACCAGTGCACCGTTGTCCGGTACCAGTATCTCATAATACCCGTTAGCGTCTGTTTCAGCTCTTTCTTCTTCATTTATGAACAGTGCCAGGTTCGTGTTGTCTTTGTCCAGACTGTTCTTTAAATCCTCCGCCGCAGCTACCGTCTTGCAACTGTAAATGTATACCACACTTTCGGAGAACGGCACTTTCTTTTTCTTGTCCGCAATGTTGTAAACCGTGCCGCTTACCTTAATCATTCGCTGTGCCCATCCGCTTGCAGGGGCAGCTGTCAGCAGCACCGTGACCAGTATATATTTCCCGATGCGGTTTATTTTTTTTATA
>NZ_DBEXBB010000071.1:0-18930 GCF_048170425.1 Phocaeicola sp.
TCAAATTTTAAAACCCTAAACAATCCAAAAAGGGATTTGCATATAGATGAAATTTCGTATATTTGTACAGACTATCTATCAAAACTAACCTAATATTGAACTTTATGAAAAAAGTATTTATTGTAGCCGCAATGGCTTTCCTGGCAATAGGAGTCCAGGCACAGAATTTGGTAAAGAACGGAAACTTTGACACTCCGTTGAATGATGAAAAAACTTATGCATCCATCCCCTCTACAGAAGACTGGTTTGCATTTGACAAAACAAACGGCGCTACTACCATTAGCCCTGCAACCGATGACGAGAAGCATGGCAATGCCGTACAAATCGAAACAACCACTGATAATTCATGGTACAAAGCTTATCTGGGACAGCGCATCCAAGGAGCAGAAAAAGCTGTGTACACGCTATCTTTTGACATGAAAGCGCTTACAGACGGAGCACAAGTCCGTTTCTTTATACGCGATGCAAAGACTGACAATCTTTTCATCATGCGTGAAGGATTTGACCTCAGCGACGAATCAACTAAGAATCAGTCGGCCGCGGCCTACAGCCGCATAATCAAAAAAGCTGGCAGATGGTCAAAAGTATCTGCAAGCTTTGATTTCTCAAGAACAGTCAATGCATTTGCCAGTATCAAAGGGGTGGAAGACAAAGGAGGAACAGTTACGGAGGCTCCCGTTTCAGATGCAACTTTAGGTGATTTTGTCATCGTTATCCAGCTTCAGACAAAAGACTCCAAAGCATTGATTGACAATGTTTCATTGACTAAAAAATAAATTCTTTCCTTACCTATAAAAAGACAGACCACAAGAGAAATTGATCTTTTTTCTCTTGTGGTCTGTCTTTTCCTTTTCTATGAATACTTGACAACACCTTTTCGTTTATCTTCTAATGTTCCATCACTTTTTATGTTTCCCTTACCTGAAACGTAGGTTTCCTATAAAGAGAATGTACGTTTCCGTCTTGAGAAACATAGGTTTTGCCTAAAGAGGACATAAAAAACAAATCGTCACTTCATAAAAAATGTACTAAATCCTACCACTTTTATTGAAAAACTAAAAAGGCAAAAGAGCACACATTTGCTCAGATAAAAAACAATCCATATTTTTGCGGAAGAATAAACTATAAACTAACTCTCTATTTACACAAAAAGTACATGAATACTACATTGCTGTTTATGGGTATCGGTACCCAGGAATTTTTATTTCTTGCTTTAATCATCCTGCTGCTGTTCGGGGGAAAGAAGATTCCCGAACTAATGAAAGGTATTGGCAAAGGTGTAAGAAGTTTCAAGGAAGGCATGAACGAAGTAGAAGATAACCTGAAAGAAACAGACCAAAAGAAGGAAGAAATCACTTCGAACGAGAAAAAAGAAAAATAATTGCCGTGAAGCCCACTCAACCAACGGAACTGACTTTCTGGGACCACCTGGACGAGCTGCGCAAAACGATTATCCACATCGCTTGTGCGGTAATTGTACTTATGCTGCTGGCCTTCTGTTTCAAAGAAGAGCTTTTTAGCCTTATCCTTGCCCCCAAAGAGGGTGATTTTTGTACCTATCGTTTCTTTGCCTGGTTAGGAAGGATGCTGCATATAACCGGACTGGAAGCGGAAGCCTTGCCGGTAAAACTTATCAACACACAGCTTTCAGGACAGTTTCTCACCCACATGAGTGTTTCGTTCTATGCGGGTATTCTGCTGGCTTCTCCTTACATTCTCTATCAGCTTTTTCATTTTATTTCCCCGGCACTCTACCAGAATGAAAAAAAATATTCCCGCTGGCTGATATTCTGGGGCTATCTGCTCTTTCTAACGGGAGTATTATTCAGTTATTTCCTGATATTTCCTTTTACATTCCGCTTTCTTTCTACTTACCAAGTGAGTCAGGAAGTGGAAAATACCATTCTGCTCAGTTCTTATATTGATACGCTGAATATGCTGAGCCTGATGATGGGTATCACGTTTGAAATTCCGATTCTTACCTGGCTGCTGGCCAAACTGGGCATCTTGTCTGCCGATTTCATGGCACAATACAGAAAACACGCCTGGGTTGTCGCAATGATTATCGCTGCCATCATCACTCCTACCTCAGACGTGTTTACCATGCTGATTGTTACCTTTCCAATCGTAATCTTATACGAAGCCAGCATTTTTTTAGTGCGCCACACCGTCAAAAAGGGAAGAAACTGACCGCCTGTCCCCCTCCGTCAGCCATCCTGACGAACAACGTATCCTGTGAAGTCACAATCCGTTCCTCTATACGGTATGAAACCGGATTCTTCTGCCAGTCGGCATTCTCCCCATCAGCATAAATCCGAGCCTTATATTTTTTGTTCCCTTTCAGAAAAGCCAACGGGACATTCACCGTCCGCCCTTCTTCGTTAGTAGCTGCTCCCAAAAAAAACTTTTCACCGGCTCTTCTGACTATGACTACGTATTCTCCAGGTTCTCCAGCCAAAGCCTCTGACCAGTCGCAGTCCGGATCAAAATCGCGAAAGAACTGAAAAGCCGGATGCCCCTCATAATTTTCAATCATATCAGATGCCATCTGCAACGGTGAATATAAAATCACCCACCCGGCAATCTGCTTGGCCAACGTTGTATTCACCCGGCAGTCTTTACTGTCTTTCATGTTCCATTGCTTCCGGGAGGGTGAAACCTTAGCACGCTCATAAGTAATGTCAAAGATTCCAGGAGTATAATCCATCGGACCTGCCAACAAGCGCGTAAAAGGCAGCAGCACATGATGTGACGGAGGATTTCCCTCGCTCCACGCATTCCATTCCATACCTCTTCCCCCCTCACGGGTCATCATGTTGGGATAGGTACGGCGAATACCCGTATCCTTTATCGGCTCATGCACATCCAGCGTAGTGTGGTATCTGGCTGCTGTCTCGACGACCTTCCGATAATGCCTTACGTTAAACTGTCCGTGGTGATTATGTCCTGAAGAAAGTCCTCCGGCATAGCCTGTCTTGACAGTATGGATGCCCAGGTCGGCATACCATTTATAAGCCTCATCCAACTGGCGTTCATAATTCAAGATATTCCCTCCCGTTTCATGATGTCCGATAATTTTGACTCCTTTCTCCTTCGCATAACGTGCTATTTCCTGAATATCAAAATCTTCATAAGGACAAGTATAATCAAAGTTCTGTGAACCACCCCAGTTTTCCCATCCCTGATTCCAGCCTTCAAATACCACGGCATCAATATGATTCTTTTCTGCAAAATCAATGTAACGCTTAGCATTTGCCGTAGTAGCCCCATGACGTGAATCATTCTGCCAGCTTTCTACTCCCAGGTGCATTCCCCACCAGATGCCAATATATTTCATCGGTCGAATCCAATCGGTCGTTTCCAACTTACAAGGTTCATTCAAGTTCAGAATCAGTGAAGAGTTAATCAGTCCCACTGCCTGAGATGCAATCTGAATAGTGCGCCATGGAGTCTGAAGTTTGCCTCCAGCCATCCGCACTTTCACTCCATCAGGCCAGGGAGCAAGTTCTGCCTTAAAGGAGTAATCTTCTGTCTGCTTCAATGTCATCTCCGGAAAATCGGTCAAAGCAGCTTCATGTATACTTGCATATATATCACCGCATTTGAATGTCATTGGTGTATTGGCTGTTTCCACCTTGCTGATTGGCAACGTACGGTATAGCAGTTCGTACGTTTCAAAACTAGCAGGGATAGACCAGGAAAGTCCATCTCTGAGAACATGGAACTCCGTCAACTCGTCTGTAATCAACAGACTGTCTACCCGAGGTACATCGTATTCATAACGAAAGCCGACTCCCTCGTCAAAAATCCTGAAACGTATTACTAAACCGACCTTCTGCTGATTGCTTAAATGCACGGCCATTTCATTGTATTTATTCAACACGGTCTTATTTTTTCCCCATGGCTGTGTCCAAACCTCCTCCTTTGAACTGAAATCTACTTTTTCCACCTGAAAACCTGCCGCCATCGGCAATCCGCTTTTTTCCACAAGCCCTAATGGAGAAGGAGTAATAAACAATGAATCGTTCACTCGAATCGCGTACGACAACTGCCGGGCTTCATCTATAGAAAAAATAAGCTTGATATGTCCGTATGGGGAAGAAACGACAGTGGACCGACTACTACAACCTGCTAGCGCAACGGTCAGGAGGATGATAAATATTTTTATGAATTTCATAATTATTATCACTATATTCTACGGCAAAAATCCCCCTCGTCTTCGCCCAATTTAGAAAAAGACAAGGGGGAAATAACTATCTCAAATATAGATTAATCAGATAAAATAAAACTATACTATTCTGCATAATTAGGCATAATAAGTTTTCCAAAATAAAAGACATCTTCATATTGCGCAGACCAGACAGCCCATATCAAACGCTTCTCTTCGTCAACCTTTATCACCTCAAAATCCAATGGTACCTTATCTATTTTGATATTTATACCTTCAGTATCAGATCTTTTGAAATATTTCATTGTCATATTTTCTTTTTTACCCAACGTGCGATGTCCTGTCGTATCTTTTGTATCAAACCATAAAATAAGACCTTCGCTTCCATTTAAGCCTTCGGAACCTTTCTGCCATCTAAAATGGTCATTGGTTCCATTATAATTATTACCATTGCTTACATAGACTTTTACGCCATCATCTCCAGTAAAAAAGCCATTCGTTTTAGGGGTTTTCAAAATGAATCCGCTCCAGTCATTATAGTACCCTTTATCCGTTAATTGCTTAAATGCTTCCAACTCTTCATCCGTATACGGAGAGCTACTTTCCTCTATTATTACTGGAATTATGACAGACAGCCCGCGACTATCTGTTACAGTCAAGCTGGTTTCCCCTGCTTTTAGCCCTGTAAGAGATATTGAACTTCCTAAAACTGTTGCTGTAACAATCTCTTTGTCAGCAGGAACTGCCTGATATTCCCCATTACCTTCTATTACTTGGATAGTTTGTACTTTGGGATTTCCAAGTGGCAACGAAATTTTAACGCCGTCCTGACTTTCTACTATCAAATTATCTGTAATATACACATTCAACTTAATACTTTTATAATTAAAGTTTTTATCAGAAATGACCACTTCCGTGGCACCTTGCTGCAAACCTTTTACCGTTAGAGTTTTTTCTTGAAGCGAAACCTCCGCAATATCAGAATCAAGCACACTCAATTTATAGTCTCCATTCCCTTCTGTTATTTCATATTGTTTCGTTTCACCAATTTTCAGGTCAAACAAGTCCGCCCCCACATTTAAAGTAGTGCCTTCTGTCTGTTCTGTCTCTGCAACTTCCCATAGACTACTATCCGGTCGATTCATTTCTTCCTCTTCGCATGAAATCAGCCCCATAGCCCCCAAACACATTACATAAATTATTTTTTTCATGATTTCTAATTCAATTATTTAATTACCAATCCTTTCTATAAGGTTTATTATCATAAACAGCTTCGTCTTCAAAAAGAATCCGAGCCATCAGTTCTAACTGTTGAACCTGAGTTTTTCCTTTCACCGGAGTAGAAAAACTTTCCCTGAAAGGATCGTAAGCAAAAACAAAGTTAACTGCATTCTGTGCTTTAATTTTCTCAAGTTCTGTATCGAAAGCCCAATATCCTCTTGCAAACTCCTGAGAATACATTCCCCAGCGAGTCGGATCTAAACCTGGATAATTATCACTCATATCCTGATCAACCACTCCATCATGTCCATAATCAATGTAAGCATAATCCACGTAATATTCAGGCCCACGTTTTGTTCCAGATTCATCCATAAAGTAACAAACCTCAGAACTAAAATCTCTTGTATTTCCTAAAACATAAGCAATATTCAAACGATCAGGCATAATTTTTTTCACTTCATAGAATAAACGTGCTGCGGCTTCAGGAGATTTTTTCACAAATCCAGGAGGTATCGGATTTTCAGGCTTATCCCATTCATCATCATAAAAGACTCCATCCAACTGATATGTATCACACATAATTTTTAATTCACGAGCAAAAGCACGTGCTGTTTCTTCAGACAAGTTTGCCACGCTTGCATGAGTATGGTCGGCCATAATACCTAATATAACTTTCATACCCCTGTCCTGTAAAGGCTTCAAATACTTTTCACGATTATTCAGCAAATACATCACATTGTCATTATGCCCGGCATGAACTGTGCCAGTTTCTTTATCAAGCACGATGTTATCAGAAAACAAAATGACACCATCAAACAAATACTTACCTGAACTCTTTAGAGTAAAGCAAAGATTGTTCAACGGATTCGTATCATTACTTTCTATACATGTAAAGACTTTACATCCACCTTTATCACAATCACCCAGATTTTTCTGAACAGTCACAAAAATCAAATATCCCTGATGGTTCTCTGTCAAATTCAGAGAACCAGAAATCACACTTGCTTTGAGAGGAATCACATAAGTGGTTCCTTCTGTCATTCCATCAACCACAGTAAAACTTACATTCAAAGAATGTGAGCGCTGTTCTCCTTCCAATAACGTCATGCCACCTCCTGCATCCACAAAAACTGCATTTTGTGGAAAAGCTTCATACGCATTATCGGTAGAGACATTGTACCGTTCCAGAACCTCTGTATCATATACTAGCTTTATTTCACTTGCCGTATCTAATTTTTTAGTGGCATTTAAATAAATATTGATAGAAGAAGAATTACCGGAACGTACCTCAACCAAAGAAAAATCCTGTTTCCCGGTTTCATCAGTAAAATATCCGTACTGCTCTCCTATCACTTCATATCTGCTTTCATCTAATGGTTTCAACGCAATTTCAGATTCAGAGCAAGAACCCAAGCCTAAACCCATCAAGACTGGCATGCAAAACAGGCCAATAAACTTATTTATAGTTATTCGTTTCATAATTTTTTATTTTACAGGTAATTCTACAGCATTCCAAATCAATCCATTAGAAGCTTTTCCGTCATTTCCATAAGATGAATAGTCTTTAATCGCATCACCTTTTCCTTCGTTAAACTTCCAATAAGCAACCAAACCTTTAGAGGCTGGATCTACTTTATAAAAATGATTCTCTGCATTTATTTCTTCTTCTGTCAGCACTCTATTCCATATACGGCATTCACAAATATCTCCATCCAGGTAACGGCTATTCTCATAAGAATAACCAATCCAGAAGCTACGAGTATCATCTCCTGTTTCTTCCTCAAAATACTTACCCCAATCTACCGGTCCCCTGAAAATAGTAAACACTTGTTCCGTACGCTTTTTCCCATCAATATATACTTGAACCGTATTGGATGATTGATTATAAGTTACAGCTACATGTGTCCATTTACTTGTTTTACAAACCCAATCTGAAGAGGTCAAGTTCTCACCTTTGGCAGCAATCTGAATCTGGTCTTTCGGCGCTGCATCTCCAAACCGAATCAAGAAATGCCCCTCAACTCCCATCAATGTACTGATATTTGCTCCGCGTCCGTCGGCAAAAGCATTCACATTAATCAAAGCTTCCGCTGTCAGTTCGGTCAGATTCTTCAACGGAGCCGCATTCTTCCAGTTTACTCTAACATTATTCTCACACAAATTTGCAGAAAAATTAATCAAAGAAGCTTCCTTCAGTACAAAGAAGGTAGTACGTTTGCTAGCAAGCACATCAACATTGGCATTCTGAATGCAAACAGGCAATACATACACTTTTGACTTATCCAATGTTTTAAGGTTCTTAAATATAACCTCGACCTCATTTGAAGAGATTTTACCTGCCACAACTTTTGCCATCGGTTGCGGAATCTCAAAATATTCAGATGGAAGCATAACTGCGTTATCAGAATAAATCGTATTATATTGATTCACCAATGCAGCATCAGCAACATAAGTAAAAGTCACATCCACATCTAACTGTTTAGCGATAGAGGCCTGGATAAAACGAGATTCCGTATCCATTTCTTCTTCTACAAAGAAGCGTGAAACGGCATCTGATGCATTGTAAATCTTAGCATCATAATTCTCCAGATCTTCCTGACAGGAAGTGAAACCACCTGCAAAGAACATCAATGCAGCATAAAATAAAACTGAATATATTCTCATATCGTTACCTCCTTTATTTGATTGACGGATTTAATATAGAAATCATATTACGTATATTCTTGTAATTAGAATCAGCAGAGAAATAATCGCCCGAGACATCATAAGCCCCTACAGCACATAAGTTCATGCCGTTCTGAGGAACAGAAGCCCACTCGGCAGCAGCATTTACAGCCAAGACATCACCAAACATATAATGCTTATCTGCTGTATTTAAAGGCACACCTACCACAGAAACGCCATAACGGTCTTTATATTTTTCAATATAACCCAGTGTCAGCAAAGAAGTAAGTTCAGAAGTAGAACTAGCTTGTAGTCCTGATATAAAAATAATTGAGCTTTTATCCAGTACAACAGCATTTTCAGCCAGTACATTCTGGGGACTTCCTTGAAATACTAAAGAATATTTATCTCCATTTCGTTCCATCCAATCCGAGATAATATCCATAAAACAGTTCTCGTTCTGCATATATTCTCGAAGTTCCTCTTCAGGCATGTGTAATGAAGACTTCCCAGAATAATTGATACAAATACCATCGTAGTTATATTTCCCTGCAAGACTTAAAGCATAAGCTAAACTATCAGTCAAGAAAGGACGAAATTCTTTAGAAAAAGGTTCCTTATCAGAAGCTTCCAATATTTTATCATTATAAGCAGACTTCATTTTATCATAATCAATCGTATAGATAACTTTCATACCTTTCTTCTCACGTATAGTCTTTATCTCTTCTAGCTCCATATTTGTCAAGCGGTCAGGATAAATTAACCCAACAACGTCTATGCTATCAGGCAGATCCGTAAGATGATGCGCTCTTGAATAAGGAACTTTCTCACTATTATCAAACCATACATATACCAGTTGATGCTCAGAATTACGATATTCACGCAAATCTTTTAAATAATTTTCATACAATTCAGGATTCTGAGTTTCAATTGTAGCATAATCCATTGATAAACTCTCTGGATCAATCCAGTCACTGCATGATGTATGAAGCAAAGCAACAGTACCTAAAGCCAACACAGCTTTCTTATAAATATTTTTCATCATAGTATTTTCTTTTATTTGGATTTACAATCCCACCAAACATTAGTACCCATGTTATCTAAACCTCCCAAAAGAGTTACAGCATTCTTGATATTATCTTTGTTGCTGATATACTCATCTTGTGGAAATGGCATTCTTCGAGCTCCCTTATCTGAGTCGACGATACCATTACTTTTATTTCCGGCAGCAGATGCTGGAATCAACTTTGGGAAACCTGTGCGACGGTAATCTGCCCAAGCTTCATTTCCTAACATCCAGTTAGCAATCCACTTTTGAATAATAATCCGTTCCTGCTTTTCATCTAAGGAGGCACCTTCATTCCATTGAACAGAAACACTCGTCAGCTGTTGCATATAAGAATTCTCATTTTCAGGATCTGAATAATATCCCACAGTTGCATAATTATTGCTCAAATAAGTATCAACGCCTTCTACTCCCCACTGCTCAAAAGAAAGCCGTACACCATCTTCGTAATATTCTTTTGGTGACTTAGTCCCAGTATTGATGTTAAAAATCGCTTTCCCTTCTGCACGTAAAAATGCAACTTCCGCAGCATTCATCCAATAAATAGGATCAGTAGGTTTTACATTTACCCCAGAATACTGACGCGTCACTTTAGAAGCGGGAACTACGATACCTCTGCGTAAACCGACATAGTCATTTCCACTAAATTCTGATTTTACGAAATATTTTTCTCTTCTCGGGTCATTGTAATTATTCATATATAAAATAATATCTGCGGCGGCATGTGTATCACCACCCGTTTCGCAGCCATCAGCTTGATTATAGCGTGTAGCTGTATAAATAGGATTAGGACTGGTCTTAAAGTAATCCCATTTTGCATTATCTGCATTAGACTCAAGTACACCTCCATTATTTGCATCAACAGCTTCCTCTGCCATCGCTTTTGCTTTATCTGGATCAGCGTACACCAAACGGATTGCAAGACGAAGTTTTAATGAATTTGCAAACTTTATCCATTTATTCAAATCGCCCCCATAAACATAGTCGGCAGTAGAAGATAAACTTAATTCACTATTTTCCTTTAATGTCTTAATTGCCTCATTTAACTCATCAAAAAATCTATAGTACACATCTTTCTGAGAATCATAAGGAGTAGTAATTGAGCCGTCTTCTCCAATTTTAGAGTAAGGGATTGGGCCGTAAGTATCTGTTACTCTATGCATTGTCGCAACTTTAATAATTGTAGCCACCGCCATTGGAACCGGATTTGAAGATTCCTCCGACAATCTTTTTACAAAATTCAAATTCGTATAAAGTATAGGAATAATTCTGTCACTCTTCAAAAAGACACGTGTCCAGTCATCTTTTGCATTATACATCGATATTGTATTAGCCCATCCACTGTTTGAGTCAGCAAAATATCCTCCCATAGGACCGCCCAACAAACAATCTGTAAACTGTGCCGTATTCACATCTGCAGAAACGACACATCCTGCCAGGTTATTCATAGAAGCCCCTAAAGCATAGTCATCTGCTGTTAAATCTCCCGGTTGGTATGGATTAGAATTTATATCCAAATAATCCCCCGTACAAGAAGCGAAGACCAATACAAAAGATCCCAAAATTATTTTATTTATCAGCTTTTTCATACTTTCTTCATTTAAAATTTAAAGCTCAAACTTACACCATAATTACGCAATGAAGGCATCATAAAATAGTCAATACCTTGATAGAAGTTTCCTGTAGAAGCAACAGATTCTGGATCAAACGGCGCTTTATTATAAATCATCCAAAGATTACGCCCTACAAGAGAAATCGTAATATCACAAATATCTTTTAGCATTTTTCTTGGTAAAGTATATCCAATTGAAGCCTCTTGTAAACGTACATTAGTCGCAGAATAAGTATAATACTGAGGAACAGAAGTTCCTCCTCCGATGGCATTATACCAGTTTTCCGGAGATATCTGATCAACTCCATTAATAAATATAGGACCATTGTCACGAGCCACAGCAGAGGCTTCAGATACACCAAAATCATCCAGAACGGCCTGAGTACGTGAGAATACGACACCACCTAAACGGGCTGAAACCAGGAAGCCAAAGTGGAAGTTATTCCAACTGAAACTATTTCTCCATGCCATATTGGCTTTAGGAAGTACACTTCCCAATTTTATATAATCAGCTGAGTTTTGAATCGTCGCGGTAGCCACATTTCCATTCTTATCAACATATATTTTACCATTATCATCGCGCTTCAAATCAATTAAAGAGTACAAGTCACCCATTGTTCCACCTTCTCTCAACAAGAAACGAGTTTCACCCAAGCCACCCATATTTAAAGTCTCAATAGAAAATTTCTCACCAGTCGCAGGATTTATGGCATTATCAGCCAATGTTTCAATCTTATTATGGTTAGCAGAGAAAGTATAATTAGACTCCCAGGTGAACTTATTCCATGTATTCTTGAAACCTAAAGACAATTCCACACCCTGATTTCTGACAGCGCCTGTTTGAATATACAATTTTGACCACCCAGAAACAGGCAAGTCAGGATTAAATGTCTGGTTTTTTGTCAACGTATTATAATAAGTCAAGTCTAAATCAAAATATTTCAAGAAACGTATTGTCAAGCCTACCTCATAAGAATTTGTTCTTTCAGGCTTCAAATCATATACCGGGTACTGAGTTGTACTACTCCATTGTCCATTTTCTTTGTTCCATTCATACAAAGGATTTGCTATATAACGCGGAAATGCGACACCTACAGAAGCAAATGAACCTCGTAATTTCATATATGATAAAAGATTCTTATTCAAATTAGGCATAAGTTCTGAAATAACCACTGAAAGACCAACAGACGGATAAAAGAAACTAGAATTTCTAGAATTCGGACCAGCTAACTGTGAAGGCCAGTCATTGCGTCCTGTTAGAGTCAGATAATAAGTACTCTTATACCCCAATTCTGCAGAAGCAAATAAAGACTGGGTTTGTTCACGCCATCCATCTTGCAAGCGTTCTGTTTTTGTCGGACTCAGATTCTGTATATAGAACCCGTTTGTCAAGCCCACTTTTTCCCCTTCAATTGAGCCATCAGAAATAGGGCCACGAACCTTCATAAAGTCATAGCGCATGTCTGTAAATGAGCCACCAATATTGGCTTGAAGATTCCAGTCTTCTCCAAAAGTTTTATTAATATTTACGAGGAAATCAGCATAGAGCTGTTTTTCATTAGATTTTGCAATACCATACAAGCCACGTGTAGACATTTCTGTTAACTGTGTGTTTGTAGATGCATAGAATTTTTCAGTATAGTCATTGGTAGAGTTATCTAAACGGACACGTCCCGATACACTTAACCAATCAAGAATCTTATAATTAAGACTAGCATTAAGCATATAACGGTCTTTGACATTTTCACGCAAGTTACGATAATTAATCCAATAAGGATTCTGCATCGTCATAGCAGCATCACCAGCAGGCCAATATTGAGTATTAATTTTGCGCACAACATCATAACGTTCATACATCTTGTATCCTCCCAATCTCCTCCACGAGGGAACAAATAGGCACCAACAAGGGGGTTGTTGTACGTACCCTGATTCGTCATGTTACGGTCATTCTGACGAACATAAGTTGCACTCACATCCAAACTCATCTTGTCATCCAAGAACGAAGTTGTATTGCGGAAAGTAAAATTGTAACGATTGTATTTATTATTTGGGACTATGCCTTTTGAATTAACTGCCGCAACAGATACATACGTTTGGTTCTTCTCTGTACCTGTAGATAATGAAATACTCTCTGTTCCTGTAATTCCAGTCTGAAAATAGTCTGAACGGGGATCATATCCGTATCGATTAGCCTCTGTAAGTAATGCCCCCCAACTTCTATCTACATTTGTAGACGATTTAGAGCTACCTGTTCCATATCTATTCTGGAATTTAGGCATTACAAATGGATTCGAAAATTCTGTATTACTATTAACCGTAATTTTCAACCGCCCTTCTTTACCTTTCTTCGTCGTAATTACAATCGCACCATTAGCTGCATCAGAACCATACAAAGCCGCAGCTGCCGCACCGGTCAGAACAGACATTGATTCTATGTCTTCTGGGTTGATATCAGCAATCGGTTCTGTTGTACCTTGAGAACCAAATTCTGTATCTCCCTCACTAGAACCTGCATACATTGGTACACCATCAATAACATAGAGCGCGTTAGAAGACTGCATAATTGATTTTGCGCCACGCATTACCACTTTTGAAGCTCCACCTATACCTGAAGATGAGGCATTGATATTTACACCTGCGACCTTACCACTCAATGAATTAACAAAATTCACATCCTTATTTCTGATAATCTCATCCGCATTCACTTGCTGAACATTATAGGACAAAGCCTTTTCTGAACGCTTAATACCCAAAGCTGTTACCACAACTTCTTCCAACACCTCAGTATCTTCACTTAAAGACACATTAAGCATAGGCTTATTTGCAGTCATCTCTATAGACTTATAGCCTACGTAAGAGAACTGCAACACAGCATTAGGAGTAGATAGACTTAAACTAAAATTTCCATCAAAATCTGTAATGGTTCCGTTGGTGGTCCCTTTTTCTAAAACAGTTACTCCAATCAGTGGTTCTCCTTTTAAATCAGTAATTTTTCCTGATACACTTTTCTGTTGTTGTACAGACTGTTTCTCTGTTGCTTTTGTCTCAGATATCTTAGATAAATAAACAACATTGTCATCTACCCTATAAGTAATCCCTTTTCCTTTCAATGCCTGATCAAGTATTTTGGTCAAAGATGAATTAGACACATTCAATGAAGAAACAGGAACAGAGGCCAATTCATCATCATAAAAGAAACGATAGTTTGATTGTGCCTTAATCTGCTTAATCACAACTCCTAAATTGGAATTAGACAAAGACAGGCTAAATTGAGCAAAAGACACCTGAAACGGAGGTACTGCCAAAACAGCAACCCATAACGCTCTGAGAAGTTTTCTCGAACCAAGTAATGAATTCTTGTTCGAAATGCTTTTCTTTTTAAGGTTAAACATCATAATACTTTATTTTGGTTTTACAGACTTAAAACAACCATGCCTACCTAAAACACTTACTCTTTCTGCATTATTTTTTTACGCTTTATATACTTTTTTCGTCAAAAAACTTCTCACACAAAAAATCAGCATTGTCACAAAGGTCATAATACCTTATGAAACAATGCTGATTTATAATTCAACCAGAATTTCTATTTATAAAACGTCAATGTACCTGCTTTCACGAGGTCATTATGATTTATTCTATAATTACATTTCTTTCCGCCAAGTTCTATCTTTCGTATGTAAGCTTCCGGAGAACTTGTTCCTTTCTTTTCTACCACCAGTTTATCTTTTCCGTAGAAATCCGGATCCAAACGAATGATAATCCGATCGAAAGTCGGATCAGTCAGCGTATATTCCGGCACTCCTGGACAATCAGGATAGAACCCCATCATGCTGAATACTGCCCAGGCTGACATGGTTCCGGCATCATCATTCCCAGGAATACCGTCAGGCTTGGGAGTAAAATATCTGGCCAGCAATTCACGTACGGTTTTCTGGGTTCGCCATTCTTCACCTTTAAAATAACTGAACAAATAAGGATAGGCTATATCTGGCTCGTTGGCAGGATCATAAAAACCTTTATCGAACACCATCTGCAACTTATCGACAAACTTTTTCTGTCCGCCCATCAAACGAGCCAACCCTTTTATGTCATGGGGAACATAGAAAGTGTAATTCCAGGAATTACCTTCATGAAACCCCGGACTCGGCTCAAAATTCTGTCCCTGAAGAGGATCAAACGGGGAATAGAATTTTCCATCCGGCAAAATAGGACGAAAGGTTCCGAATTCCTTACAATAATAGTTCTTATAGCCCATGGAACGTTTATAGAACAAATCGGCATCCTCTTTCTTTCCCATGCTCTTGGCCAGTGTGTATAAAGCATAATCGGCTATGTAATACTCTAGGGCATGTGATACGGAATTGTCGAACTGCTCACGCAGAGGTACGTATCCCCTTTGTATATAATCGTCATTATCTGGACGCATCAGATTGTCTTTTCCTGAAAAAGTAGCTGACTTACACATAGCTTCATAGGCGGTTTCCATATCAAAGTCACGCAGACCTTTCATCCAAGTATCCACAATAACGGGCAAACTGGGATCTCCTTCCATAGTAAGGGTTTCACGCCCATATAGTTCCCACTTGGGCAGCCACCCATGTTCTTTGTACATGTCAATCATGGTTCTTACCATGTCTATCTGCCGTTCAGGATACACCAGTGTCATCAACTGATGCAGGTTACGATACGTATCCCATAAAGAATATACCGTATAGCGATTATTGGGAGTAGTCTTTATCTCACCACTCTCCATCGCAGGATATTCTCCATTTACATCCTGAAGGATATTGGGATGAATCAGCGTATGATACAAGGCGGTATAAAACACGGTTTTCTGTTCGTTTGTACCTCCTTCTACTGTGATGCGGCTCAAGTCATCATTCCATTGTTTACGTGCGCTGGCATGAATCTCGTCGAAGCCTGCGCCATGCTGCTCTGCTTCTAGATTCTGACGGGCATTCTCCATGCTGACAAAAGATACTCCTACGGCAACTTCTATCTGTTCGTTATCCTTTGTATCAAAAGTGAACCATGCTCCAATATCGTCGCCAGCCAGATCTCTGTCATACTGAGTATATAACTTATATTTTCCGTTGTCCTTGTCCCATTCTGCCTCCACGCCACTCATCTTGCGTTGGAGTTTCCAATAACCCGCCTGCTGCGGCACCTTATTTATTCGCATCACAAAGTAAATGGGAAACACTGCTTGGGGATTGTAGCAGAAGGTGCCAAGAAGTTTCATTCCTTCTATTTCCTGGTCATTCACTCTACGTAAATAAGCTCCTGACTCGTTAGTCAATCCTTCCCCCAGATTCATCAAAATATGACTCTTTCCTTTCGGAAAAGTAAAGCGGGTTAATCCCGTTCTCAAGGTAGAAGTCGCCTCAACCTTAATATCATATTTTGTCAGATGCAAGGTGTAATACCCCGGGGAAGCAGCTTCTTTTTCATACTTGCTTCCATAATGATGATAATCAACATCTAGGTCTCCAGCGGTAGGCATCAACAGAAGAGATCCTAATTCGGGACACCCGACACCACTCAAATTGACATGCGACAATCCTGTAAAATAGCTGTTCGTGTAGTCGTAAGGAGTAGACCACCATCGAGAATCCTTGTCGTACGTATTCTCTTCTGACCCCATTACATTAAACGGAACCACTGACATCAAACCATTCGGACATACAGCCCCCGGATTACACGTCCCGAAATTAGTCGTCCCGATAAAAGGGTCAACATAATCCACCGGCTCCTGTGCATTTACCCTGCTTAATGCACACAAAAGCCCCACACATAAGATTAGTTTTTTCATAGGCTTAGAAAATAAAAGGCTATCCCCAGCCCAAAGACTATGGGAACAGCCTGATAATAGTTCATTTTATACAATAGAAGTACGTTTCACAAAATCAATGATTTCGGAAATATAGCCGAAAGCCATTCCTACTACCGTATCGGCAGCACCATAATAAACAGCCACTTTCTCTCCGTCTTGAAGTGCCGCACACGGGAATACGACATTGGGAACATCCCCCTGCAATTCATAAGGTGCAGCAGGAGCCAGCAGATAGTCTCTCGTTCGATACAACACCTTTTCGGGATGGTCTTTATCCAAAATAGCAGCTCCCATAGAGTAACGGAAACCGTTGCAAGTAGTAATAACGCCATGATAGAACATCAGCCAACCTTCTTCCGTAAGGAAAGGTACAGAACCGGCTCCTATTTTCGTACACTGCCAAGCACTTTCTGGGAACGGAGTTACTTTCATCACACAACGATGTTCACCCCAATATTTCATATCAGGACTATAACTGATATAAATATCCCCGAATGGAGTATGTCCGTTATCACTCGGACGACTCAGCATAGCGTACTTTCCATTAATCTTCTGAGGGAATAAGACTCCGTTGCGATTAAATGGAAGAAACGCATTCTCGCACTGGAAAAACTCCTTAAAATCAAATGTATAACCAATACCAATGGTCGGTCCGTGATAACCGTTGCACCATGTAATCCAATAACGGTCTTCAATCCAAGTAACACGAGGATCATATTTATATTCAGAATCTATCATTTCTGTATTCCCAGGTTTGAATACAATGGGGTCATGATTGATTTCCCAGTTTATTCCATCCTTACTGAAACCTGCAAAGATATTCATCTGTACAGCTCGGTTATCACAACGGAACACCCCTGCAAATCCATCTTCAAAAGGGACTACCGCACTATTGAAAATGCTGTTTGATGAGGGAATCTGATAACGTCCAATGACGGGATTCTTCGAATACCGCCACATTACTTCTTTACAATCTGCCGGGCGTTCTTCCCAGGGCATCACAAATTTCTTATCCATATTCTATTCTTTTAACTTATGATTACACATATTCTTGTTCACCTTTTATCAGATTTCCGCCATTATCATACTTAAACGGGATAAAATAAGTAATCAAAAAAGCAGGAATCGTTGCAATCAGCACAAAGATAAAAAAAGGTTCGTATCCTCCAGGTTTATCAAACCAATTTCCCAAATTTTCACATACCCATCCGCTCAACATCCCAGGAATCATTACTCCAAAATTCATGATACCTGAAGCAAAAGCATAATGAGCCATCTGATGTTTTCCGGGCGCTATCTGCTGCATCATGAATAAAGTAAGCCCTACAAATCCAAAACCGTATCCAAAGTATTCAAAAACAATGCCCGCACATATCACCCAACCGCTTTCGGGCTGTAGGTAAGCAAACAAAGCGTATACAATAAAAGGGAAATTGAATATACAACACAGCGTAAACAGAGTTTTTTTCAATCCTCGCCGGGCAATATAATATCCTGCCAGCAAAGATCCCAACACAAATGCTGCTGCTCCATAAATTCCATAATAAAGACCTATTTCCTTTTCACTCAATCCAAGCCCTCCCATTTCACGGTTTGCCTTCAAGAAGAGAGGAACGATTTTCATCACAAATCCTTCTGCAAAACGATACAGAATAATAAAACAAATATAATATATAATATGTGTCTTGCGAAAGAAATCCATCAACACCTGTCCCAGCTCTTTCATTACTTCCTTATTGCCTCTTTCCTCCTTCTTCACTTTCACCACTTGAGTAGAAGGCAATGCAAAAAGATGATAGATTCCCAATAGTATCATGGTAACTGAAAGTATCAGCAAAATTATCATCCACGCTTTCTTACTAGCCTCCAAAGAACCAGCAGCTGCATTTGCTTCAATAAGGTATCCTGCTAAATACACTAGACCTCCCGTTGCAATGACCTTGGCTATGTTATAAAAAGCTCCTTGCCAACCAATAAATTTCGCCTGGTCTTCATTGGACAGTTCACTCATATACACTCCGTCGCAGGCAATATCATGAGTGGCACCGCTGAAAGCAATCACAGCCAGCAGAGCTATCGACACACTGAAAAAGTGAGAAAGATTCAAAGACAACGCTACCAGTCCAAAAGTCACTCCGGTAACCAACTGAGTCACTATCACAAAGAATTTCTTTGTCCGAAACAATTCCAAGAAAGGACTCCACAGAGGTTTAAGTGTCCAAGGCAAAAGAATTAATGAGGTCCAAAAAGTAATCAGTTTATCATCTACTTCAAGCCCTTTGAACATCAGCACTGTAACCATATTCAGAACTACAAAAGGAAGCCCCATCGCAAAATAAGCCGTAGGCACCCATGATATCGGTGAT
>NZ_DBEXBB010000072.1:0-6221 GCF_048170425.1 Phocaeicola sp.
AAATAAAAAAAGGATATTCTCGCAAGAATATCCTTTTCAAAACTCGTTTTCAGTAGATTATGCTTCAGCGCAAGGAATTACAGAAACATAGCTTCTGTCTTCGCGACCTTTCTTGAAACATACAGTACCATCTACCAATGCGTAAAGAGTGTGGTCACTACCCATACCTACGTTTTCACCAGGGTTGTGAACTGTTCCTCTTTGACGAACAATGATGTTACCAGCTTTGCAAGCTGAACCACCGAATATCTTTACGCCTAATCTCTTACTAGCTGATTCACGGCCGTTCTTAGAACTACCTACACCGTTCTTATGTGCCATTTTCTTCTACGTTTTTAATGATTAAGCAATAACTTGTTTGATTGTCAATTCAGTAAACTGCTGGCGATGACCGTTCAGTTTTCTGTAACCTTTTCTTCTCTTTTTGTGGAATACCAATACCTTGTCACCTTTTACCAAGTGAGAAGCTACTTCGCAAACCACTTTTGCACCGTCTACAGTAGGAGCACCTACAGTTACAGTACCGTTGTTGTCAACCAACAAGACTTTGTCAAATTCAACAGTTGCACCGTTTTCAGCATTCTGAATGTGGTGAACGAACAGTTTCTTGCCTTCTTCTGCTTTGAACTGCTGACCGTTAATTTCTACGATTACGTACATTTTAAAATAAATATTAAACGGGTTTCCTCCGTAAGGTGAGCTGTTCTCTGTAGCTACTTTTTTACCTACACGGACTAAAATCGGCTGCAAAGTTACGGCTTTATATTTACATAACCAACTATTTATCTGAAAAAAACGGATATATTTCCTATTTTTTTATCAGTGGAAGCAAATCGGGGAAAATGGCTGTGTGCGGATAGGCTGCCAGTTCTTCATGATTGGTCATTCCGTGAAGAATTCCGGCAAAATCAACTCCTGCATTTTGGGCGGTTTCCGCATCGACGGTGCTGTCGCCGAGGTAGAGAATCTGCTCTTTCGGACAGTTCAGACGAGAAGCGGCCTGCAGCAGACCTTCGGGTGAGGGTTTGGCTTCTTTCACATCTTCTCCTCCTACGATGAGGTCAATGAACCCTTCAGGGAATATTTTTCCCATCAGTTCCATGATGCGGTAGCGGTATTTGGTGGAAATGATGCCGATGCTGGCGCCCTTGGCTTTCAAGGTGCGTAACACCTCTTCCGTTTCCGGGAACAGTACGGTATTGGCCGTCATGTGCTGGTCAGCTTCTTTGACGTATTCTTTTCGGAACGTCTCCAGGGTATCTGCTTCGGTTATTCCGGTCATGAGGGTAAAAGAGTCGACCAGCGTCTTTCCGATGGTACGTTTGATAGAGAGGTCGTCCACCTGATGGAATCCATGGTGTTCAAGTACGTTTCTGTAGCACATCACAATGCCCTTGGAAGAATCGGCCAAGGTATAGTCAAAGTCAAATAAATAGGCTTGGTAAGATTTCATACGATTTTACTCTATATAATAAGGTATATGTTCTAGTTCTAAAAGTGACTGCTTGCGCGAGATGCCGCCGGCGTATCCGGTCAGGCTTCCGTTGCTTCCTACTATGCGGTGGCAAGGAATCAAGATGCTGATGGGGTTGCGTCCAATGGCATTCCCTACAGCTTGGGCTGCCATGTGAGGACGCCCTAAACGGCGGGCGGTTTCCATGGCTATTTCTTTGTAGGTCCGGGTTTCTCCGTAAGGAATGGTGGATAAGATTTGCCAGACGGTTTGCTGAAAATGAGTGCCGGAAGGTTGCAGGGGAGGGCAGAAATCGGGTTGCCTGCCGGAGAAATAAACATCGAGCCATTGCCGCGTCTGAAGCAGCAACGGAGTTTCCTTCGCTATGGCTTCTTCTTTCAGTCCGTGACCGAAATATTTTTGTCCGTCGAACCAGAGGCCGCACAGTCCGCTTTCCGTGGCAGCCAGTGTGATTCCTCCCAAAGGTGAATCATAGTGACAGGTGAAAGTCATTTTCAACAGTATTTTTGAGGTGAAAGAGTAGAAAAATGATACGGTTTACAGTCCCGAAAAAACGCCTTTGCGTTTAGCTAAAAACGTAAGTGCGTTTTAAGTAAAACACAAGTACGTTTTGGTTCAAACGCAAGGGCGTTTAAGATAAAACGTAAAGGCGTTTTTGAGAAAGCATCCTTACGTTTTTTTATCCTTTTATTCCATAGGTTGATAGTTCTTGGCAAGTCCTCCTTCACTCGTTTCCTTGTACAAGGATGGAAGATCGTGTCCGGTCTGCTTCATTACCTCTACCACCTTGTCGAATGATACCCGGTGATGGCCGTCGGTGAAGGCTGAGTAGATATTCGCATCGAGTGCACGTGCGGCAGCATACGCATTACGCTCAATACAAGGAATTTGTACCAGTCCACATACCGGGTCGCATGTCATACCCAAATGATGTTCCAGTCCCATTTCGGCTGCATATTCTATCTGGGCCGGGCTGCCTCCGAACAACTGGCTGGCCGCCGCAGATGCCATGGAACAAGCTACTCCCACTTCGGCCTGGCACCCAGCTTCAGCTCCCGAGATGGAAGCATTGTGCTTGACGATGTTTCCCACCAGTCCGGCAGTCGCTAATGCCCGCAAGATACGTGCGTCGCTGAAGTCGCGGCTTTTCTGCAGGTGATACAAGACAGCCGGAACCACTCCGCAGGCTCCACAGGTCGGTGCGGTAACGATTTTTCCTCCAGAAGCATTTTCTTCACTGACAGCCAGTGCGTATGCGAATACGAGTCCGCGTGAGCGAAGAGAGTCTTTATAGCCTTTCGAACGAATGTAATAAGCCGATGCTTTGCGGCGCAGATTCAATGGTCCGGGCAATACGCCTTCGGCATCCAGTCCGCGATGGATGGCCGCTTTCATGGTCTCCCATACCTCTGCCAGGAAATTCCATATCTCCGGACCCTCGCATTGCTCCACGTATTCCCAGTAGCTGCGTCCGGTGTGTTCGCACCAGTACAAAATCTGGCTCATGGTATTCATGTTGTAAATATCGTTGGTGGCGGTACGGTCGTGTCCTTCCTCGGCTAGTGCACCACCTCCCACACTGAATACGGTCCATTCGTCCAGCTTTTTCTTCTGTGCATCGAAAGCCTTGAAAGTCATTCCGTTCGGGTGGAAAGGAAAGAAAATATGCGGTTTCCAGAGAATTTCTACGGGAGCGTGAGGTTGCAGGGTGTCTAAAATAGCCACATCGGTCATGTGACCACGTCCTGTAGCGGCCAGACTGCCATACAGAGTCACTTCGAATGAGGCAGCCTCCGGATTGCGGGCAAGAAACTGTTCGGCAGCTTTGCGGGGCCCCATGGTATGGCTGCTGGATGGCCCCGTGCCGATGCGATATAATTCTCTGATTGATTTCATATTAAAATTAGGTGTAAGTTTTCTGCAAAGATACGCAATAATCGCATATATGTGCAGAAATCCCGTAGGGTTTATTTTAAATCCACTACGGTGATGCCTGCGCCGCCAAACTGTACGTGTTCATCCTGGAAATGGGCTACTCCCGGCACGGTAGCCAGGTATTGCCGGATGAGGGTGCGCAGAATACCTGTGCCCGTACCGTGCAGGATGCGTACGCGGCTGACTCCTACCAGAATAGCGTCGTCGATGAAATAGGTGACCGCTTGTATGGCTTCGTCACCCCGCATACCTCTGACATCGATGTCCTGCTTGAAATTCAGTTTCTTTTCGTACATCCGGTCTTGGGTTTCGCTGCTGACAAAAGTCGCCTTGTTGGATAACGGGGCAGCTTTCGGTGCATCCGTCCGTTCCAGTCGTTCGGCTTTCACGTTGGTTTTCATCAGTCCGAACATGACCACGGCATTCTTTCCGCTGATTTCTATGACTTGTCCCACACTGGTCTGGCCCTTGATGCGCACATAGTCTCCCGCTTCAATGGGGCGTACCTTAGGAGCAACCGGAGTTTCAGGAGTATTGGCTTGTTTCGCTTTCTTATCTTTTTTGCGCTCCTGCTTTTCGCGGAGTTTTTCCATCTTGCGCGCGATTTTCTCTTCCAAAGCCGCCTTTTCCAGGTTTTCTACCTGCTGCTTGAAGTCGGTCAGCTCCTGACGTGCCGTGCGGGTACGTTCTTTTTCAGCCTGCGCTTCCTTGATGGTACGAATGGTATTTTCGATTTTGGCATTCGATTCTTGTAACAACCGTTCTGCCTCTTCTTTGGCTTTCTTCAGGATTTCCTTACGGCTGCGTTCCAGTTCCTGTATTTCCTGTTCGTAACGGGCGATGGTGTCTTCCATCTGTTTTTCCCGCTTGCGTATGTTCTGACGCTTGGTTTCCCAGTAACGCTTGTCGCGCACAATGTCTTGCAGGTATTTGTCGCTCTGGATGTATTCGCTTCCCACAATTTCCGATGCGTCTGCAATGACTTCTTCCGGCAAACCGATTTTGCGGGCAATCTCTACAGCGAACGAACTTCCCGGATTACCAATCTGCAACTGGAACAGTGCCCGCATCTCGTGGCGGTCGTACAGCATGGCTCCGTTCACCACTCCTTCGTGATCTTCGGCAAAATGCTTCAGGTTCTGGTAGTGAGTGGTAATCACGCCAAATGTACCTTTCAGGTTGAAGCGTTTCAATACGGCCTCGGCAATGGCACCACCAATCTGAGGTTCCGTACCTCCTCCGAACTCATCGATAAGGATGAGGCTTTCACCGTTGCACGATTTCAGCATCACTTTCATGTTGGTCAGGTGTGAAGAATAGGTACTCAGGTCGTCTTCGATGCTCTGCTCGTCACCAATATCAATAAATATATGGCTGAAGATACCGGCATGGCTCCGTTCGTGCATAGACACCAGCATACCGCATTGCAGCATGTATTGCAGCAGTCCCACGGTTTTCAGACAGACAGATTTACCACCTGCGTTCGGGCCCGAAATAAGCAGGATGCGCTTGTCGCGTGTCAGGATGATATCTAGCGGCACTACTTTCTTGCCATGCTTGGCCAGCGACATTTGCAGAAGCGGGTGCACAGCCTGAAACCAGTCGACAATCTGCTTGTTCTCAAATGAGGGTTTCAGTCCTTTTATATCTATACCGAACAAAGCTTTGGCACGGATGAAGTCGATTTCTGCCAAAAACTCGTATGAGGATAGAAGAGCGGGTACTTGTGGGCGTACCGTAGCCGAGAATTCCGTCAGGATGCGGATGATTTCGCGGCGTTCTTCTCCCTCCAACTCCCGGATGCGGTTATTGGCTTCCACCACTTCTGCCGGTTCAATAAATACAGTCTTTCCGGTGGCTGATTCGTCGTGTACAATACCTCTGATTTTGCGCTTCATGCCGGGAGCAACCGGGATGACCAGACGTCCGTCGCGCATGGTGGGAGTAACATCCTTGTCTACATACCCTTCCGATTGTGCAGCACGGAGAATGCTGTTCAGGCTGCGTGAAATGCTTCCTGTAGTAGCCGAGAGTTCCCGGCGAATACGTAGAAGTTCCGTAGAAGCATTGTCCTTTATCTTTCCGAACTTGTCCAGGATGCTGTCGATACGTGCGATAAGTTGGGGGAATACCAGAATATCTCCCGCCAGCTCACGCAGGGCAGGATAAGGTGAGCTTTTTGATTCCTCTTCTTCATCAGACTGCTGAAGGAATCGTACAATGTCGCGAATGGTTTCCAGTGAGCGGCGAAGGTCGAACAGCTCCTGCTCGTCCATGTACATGCCTTCTACACGGATACGTTTCAGTGAAGGACGTACGTCAAAGAAATATTGTGCCGGAAAATCTTCCTCTTCCTGCGTAATCCGTACAAATTCAACCACCTGCTCTAACCGTTGGTTGATTTCATCGTAGTTGTCCGAAAAGGTCATTTCGTCCACTCGTTCTTCGCCCAATGTGCTCAGGCATTTGCCTTTCAGCAGTTGTCGTATCTGGTCGAAGCCTATCTTTTGTTCGAAATTATGAGGGTATATCATGATTGGTTTGTTTCGTTTTTTTCTGCCTGCAAAGGTACGACAATGAAAAAAAATAATCAAAAAAGGCGGTAAATATTTGCAGATTTCAAAATAATGCGTACCTTTGCATCGCCTTTGAAAAACAAGGCAACTCTCACGAAGGGTTTTGGAGAGGTGGCAGAGTGGTCGATTGCGGCGGTCTTGAAAACCGTTGTACCGCGAGGTACCCGGGGTTCGAATCCCTGTCTCTCCGCAGAAAGTAGTAATTCTCGTAAAATGAAGGTTTTACGAGATTTTTT
>NZ_DBEXBB010000073.1:0-7877 GCF_048170425.1 Phocaeicola sp.
ATATAGATATTATTCGGGTATGATATATATGTTGTCTATGCTTCATGTTTCTGGTAGCTTTAGAATATATTGATATTGTCATTCCTTATGAGAAAAGTGTCGGCTTTATATTTTTTATATATGTGGTATCATTAATGTCCCATTTTAACGGGACACTAATGGTATAAAGAATGAAATCAATACTTGGATATAAAAAATATTACTCTTTTTCTTTTCTGTCATGTTGGTAGGAGAAGTTTTTTCTAATGGAAAAATTGTGAATACAAGTATAGGCGATAGCAGTTGGTTAAAGAGCATAATCTAATACAATCAGTAAGTGAAGTTAGTGAAGTAAAAATAAATTTATGGGAAATTGTAGATTGGTTTATTGATTGTGGAAATAAGGATTTTACTTATGAGTCCAATATAGCATTGGTATAGGCTTTTCGCGATAAAAAATGAAGAATATATGGAGGTGGACATGGCCGGAGTTACTGACGACCATTTCTTGTAAGGGCTTTAAAATTATTTAGAAGTATTAACCATAAAAATAATTAATATGAAGACTAAAACTATTATTTCTATTTTATGCCTTATGGCATTTCCCAGATTGGTTGCTCAGAGTGCCCATGATGTGAAATTTAATATGCCGATAATACAGACAAAATATACTGCCGATCCGGCACCGATGGTATACAATGATACGGTATTTCTTTATACGACGCATGATGAAGATGATGCCGAAGGGTTTAAAATGCAGGATTGGTTGTTGTATACTTCTACCGATATGGTTAACTGGACTGATCATGGGGTTGTTGCTTCTCTCAAGAGCTTTGATTGGGTGAAGCGTGATAATGGAGCTTGGGCTGAACAGGTAGTTGAGCGCAATGGTAAGTTTTATATGTATTGTCCGATTCATGGAAATGGAATCGGTGTGCTTGTTTCCGACAGTCCTTACGGACCATTTAAGGATCCTCTTGGAAAGCCTCTTGTATGGCAGAAAGAACATTGGGATGATATTGATCCTACCGTGTTCATCGATGAGGATGGGCAAGCTTATATGTATTGGGGAAATCCCAATTGTTATTATGTGAAATTAAATGAAGACATGATTTCATATTCAGGAGATATTGTAAAGCTAAAAGAAACTCCGGAGCATTATCAGGAAGGTCCGTGGTTCTATAAACGTAATGGACATTATTATTTGGCTTTTGCTTCTACCTGTTGTCCGGAGGGAATAGGGTATGCAATGAGTGATAGTCCTACAGGACCATGGAAAACGAAAGGATACATTATGCGCCCTACGGAGAGAACCAGAGGCAATCATCCTGGTATTATGGATTATAAGGGGAAATCGTATGTCTTTGGGTTGAATTATGATTTGTTAAAACTGGAAACGAATACTCACTATGAACGCCGTTCGGTGTCAGTGGCAGAAATGCACTATAATGAAGATGGAACTATTCAAGAAGTACCTTATTGGGCGGATACCAAGCTGGAGCAGATCGGTACTTTTAATCCGTTCCGTAAGGTAGAAGCTGAAACTATGGCTTGGGGATATGGATTGAAAACTGCTCCGAATGCAGATAAGTCTCTTTCGGTAGTAGATGTGAACAATGGAGAGTACATCTGTGTACGTGGAGTAGACTTTGGAAAGAATAAAGCTCGCCGTTTTGAAGTTTCCGCATTGCCTCTTGAGGGAGGAAATCTGAAAATTCGTTTGGATGCTCCGGATGGAAAGATTGTGGGAAACGTGAATATACCGCAGGGAAATGAAGCATTTAAGTATGAACTTTATTCTTGTGAGGTCAATGCAGTCAGTGGTATACATGATTTGTACCTTAGTTTTGAAGGAGAGAATAATAAGGATTTATTTGAACTGGATTACTGGAAATTCTGATATTAGTTTACAGCATAAATAGAGTATATATGATAAAAAAGATTTTAAGAAAAGATATAAAATTGTCTTTACTAAATATTCGATGGCCCAGAATTATGCAGGGAGTGGTTTTGTTGTCTGGTTTGGCAGCAAATGCACAAAACCCCATTATCCAAACATCTTATACGGCTGATCCGGCTCCTATGGTATACAATGACAAGCTATATCTTTATACAAGTCATGATGAAGACGGTTCTACGTGGTTTACCATGAACGACTGGAAACTTTATTCCACGGATGATATGGTGAACTGGACCGAACATCCCACTCCTTTGTCATTCAAGACATTTGAATGGGCAGGTGGAGATGCATGGGCTGCCCAGTGTATTGAACGTGGCGGTAAATTTTATATGTATGTACCTGTGACAGACCGTAAAGGTGAAACGGCTATTGGTGTAGCTGTGGCAGATAGTCCTTATGGGCCTTTTTATGATCCGATAGGAGCTCCTTTGGTACGAGCTGATTATGGCAATATAGATCCTACGGTCTTCATTGATGAAGATGGACAGGCTTATCTTTATTGGGGAAATCCGAACTGCTATTATGTGAAGCTGAATAAGGATATGATATCTTATAAAGGGGATATACATGCGGTACCGATGAAGCCGGAAGCTTTTGGACGCAGGGAGGGAGATCCACAACGTCCTACTTTGTATGAAGAGGCTCCGTGGCTGTATAAACGTAAGGGAATGTATTACCTCTTTTATGCTGGAGGACCGGTTCCTGAACATTTAGCGTATGCTACAGCTGAAAGTCCGGAAGGCCCGTGGAAGTATGGAGGTACTTTGATGGCTACGGAAGGAGGAAGTTTTACCAATCATCCGGGAATTGCCGATTTCAGAGGAAAAACTTATTTGTTTTATCACGATGCATCTCTTCCTGGTGGAAGTGGCTTTACTCGTTCTGTTTGTGTTAGAGAACTTGATTTCCAGTCTGATGGAAAAATTCCTTGCATGAAGATGGTGAAAGAGGGTGTTACGAAGAGTTTAAAACCTCTTTGCCCATACCAGAAGGTGGAAGCGGAAACAATGGCATGGTCAGAAAAGATGAAGAGCGCTTATAATCCTCAGGTAGGAGTCTTTATTACAGCCTTAGCAGATGGAGCTTATACGAAAGTACGGGCTGTTGATTTCGGTGAGAAAGCTCCTTCTCGTTTTTCTGCCCGTTTGTCTACCACTCACAATGCGGAAATTACTATGGAAGTACGTCTTGACGGGCTGGACGGACAGGTGTTAGCTAAGATTAAAGTACCACGAACTGGGGGAAGTGATCGTTGGCGGATAATGGAAGAACAGATTCCACAGGTAACAGGTGTACACGACTTGTATTTTATTTTTAAGGGAAAGGCTCCGAAAGATTTTGCTTATTTTGATTATTGGAAGCTGAATTACTGATGATATTGCGTATGCTATGAATAGGGTTAATTTATTTTTATTATCCGTTTTCACTTGTGTAGGGTGGAGAGGAGAATGTTTGGCCGGGAATGATCCCGGCCTCTCGTCTACTAATGAGTTGCAGAAATGGACGTTGGAAAAGCAGGAGACTGAGCAGGTAACTTTTCGATTAGCAGACACTCTGTTGAAACTTCGTCCGCTGACCAACAACGCTGTAAGAGTGATTCGAAGCATGGGCATAGCTCATGAAGTTCCAGAATTAGTATATCTTCCAAAGAAGGTTCCCGATTATGTATTGAAAAAGGAGAAGGATGGTTATATTTTATCTTTAAAGAATTTGAATGTCAGGTTTTCTGTATCTGACGGACGGATTTCGTTCCTTTCTTCTAGTGGCAAGGAAATAGTAGGAGAGGAGGCGAGTCTGATAGAGTCTTCTTCAGTGCAAGGAGAAAAAACGTATGTTTCTACGCAGACTTTTCATTCTTCGTTTGATGAGTGTCTTTACGGGTTAGGACAGTTTCAGGATGGTTATTTGAATGTGCGTGGTTTAACCAGAAGATTGACCCAGGTTAATACACAGATAGCCATTCCTTTTGTGATGTCGAATAAAGGATACGGACTTTTGTGGAATAATTATGGTTTGACAGATTTTAATCCTGCTTCTTCGGTAGTTACACTTCAAAAAACGGGGTTGGGAGGAAATAAAGTAACCGTGAATGTGACTTCTACTGAAGGGGGGAAGGAGGAAGTGCGTGAAAGTAATGTATTTGTGGGTAAGTTGAAAGTAGAATCAGACGGACAGTATGCTTTGATGCTGGATGTGGGAAGTGTAATGGCGCGTAGACATAATCTGGCAATTGATGGGCATACGGTAGTCGACATGAATAATCTCTGGTTGCCACCTACAGTTTCCATATTGGTAGATTTAAAAGCGGGAGAGCATAATTTAAGGGCCGAATTGACTAAAGAGGATGCACCTAGAGTGTATTTTAGAAAAGTAGATGAAACTACTACTTTTCGCTCTCCGGTATCGAATGGAATAGATTATACTTTCTTTGCAGGAACAGCCGATGAAATGATTGCTTCTTATCGGGAAGCGACAGGAGAAGTCCCTATGTTGCCTGCGTGGGCTTTGGGATACATTCATTGCCGGGAACGTTTTCATTCTCAAAAAGAGATTCTGGAAACGGCTTCCGAATTTCGAAGAAAAAAATTGCCGGTTGACTTGATGGTACAGGACTGGCAGTACTGGGGAAAATATGGATGGAATGCCATGCGTTTTGACGAGACAGATTATCCTGCACCTCGGGAAATGACCGACAGTCTTCACCGGATGGGCATGAGACTGATGTTGTCGGTCTGGTCGAAAGTGGACCAGAATTCTGTGTTAGGAAAACGTTTAGCTGATAAGTCCTATTACATACCAGGTACTCCTTGGGTTGATTTTTTTAATCCGGAAGCTGCTTCTTTTTATTGGAAAAACTTTCGGGATAGTCTGGTGCTTCCGATAGGAATAGATGCTTGGTGGCTGGATGCAACGGAGCCGGAAAATGACGATTTGGTAGGACGTAGGGTAAACCATTCCACTTTCCCCGGAGAAGTGTTCCGGAATGTGTATCCACTTGTGGTCAACAAAACGATATATGAAGGTTTACGAGGTCTTTCCACTGATGAGGGAAAACAACGTGATTCTATTTCTCGAACTATTCTGCTTACCCGTAGCGGATTTCCTGGCATTCAGCGATATGGGGTTGCTACTTGGTCTGGAGATGTCGGGAATGACTGGGATACATTTCGTCGTCAAATTGTTGCAGGACTGGGTGTTTCTGTTTGTGGTCTGCCTTGGTGGACTTATGATGCTGGAGGATTCTTTCGTCCGGGCGATGCACAATATACAGATGCACATTTTCATGAGCGTTTTTCCAGATGGCTTCAGACTTCTGTCTTTTTACCTTTGATGCGTGTACATGGGTATATGACCAATACGGAGTTTTGGAATTATGGAGATAAAGTGACGGATATGGCTCGTAAATCATTAGAGCTGCGTTACCGCCTTTTACCATATATCTATTCTGAAGCAGCATGGGTTTCATTGGGAAATGGTACGATGTTACGTCCTCTGATGATGGATTTCCCTCAGGATACTCAAGCTTTATCTTTGAAATATCAATATATGTTTGGTCGGTCTCTGCTGGTTTCTCCTATCGTGGAAGAGGGACCTGTCGTGTGGAAGACATACCTGCCTGCCGTTCAGGGTGGATGGTATGATTTCCATGACAACCAGTATATGTCAACGGGTTGGGTTCAGACTTCAGTCTCTCCGGACTACATTCCTGTATTTGTCAAGGCTGGCACTGTCTTGCCTTTGTCATCAGGATATGCAGAAAATGCGCAGAAAGCCTTGAAATCAGATTTGGAGATACGTGTTTATGCAGGAACAGATGGAACCTATCAATTGTATGAGGATGAAGGTACAGACTACAACTATCAAAAAGGAGGATATTCTTGCATTCGTCTGTTTTGGGATGATGCGCATTCCACTTTGATTATTGGTAAACGGAGTGGTCAGTATGAGGGGATGGAACCGGTGCGGAACCTTAAGATTGTAAAAATAGCCTTGTCCTCAGATGGAAAATCGAACGTAACAGAAAAGTCTGTAGTCTATAAGGGTGAGGAGTTAAAAATAGCTTTTTGATAATAATAAATAGAGATAACTGTTGAATATAAATTTTGAACTAATGGAAGTGAAAAGAATGTTTGTGACATTGACATCATTGATGGCTTTGTCTTTGGGACCTGTTTTTGCACAGGCTCAGACTGGAACCGAGAAGGTGAATGAGAAGTTTCATATCTATCTTTGTCTGGGACAGTCGAATATGGAGGGAAATGCAAAAATAGAAGCGTGTGATACGGTGAATGTAACTCCGCGTTTCAAGGTGCTTCAAGCTGTAGATTGCCCGGATTTAGGACGGGAAAAAGGTAAGTGGTACACTGCTGTTCCTCCTTTGGCAAGATGTGGAACGGGTTTAACTCCAGCAGACTATTTTGGACGAACATTGGCAGATAGCCTTCCAGCTGATGTCGAAATAGGTGTTATTAATGTGGCTGTGGGAGGATGTAGAATAGAATTATTTGATAAGGATAATCATGCTTCGTATGTGGCCGGATCTCCAGATTGGTTAAAAAATATGGTCGCTGAGTATGATGGAAATCCTTATGCCAGATTAATCGAGCTTGCTAAACAAGCTTCTCGGTGTGGAGTTATAAAAGGTATACTTCTTCATCAAGGAGAATCCAATACCGGAGATCCGGATTGGCCGATGAAGGTAAAAAAAGTATACGATAATATTCTTTCAGACCTTGGTTTGCAGCCTAACTCATTGCCTCTTTTAGTTGGCGAGCTTGTGTCTGAGGGGCAAGGGGGAGCTTGTGCATCGATGAATCCGGTGATTCAGAAATTACCTGAAACGATTCCTGTAGTACATGTGGTTTCTTCTGAAGGATGTGAGGCCGTATCCGATCGATTGCATTTTAGTGCAGCTGGCTATAGAGAACTTGGCAAGAGATATGCTCTTACCATGCTTGAACTTCTGAAAAAGAGTAAGTAATAGGGTATTATACGAAGAGAGGAGATAGACTCGGTCAACCGTCTATCTCCTCTCTTTTTATTCATCTTTCTTCTCCTCTTCTTTTTCTTTACAGCGTTCCGTATATTTACTGGGGGATACTCCGTACAATTCTTTGAATGCATTGGAGAAGTAAGTCGTATTGTTGAAACCTACCAGTTGGGCTATTTCAGACATACTGTAATTCTTTTCGGATTTCAGCAGGATTTCAGCTTGTTTCAGTCTGATGTTCCTGATAAAATCCCGGGTAGACTGGTTGGTCAGTTCTTTTAGTTTTCTGTATAGGTGTACACGACTTATACCCACTTCGGCTGCAATCATTTCTGCATTTAAATCTGGATTATTCAGGTTCTTATTGATTACTTTTAGAACCTTTTGCATCAGCTTTTCATCTGCAGACTGAGGTTGTGCCACTTCAATATTGTCGTTTTGTTCTTGTTTTCCGCTAAAGTTATTGCGTAATATTTCTCTGTTTTTAATCAGGTTTTCAATAGTTGTTATTAAAATATCCAGGTTGAAAGGTTTGGCTATATAGGCGTCTGCTCCTAGGGAAAGTCCTTCGATATAATCCTTTTCACTGTTTTTGGCGGTAAGAAGGATTACCGGGATATGATTGGTTTTGATATTCTGCTTTAATTTACGAAGCAACGTAATACCGTTTACTTCTGGCATCATGATGTCACTTAGAACCAAATCAGGCATGTGGTGCATAATAAGGTCGAGTGCTTCCTTTCCATTGCTACAACTTAACACACGGAAATGACTTCCTAATTCAGTGAGCAGATAGTTTCGTATTTCATCTTCATCTTCTACAATTAATATAGAATGTTTTTTTCTGATTACTTTTTTAGTGCCGTCTTCACTATTTTCGTTTTCTTCAATAGAAACCGGAATATGTTGCAGAGGCTGATCTTCAATGGATGGTTGCTCTGAAATATT
>NZ_DBEXBB010000074.1:0-19432 GCF_048170425.1 Phocaeicola sp.
TTATTAACTATTAATTGGTTGACTTATGAAAAAAACAGTGACTTATTCAGTTGTAGGACGTGTGAACCCGGCAGACCGTGAAAGCGGTGAGATGAAGTTTTATGCACAGTCGCAGGCTCGCGGTGAAATGGGTATCCGCGAAATCTCGGAACGTATTCATCAGATGTGTACTGTGACCCGTGCCGATGTGATGGCCGTATTGACGGCGCTGGAAGAAATCGTGTCGGAAGGGTTGCAGGGCGGTGAAATCGTGCGCCTGGGCGAACTGGGCTCGCTGCAGCTGAGCTTGAGCGGGGCCGGTTCGGACACGGAGGAATCGTATTCGGATGCGCTGATTGACAAGGTGCGTGTGTTGTTCCGTCCGGGCACGGTGATGCAGGAGGCTATCGGCAACCTGGCTTTCGAAAAGGTGCCCGTGAAATATAAGAAGGAGGAGGATTCCGATGAGGGCCTGGGTGCGTAATCTATAAGGTGAAGTGAGAAATGACGAAGGTAAAATGGATTGTGGTCAGGATACTGAAGTGTATTCTTTGTCTTCTGACCGGAAGAAAACCGGATTGTAATGAGAAAGATTGACATGATTGTCATCCACTGCACGGCAACGAGGGCGGACTGTCCGCTCTCGTCTTCCGAGCTGACAAGGATGCACCGGAAACGGGGGTTCAAGTGCTGCGGGTATCATTATTATGTGCGCACGGACGGAGAGATTTGTACGATGCGCCCGGTGGAACGGGCCGGCGCGCATGCCAGGGGGTATAACGAACGGAGTATCGGTATCGCCTACGAAGGGGGACTGGACGAGCACGGACGGCCGGCGGATACACGCACGGAATTGCAGAAGCGTTCGCTGCGGATTCTGGTCAGGGTGCTGAAGGAGGATTTTCCGGGCATCACGCAGGTGGTGGGACACCGTGACCTGAGTCCCGACCTGGACGGCGACGGGGTGGTGGAACCGGAAGAGTGGACCAAGGCTTGTCCTTGCTTTGACGTGAAAAGTGGTCTGTAGTGTGGAAATGTTTCTTAATTGTAAAAGAATGTCTCTGCCAGAGGTGAAAATTTTCAGGATTCGAAATAAAAGTCTACCTTTGCAGGGTATATAAAAACCAAATTGGACAATGGAGAATCTGTATATCATAATTTCTGCATTTGTATCGGCGGTGATATTGGGGAGAATCATTATTCCGAACATTCTGATTATTTCATTTCGCAAACGCTTGTTTGATGTGCCTGATGAACGTAAGGTGCACAAGCGGCCGGTGCCCCGGCTGGGTGGAGTGACTTTTTTCCCCGTCATTCTTTTTTCCTTGTGCGTGTTTACGGCAGTGCGTCTGATGGCGAACTGCGGGCCGGCGGCGGAGGATACGCAGGAGCTGGTGTGTGAGTTTCTTTTCATGATGGGAGGGCTGACCCTGCTGTACATCGTGGGCATTGCCGACGACCTGGTGGGGGTGCGCTACCGGAAGAAATTCCTGGTGCAGATTATTTCCGCAGCCATGTTTCCGTTGTCGGGCTTGTATATCAACAGTTTTTACGGCCTTTTTGGTATTTTCCTGATTCCGGAAGAGGTGGGTATTCCGCTTACGATGCTGCTGGTGGTGTTCATTACCAATGCCATCAACCTGATTGACGGCATTGACGGGCTGGCTTCGGGGCTGAGCATGGTGGCGCTGGTGGTGTTCGGCGTGCTGTTCGTGCATTTCCAGATGTGGAGCTATGCCATGCTGGCATTCGTGACGGTGGGAGTAATCATTCCGTTCTTCTCGTACAATGTGTTCGGCAGTGTGGATTTGGGACGCAAGATTTTCATGGGGGATACGGGCAGCCTGACGCTGGGCTTCATCCTGAGTTTTTTTGTCATCAAATATTGTATGTATGAACCGAGCATGCTGCTGACGATGAAAAGCAGTCCGGTACTGGTGTCGTTCAGCGTGCTGATGGTGCCGTGTTTGGATGTGGTGCGCGTGGTGCTGCGCCGTGCGCGCAACAAGCGGTCGCTGTTCATGCCCGACAAGACGCATATTCATCACAAGTTCCTGGAAATGGGCTTTACGCCTCGCAAGGCGATGATGACAATCCAGCTGATGTCGGCCTGTTTCTGTGCGTTTACCATCGTGGCCATTCATTACATGAACAACACGCTGGTGTTTGTCATCGATGTGGTGGTGTGGACGGTGCTTCACCTGTGGTTTGACCGGGTGATTGAGAAGAAGAAGCGATGAATAATGAATATCATGAATAATGAAGGACGGGAGGGGAAACTCTTTCGTCCTTTTTTTTGCCAGTATGCTTGCCGCCTTTGCTTTCTGACTTTATATGTTTTTCTGTCTTTGAATGCGCAAAAATTCTTGTTTTTCATGATTAGGGGTTCATCCTTCATTGGAAAGGGCATAAAAAAAGGGAATCTTCCCAGACTCCCAATCTTCATTAACCTTAAATCTAATACCATGAAAAACACAGTGCAAAGGTAAGGATTTTATGTTATGAAACATATAAAACAGGGATGAAAATGTGGTTTGTTAACTTTATTTATATTTTGGGCTGAACGGACGGGGTAAATTTCCTGCGGGCGAGGTGCGGACTCTTAAAATTTTCAGTTTTCTTGTCATATTCCTTTCCCCGGGGGCTTGGTGGTTCGCTTTTATTGATGTATCTTTGTCGTTAAAACCAAAAACATAGACAGTAATGAGAAAACAGTTCGCTAGAGTAGTGCTGTGGTTGTTTTTGCTGGGAGGATCTGTGGCGTATGCCCAAAGCGGAATGACTGACAGCCAGGTGATAGAATATGTGCAGCAGGCACTTCAGGAGGGGAAGGATCAGCAGACCATAGCCATGGAACTCTTGTCAAAAGGGGCTTCCCAGGAACAACTGCTGCGCTTGAAGTCGAAGTATTCGGGATCTTCAGCTTCGGACGTTTCTTCTTCGGCCGGGCAGAGCGGTGCGGCGCTGGATACCAGTACGAGGGTACGGAAAACGACTTCTCCGAATGCGCCTGACAGCCAGAACGGAGAAACGACGGAGGACGCTGGCGTGTGGACGGACAGCATGAAGGAGAGCATGAAGAAGCATCAGGCGCTGAAGGTGTCGTCGGTCGATGAGAACGATGTGTTCGGACGGAACATTTTCAACATTGAACGGCTGACTTTCCAGCCGAACCTGAGCATGGCTACTCCGGAGAACTATCGTCTGGGTGCAGGCGACGAGGTGATTGTCGATGTATGGGGGTCCAGCCAGAACACCATGCGGCTGGAGATTTCGCCCGACGGCTATGTGAACATTGAGAATCTGGGGCCGGTGTACTTGAACAATATGACTATTAAAGATGCCCGCCACTTGCTGAAGCAGGAACTGGGCAAGATTTATGCGGACTCGGGCAACAATATCCAGGTGACGCTGGGTAACATCCGTACCATCCAGGTGAATGTGATGGGAGAAGTGATGGCGCCGGGCACGTATGCCTTGTCGTCGCTTTCCACGGTATTCCATGCCTTGTATGCTTCGGGAGGGGTAAGCCACATCGGTAGCTTGCGTAACGTGCAGGTGGCCCGCAGCGGAAAGACGATTGCCCGGCTGGACGTGTATGAATATATCATGAAGGGAAAGATTCAGGACGACATCCGCCTGCAGGACGGCGACGTGGTGATTGTGCCTACTTACGACGAGCTGGTGAAGATTACGGGTAAGGTGAAGCGTCCGATGTTCTACGAAATGAAGAACGGAGAGTCGGCTGCTACTTTGCTGAAATATGCCGGCGGATTTTCTTCGGACGCTTATAAGAAGACTATCAGGGTGTTACGAAAAGACGGGAAAGAATTTTCTGTAAAAACGGTGAACGATATAGACTATTCTGCGTTTAAATTAACAGACGGGGATGTGGTGACGGTGGATTCCATCTTGAACCGCTTCAACAACCGTCTGGAAGTGAAGGGCGCGGTGTATCATCCGGGCGTGTTCGAACTGAGCGGTTCGCTCAACACGGTGCGCCAGCTGGTGGAAAAGGCTGACGGACTGCTGGGGGATGCGTTTACGGGACGCGCGGTGCTGTATCGTGAACGGGAAAACCTGACAAAGGAGGTGCTGCCGGTGGACATCGAAGGGATTCTGAAGGGAACTTCGCCCGACATCGCCTTGCAGAAGAATGACATTCTGTATATTCCGAGCATCCACGACTTGCAGGACATGGGTAAGGTGACAATCAGCGGTGAGGTGAACAAGCCGGGAAGCTATACGTATGCCGACCACATGAGTCTGGAGGACCTGGTGATTACGGCGGGCGGACTGAAGGAGTCGGCTTCGCTGGTGCGTGTGGATGTGTCGCGCCGTATTCGTGACCCGAAAGGGACGACGGAACCGGACGTGATAGGACAGAATTTCTCGTTTGGCCTGAAGGATGGCTTCGTGGTGGACGGTGAGGCGGGATTTGAACTGCAACCCTACGACCAGGTGTTCGTGCGCCGCAGTCCGAGCTACAACGAGCAGGTGAACGTGACGGTGGAAGGCGAGGTGCTGTATCGCGGCGACTATACGCTGAACACGAAGAGCGAACGCCTGAGCAGCCTGATTCAGCGCGCCGGCGGAGTGAGCCGCTATGCGTATGTGCGGGGGGCAAAACTGCGCCGCCTGGCCAATGAAGAGGAATTGCGCCGCATGGAAGACGTGGTGGAAATGGTGCGCCGGGAAATTGGTGACGCTATGGCTGCTTCGCTGGGACTGGAGGTGGACAGCACGTTCACGGTGGGTATTGACCTGGAGGCGGCACTGGCCAATCCGGGCGGTGATGCCGACCTGGTGCTGCGCGAGGGTGATGTGCTGATGGTGCCGGAATACAACAATACGGTGAAGGTGAACGGAGCCGTAATGATGCCCAACACGGTGTCGTATGCCAAAGGAAAGAGCGTGAAATATTACCTGGGCCAGGCGGGAGGTTATTCTGCCAATGCCAAGAAAAGCCAGAAGTTCATTATTTATATGAACGGACAGGTGGCCAAGGTGAAGGGTAGCGGAAAGAAACAGATTGAGCCGGGCTGCGAAATCGTGGTGCCAAACAAGACGAAGAAGTTTAACTTTGCGAATGTAGTATCGAATGCGACTTCGTTTGCGTCACTGGCTACGATGCTGGCGTCACTGGCTACAATGATGAAATAGGAAGGTTATTGATAAAAAACTTATAAACTTATAAACTCAGATACTATGAAATTGAGACTGATTATAATGAATTTCCTGCAGTTTGCCGTGTGGGGGGCCTATCTTACTTCGATGGGTACCTATCTGGCAGGTGTGGGACTTGGTGGACATATCGGAATTTTTTATGCCATGCAGGGAATCGTGTCCCTGTTTATGCCAGCCGTGCTGGGTATCATTGCCGACCGCTGGATTCCGGCGCAACGGTTGTTGGGACTGAGCCATCTGCTGGCGGCCTTGTTTATGGCCGGAGCGGGCTATTATGCCATGACGGCGGGATCGCAGGTGGAGTTTGCACCGCTGTTCTCGTTTTATTCCGTGAGTGTGGCGTTCTATATGCCTACGCTGGCGCTGTCGAATTCGGTGGCTTATACGGCGCTGGACAAGGCGGGGCTGGATACCATCAAGGCGTTTCCGCCGATACGTACGTTCGGAACCATCGGTTTTATCTGTTCCATGTGGCTGGTAGATTTGATGGGATTCCAGGCAAACTACATGCAGTTCTTTACTTGTGCGGTGTGGGGCGTGGTGCTGGCAGTATATGCCCAGACGCTGCCGGAATGTCCGGTGAGCCGTATGAATGGAGAGCGTAAGTCGCTGGTGGAGGCACTGGGGCTGAAGGCGTTTCTGCTTTTCAAGAATCGCAAGATGGCGGTGTTCTTCATTTTCTCGATGCTGCTGGGCGTGTCATTGCAGATTACGAACGGGTTTGCCAATCCGTTTATCACGAGCTTCAGTGCCATTCCGGAGTATGCCGATACGTTTGGCGTGCAGCACGCCAACCTGCTGATTTCGCTGTCGCAAATTAGTGAGACATGCTGTATCCTGCTGATTCCGTTCTTTTTGGGACGCTTCGGCATCAAGCGGGTGATGCTTATCGCCATGGTGGCGTGGGTGCTCCGCTTCGGACTGTTCGGGCTGGGTGATCCGGGCAACGGGGTGTGGATGTTCGTGCTCTCCATGCTGGTGTATGGGGTGGCTTTCGACTTCTTCAACGTGTCGGGTTCGCTGTTTGTCGACCGGGAAACGGACTTGTCCATCCGTTCGAGTGCACAGGGACTGTTTGTCCTCATGACCAACGGCATCGGGGCTACGGTGGGTACGCTGAGTGCGCAGGCGGTGGTGAACTGCTTTGTGGATTTTAACTCGCAGGCACCGCAGGTGGAAGGATGGAGCCATGCATGGTTCGTGTTTGCGGCGTATGCGCTGGTAGTGGCCGTGGTTTTTTCGCTGGTATTTAAATACAAACATAATGTTGATAAGAATTAAGTGAGATTGAAGTTATGGAATCGATGGAGAATGAGAGATTGACTGAAATGAAAGTCTGTTACATTAGAGAGTTGATGGATCCGAGCAAGCTGTTGGATGATATGTTGTCTGATGAAGTCCTGTCGGACGAAGACAAGATGGATATACTGCTGGAGAACGCATATGAGTACAAGCTGATGCTGGAAGAAAAGAATGCACCTCACCGGAAGCTTATGGCTATCATTAATGCGAATGAGGCGGACTTGCTGGACGTGGCGCTGGAGAGTCCGGAAGATGTGGAAATCTCGCTGCACTACCAGATGGTGAAGATGCTGAAAGAGCAGTATGGGGCTACGGTAGAAAAGGCTGTGGTGTGGGGAAAAGAAGAACAGGAACCGAAAACAAAGGTCTTTCTGCGGAAGGCGGACGGTACTCCGATGGAGATGGATGTGAAGATGGCAGACGCACTGGTTATCGCTGTGCTGAGCAAGGCGCCGTTCTATATCAAGACGGAGTTCCTGGAAAACCGGGTGCCGGATTTTGCCAAGAAGTCAGTATCGAACCTGCAGCTAACGCTGATGCGCGGATTGCCTATGTTCTATCTGGAAAAGGAGATGGAAAGGGCTATTCGTGAGGAAAACTACGAGTATGCGGAACTGATTAAACGCGAAATGCAGGCTCGCAAGGAAAGAGGAGAAGTGGAAGAAAGCCTGGAAGAGGAAAATAACGAAACGAAATAAGTCTATGCACGTGTTTTATGCACCGGATATTGCGCAGACCATGGAGCTCCCGGAGGAGGAAGCCGGACACTGTCTGCGGGTGCTGCGCCTGGGAGTGGGCGAGGAGATTACCCTGACCGACGGAAAAGGTTGTTTCTATCGGGCGGTCATTTCGGCTGCCACGCAGAAACGCTGTGTGGTGAAGGTGGTGGAGAAGACGGAGCAGGAGCCTTTCTGGAAGGGGCATCTGCATCTGGCACTGGCACCTACCAAGAACATGGACCGTATGGAATGGCTGGTGGAAAAGGCGACGGAAATCGGTTTCGACGAACTGACCTTCCTGAACTGCCGTTTTTCGGAACGGAAGGTCGTCAAGACGGAACGGGTGGAGAAAATCGTGGTGTCGGCCGTGAAACAGTCGCTTAAGGCACGCAAACCGGTGGTGAACGAAATGACGGATTTCCGCCGTTTTATGGAACGGGAGTTCACGGGGCAGAAGTTCATTGCACATTGCTACGAGGGGGATAAACCTTTGTTGCGCGATGTGCTCTGCAAGGACAAGGATGCCGTAGTGTTGATAGGACCGGAGGGTGACTTCAGCCCGGAGGAGGTGGCGCTGGCTGCGGAAAAGGGCTTTCAGGCAGTGAGTCTGGGCAAGTCGCGTCTGCGCACGGAAACGGCGGCACTGGTGGCTGTACACCTGATGAATCTGGCGCACGCGGAATAAGCTGATGTGTAACTTTTAAATAGAAGAAGTATGAAAAGTACATGGAAATGGATGGGAAGTATGGCTTTGGGGCTGACTTTCCTGTTGTCCTCCTGTGGTGAGGGAAATCCTTATACCAATGCCTTGCCGAAAGATGCGGCTGCGGTGTTCTCGCTGGACCTGAACAAGATGGTGCAGAAGTGCGGACTGAACGAGCAGGCACAGCAGTCAGTGAGGGAGATGCTGAAAACGAGTCTGAAAGGGAAGGCGGATGCGCTGGTGGACAAGCTGATGGAGAATCCGGAAGAAAGCGGCTTGCGCCTGACTGACAGGGTGTATTTCTTTGTGACTCCTCAGATGGAAATGGGAGGGGCACTGGTACGTGTGACCGACAAGGGAAAGCTGGAGGATTTGATAGAGGTGCTGCATGCACAGCAGGCGTGTGAGGCTCCTGCCGACGGGGACGGCTGCCGCTGGACTGTGGGTGGCGGCGGACTGATGGCCTGGACGGATGATGCTTTTCTGGTGGTGGGGAACAATGGAGACCCGAAGGATTTGCAGCATCAGGCTTCGATGTGGCTGCGACAGAAGAAGGGCGAGGGTTATTCGGGTACACCGGAATTTGAGAAGCTGGAGGATGCTGCCGAGGACGTAGCGATGGTGACGTCGCTGAACATTATGCCGAAAACTTACCTGGCGCCGATGACCATGGGGTTGCCGGCCGACCTGAAGCTGGATAACCTGAAACTGTTTTCTACGCTGGACTTCCAGGATGGAAGGGCCGTGATGGAGGTGGAGACACTGGTGGAAGGGCAGCAGTTCAAGGACTTGCTGAAGAAACAGGCCGAGGTGTGCGGGGAGCTGGACGGTACGTTCCTGGAGACTTTCCCGGCTAATACGGTATGCTGGGCAAGCGCTCACATGAACGGGGAAAAGGCGTATGAGCTTTTGCGCGAGAATCCGACCATACGCCAGGAGCTGGACAACTCGATGATGCCGCTCGACTTTGAGGCTATCTTCAAGGCGGTGAAGGGAGACGTGGCATTGGCTATGCCGGAAATGTCATTGACACCGGGTGTGATTCTGTATGCCGACGTGACAAACAGCGAGTTTCTGCGTACGTTTGAAGACTTGAAACCGATACTGGCCATGACTAACGGACAGATGCGTCTGCTGGACAAGGGCAAGGATGCCTATCAGTTTGTGGCTGCCGACGGTTCGATGCTGGGCATGGGTCGTGGACCGGTATCTCTCTGGCTGGGGGTGAAGGACAAGCGTTTTTACCTGACGAATCAGGAGAGCCTGATTGGCCGTGAGGTGAAGGGACTGTCTCTGAAAGACTGCAGCTGGGCTAAGGACGTGAAGGACAAGCGTTTTTATCTGAACGTGAACTTCCAGGCATTGGCAGCGGTGCTTCCGCAGGTGCCTTACGTGAGCATGCTGGACTACCTGACCATTGAGTCGGATAATCCGACCAAGGGACGTATGGTGCTGCAGATGAAGAACCGTCAGGAAAATGTGCTGAAACAGTTGGTGCAGATAGTTAATAATTAAAAGTTAATAATTAATAGTGAATAATGAATAGTGGGCAATTAATATGAAGCATGGATTACTCCGTTTTTCATTGTTCATTATTAATTATTCATTGACTTCGTTTTTCATTATTCGTTGTTAATTATTCATTGAATGAAATGATTTCGATAGAATTACAGCAGACTTTGCCGGAAGTTTTTGCCGGACGCGATGGTATCGTGTCGGACGTATGGCACCGGCAGGTGGCTTTCCAGAAAGGGAAGATGTATCTGATTGAAGCGGCCTCTGGTACGGGCAAATCATCTCTTTGCAGTTTTGTTTACGGGTATCGTACGGACTATCAGGGTATTATCACTTTTGATGGTGAGAATGTGCGGAAGCTCACGGTGAAGCAGTGGACTGACATCCGCAAACGCTCGCTGGGCATGCTGTTTCAGGAGCTCCGCCTGTTCGGGGAACTGACGGCCTGGGAGAACGTGCAGCTGAAAAACGGGCTGACGGGTTTCTGCCGCAAACAGCAGGTGAAGGACTGGTTTGAGCAGCTGGGCATCGCCGACAAGTGGGATGTGAAAGCGGCCAAGATGTCGTACGGGCAGCAGCAGCGCGTGGCCTTCGTGAGGGCTTTGTGCCAGCCAGCCGACTTTTTCTTTCTGGATGAGCCGGTGAGCCACCTGGATGACGGCAACGGACAAATCATGGCACGTATCCTGAAGGAGGAAGCGCTTCGCCAGGGAGCAGGAGTGATTGTGACGTCCATCGGCAAGCACCTGCCGCTGGAGTATGACAGGGTGCTGAGTTTGTAAGGGCATTAAAACGAAGACGGATATGATCTGGAAATTATTGAGACAGCACATCAGTGTGGCGCAACTGGCGGGTTTTTTCCTGGCTAACTTGTGTGGCATGGTTATTGTGCTGCTGAGTATACAGTTTTATAAGGATGTGTTGCCGGTGTTTACGCAGGGCGACAGTTTCATGAAGAAAGACTATGTGATTGTGAGCAAGAAGGTGAGCACGCTGGGCAGTCTGGTGGGTAAGGGGGGTACGTTCTCACGTGCCGACATCGCCGACATGGAGGAGCAGCCGTTTGCCAAACGGACGGGGGCTTTTACTCCGGCGCAGTTCCAGGTATCGGCCGGCATGGGCATGGCGGGTATGCAGCTTTCTACGGCCATGTTCTTTGAATCAGTGCCCGATGAGTTTGTAGATGTACGGCTGGAGGGCTGGACGTACCGGGAGGGAGAGGATGAGATACCTATTATCATTCCGCGCAACTACTTGAACTTGTATAACTTTGGCTTTGCACAGAGCCGTAACCTGCCACAGCTCTCGGAGGGCGTGATGGGCATGATGACGCTGGATGTGCGGCTGAGCGGACGGGGACGGACGGAGCGCATGAAGGGACGTATCGTGGGCTTCTCCAACCGGCTGAACACGATTCTGGTGCCACAGGCGTTCATGGACTGGGCTAACGCCACACTGGGCGACGGCGGGGAGACAGCTCCCTCGCGGCTGATTGTGGAGGTAGACAACCCGGCAGACGACCGCATTGCAAAGTATTTCAAGGACAAGGGGTACGACACGGAAGGCGACAAGCTGGATGCGGGGAAGACGACATGGTTCCTGAAGATGGTGGTGGGCATCGTACTTACGGTGGGGCTGATTATCAGTGTACTGTCGTTCTACCTGTTGATGCTGAGCATTTACCTGCTGTTGCAGAAGAATACGAAGAAGCTGGAGAACCTGCTGATGATTGGATTCAGTCCGGCGGCCGTGGCGCGTCCGTATCAGGTGCTTACGGTGGTGCTGAATGCGGCGGTGGCAGCCATGGGCGTGCTGCTGGTGTACGTGGCACGGGGAGCTTATCTGGACATGTTGCGGCGGATGGTGCCCGACTGGCAGGAAGGTAGCTTGTGGCCGGCACTGTTGACTGCGGGGGGGCTTTTCCTGCTGGTTTCGGTGTTGAACGTGCTGGCCGTACGGCGGAAGGTGGAGGCCATCTGGCGAAAGAAATGAGAAAGGAAGACCTATTTTTATATATCAACAAACAAAAACTGACAAATGAAGAAGTTGAAAAATGTATGGCTCTTTTTGAGCCTGGTGCTGATGATGGCCGGAATGGCAAGTTGCAGCACGGAAGAGGACCCGACAGGTGTAACGGTGTCGAGAGAAGACATTATCGGTACATGGGAGGTGACGGCGAACAACTGGAGTGACTCGGAAGGTGATTCCGGAACGAACGACCATAAGGGACAGACGTTGTCATTGCAAAGCAGTGGTACGGCTGTTTTCCAGGGGTTCCAGTACCAGTGGACGCTGGACGGCAAGAATGGTATATTGACGTTGTCGGGGTCTGCAGGCCTGGAGGTGAAAGTGACAATCCTTTCTTTTGCGGGGGATGAGATTAAGGCTGTTTACAGCAGCAAGTATAAGGATGCAATGTACGTGGTGGAAGGCAATTATACTTTCAAGCGCGTGTAACGAGAGACATAAGAATAAAAGAAGAGCCACAGTGATGTGGCTCTTTTTGTTTAAGTATGGAGGGTGATGTTTTTCCAATCTGCATGCCTTCCACAAATTCTTATCGGCGGGGTAGAGTCAGATTTCGTCCGGCCAGGGGCAGGGTTTTCCGGTTTTTTTGAACGACGGACGCTGTGCACCGGAGCTGCGGAGGAACTCGCCGAGGTTGGCCGAGAGGGATTTCACCACGTCCGGATGACGGTCGGCCAGGTTGTGCTTCTCGCTGATGTCGGCCGGAATGTCATACAGTTCCTTCTTGCCCGTTTCGTAGAAATAAATCAGCTTCCATTTTCCTTGACGCACGGTGCAGGTAGCGCCGATACCCGGACCTGGTTCGCCCCACAGGTTCGGACAGTTCCAGTAAAGGCTTCTGCCCTCCGACGGGTCGCCGGTCTGCTTGAGCAGGGGCACGAAGCTCACGCCGTCTACGGTCTGCGGTGCCTTCCAGTCGGTAATGCCAGCCATTTCGAGGATGCTGGGGAAATAGTCTTCCACGATGACGTACTTGTCGCAACGGGTATTGGGTTGGGCCACTCCCGGCCAGCTCACAATCATCGGTTCGCGGATACCGCCTTCGTAGGCCGAGCCTTTTCCGCAGTTCAACGGAGCATTCTGTGTGTAGAGCGGCTCATCCCTCCATTTGGTTCCAGTGGCGTATCCGCCGTTGTCACCGCAGAACAGGATGATGGTGTTGTCGGCCTCTCCGTTCTTTTCCAGCCAGTCCATGATGTCGCCCAGACTCTTGTCCATGCCTTCGATGAGGGAGGCGTAGGCCGCTTCCTTGTCCGACATGCCTTTCTTCTTGTACTTGTCATAGAAGCGCATATCCTTGTCGATGGGGATATGGATGGCATAGTGCGACATGTAGAGGTAGAAGGGCTGGTTGTATTCCTTGGCCTTGTCGAGGGCTTTCAGGGCTTCCTGGGTCAGCGCTTCGGTGATGAAGGTGCCCGTTTTCCAGTATTTCTCCAGTCCAGGTACCGACATGAGCGAGGTAGGATTGCCCTTCTCGTCGTGTCCGTAGCTAAGTTCACTCAGGTAGGTGGCCAGTCCGCCGGCCGCATGTCCGGAGATGTTTGTTTCAAAGCCGAAGTGACAGGGATTCTCTCCCGGGGTATCAATGGCTCCCCAGTGTGCCTTTCCACAATGGATGGTGTGATAGCCGCTGTCTTTCAGGTATTGCACGAACGATTTGGCCACGAAGGTGTGGTTCGTGCCTTCCACCTGCGCGATGCCGTTGTAGTTCCAGTCGGGCAGTTGCAGCACATCGCTTGGAATATCGGTGGTCTTGTTCTTCTGCAAGGTCCAGTTGGTCACACGGTGGCGGGCCGCGTTGGCTCCGGTCATCAGACTGCAGCGGGTAGGCGAGCTGATGCTGGAGGCGTAGGCCTGCGTGAACATCATTCCCTGACGGGCCAGACGCTCCATGTTAGGGGTTTCGTAACGTTCGTTGTACATGGTCTTTTCTGTCCAGAAAGGCAGTGAGGTGTCCTGCCATCCCATGTCGTCCACCAGGAAGAAAATGATGTTCGGACGCGGGTCGGGACGGTCGTCGGCCAGCGTATGCAACGGGGAAAGCACAGGGGCTATCCCGAGAAGTACTAAAAGATTTTTGTTCATAATATCTGTCTTTAGATTAATTATTTACATGATAAACACTAAAGTCCCGGATGAGGGGCTCTGCCGTGCATTCCTCCACCACCAGACGGAAACATCGGGTCTCTACGGCAGGGAAGGATTCAATGCGCTTATGCCCTACGGAAGTACCTTTGGCCACGGTAGTCCACTTGCCGTTCACCTGGGCTTCTACCCGGTAGGCACGGATGCGTTCACCGCCGGTAATGTCTTCCTGAATCTGGTAATAGTTGACGGGCTGTGCCTTGCCGAGCGAGAGCGATACTTTCTTCTTGCCGGTGGCTGAAGTTGCTGCCAGCGGCTGGCCGAACCTACGGTTGATTTCGGCTCCCCATTCCTGTAGGCGGCGCACGTCACCTTCCGGAATCAGTCCGTCAGGGTTAGGAGTAAGTCCCACCATCAGCGTGGCGTTGCGGCCGACTGACTTTTCGTACATCTCCATCAGGTTGGCTAACGGATAGACGGCCTTGTCGTCGTCACCCGGTTCCCAGAACCATTCGTGGCGTCCGTTGTATCCGCGCAGAGGTGTGTCGGCCATGGCAGGCACCCAGAACTTGCCGTCGGGGTCGCCGTGTGCCAGCAGCTTGTTGTGGTCGGTCACTCCGTCGGTGGCATTGCTGTGGCTGTACGGGTAGGGGAAGCTCGACCAGCAGGGGTAGCCCACGGTACCGCTTTCCGAACCGCCCCAGCGCAGGTCGGCACGGTTCACGTTGTGATAGAACAGGCAATTAGGCTGGTACTGGTTTACGATGGGTTCCACGTCGGGTCCCATTCCTTTCGGGTCGTCGGCGCCGCCGTCAAACCAAATCATGAAGAGGTCGCCGTAGCGGGTGCAGAGTTCCGTCACTATCTTCTCGCACAGGCGCCTGTACCACTCCTGGCGGTTGCGGGCAAACTCGCCTTCGCCTTCTGCCTTGAAGTTGTGGATGCCGAGCAGGGAGTTCCAGCGGATGCCGATGTAGATGCCCGGCTGCACGCCGTACTTGCGGCAGGAGTTCACGAAGTCGCGCACGATGTCACCCTTTCCGTCGCGCCATTTCAACGCTTTCATGCAGTAAGGGTTCACGTCGCTCTGCCACAGTCCGAAACCGGTTTCATGGGTGGCGGTGAGGATGGCGAACTTGGCGCCGGCAGCCTTGGCCGACTGAATCCACTGGTCGGTGTCGAGCTGGTTGGGATGGAAAATGTTATAGTCCTCAATCGGGTTGATGCGGTTATTGCCTTGACCGTACACCAGTCCGTCGAACACGTGCAGGTCGTAGTGGAACACCACGCCCAGTTCGGCTTCGTGCCATTTAAGCTGGTGAGGAGCCGGGCGGGGACCTTCGTGGCCGGTATTACGGGCATGGGTTGTGGTCGCACAGAAGGCGAACAGTGTCAGCAAGGTCAGTAATGTCTTTTTTATATTCATGGTTTCAAGTATTTTTCAAATGGGTCATGGGTCTGTTCGAGCCATGAAGAAAGAGTTCGTTTCAGTGAATCACAAAGAGCCGGCTGGCTTTTCGCAAGGTTGTGCAGCTGGTTCGGAGTCTGTACGGGTTTTCTTCCCATGCATCCTATGGCATCGCCCCTGAACTGGTCGGCCATGATGAAAACCTGGTTGGGACGCGAGGGCTTGGATTCCGGGCGGGAACATGCCGAGAACGGAAGCACGGTGCCTAAGGCAGAGGTATAAATGAGTAATGTCAGTTTCATATTGGCTGGAGGTAAAGGTAGGAGAAAAATCGGAAAAGGAGAAGTTTTTTAAGAAGATTACAGGGAAAAAGTGATCTTCATAAAGAACTTCTCCTTTAACGCTTACAAGGTTAGAATATTGTTATTCGCCTTCGGGCAAGCTGTTTGTTTCAATCTTCCATCCCGGATTTTGGTAGATGGGAGAAGACGTATAGTCACCTGAGCCTTCCACTTCGGTCGTCAGACGGAAATGGTCGAACGCAATGGGGAAGAGGTAACGGTTCGGATTCCAGTTGTAACCGTTATAAGCAATGTTGCTGGAAATGACACGGTACGGAAGCAGGTAGTCACCATCGCTCCTGGCCGATACGTTGGCTCCTTCTGTACCGGCTTCTTTCAGGTCGATAACGGTCAGTGCCTTGTCGAAGTTCTGTCCGTTGATGCCGGCATCCGGAGTCGCGTAGCGTTTGTAGTTCTCTGCCCACAGATTGAATCCTTCTACCTGATAGTTCTGCATCTTGTCCAGTGCGCACCAGCGGCGGAGGTCACGCAGACGGAATCCTTCGGCTGCCAGTTCCACGCGGCGTTCACGGCGGATGTTGTAGAGTGTAACGTCTACTAGGTTATTGCCTGAGTAGCGTGCCAGGTCGATTTCTTTCGTCAAATCCGTATTGCGGTTGGTTTTCTCGTAGTCGGTATCTATTCCGGCACGTCTGCGGATAGCTTCCCAGTATCCTTTACTTTTTGCATCAAGTGAGTGATTCAGTTCATAGTCTGCTTCCATGTAATTGAGGTAAGCTTCGGCTGCACGGAAAATTACACAAGCTGTAGTGGCCGGCAGGGTAGGTCCTTGTGAGGGGTCGGTAGTCAAGCCTTTCTTAACGGAATAACCGGTTGTGCTGCGGTTTTCAGCCATTTCTGTAATGGGGGCACGATAGTAATAGCCTGCTCCGTCGATAATGGCTTCGGTCATGGCAGCCTTTTCAGTCAGCATGTCACCCGGCATCAGGGTATTGTAAGTTAGACGCGGGTCACGTCCTTCTGCTACATCCTGATAAGTACGATCGCCTTTGTAATCTGTTCCGGCAGCGTAGATAGGAAGCCCGTTCTGCATCAGGTAAGTATCAATCATGCTACGGGTGTAGCCACTGTTTCCGCCTCCGTTACGTTGCAGATAGCCTACTACGAAGTGGTTCACGGCCGGAGTCAGGCTGGCATCGTAGGCTCTCCACAGCAATACTTCGGGCATGGAGCTTAGTGAGTTGCTGTTGAACAAAGCCGGATAGTCATTGTAAAGTGGATAATTATCGGCTACAATCTGGGCAGCTTGTTTGGCCTGGTTTAGGAAATAGCTGATTTCTGCATCAATGTCGATGGTGAAATCTTTCAGATAGTCTTTCTGCGCACCTGGCCATCCCGGTCCTCCTGGAACACGTGCCGTACCTTTGTGGTATTTTTCCCATGTACCTTCGAACAGAGCTACACGACTCTTCAACAGGGCTGCACAGTCTTTAGTCAGGCGGTTGCTGGCTGGAGGAGTATTCGACATGAAGTAGTAAGCCGAGTCAAGGTCTTCAATGATGAAGCGGGCCACTTCGTTGCGCGGACGGCGCTGGCTGGCTTGTTTTACTGTTTCATAATTGTCGGCAATGGTTGTCTTGATGATAGGAAAGTCACCTAGTGAGTCCAGCTTGTTGGCATAATAATATGCACGGAAGAAATAGGCTTCACCCAGATAATGCTTGTTGTTGGCTTCATTTCCACCCAACTCGCCGGCTTCAAGCAACGGACGTACGCGGTTGATGAAATAGTTGGCCGAACGGATTTCGCTGAAGTTCCAGGCACCTCCCGACTGTGCCACACGGTTTTCACCGTTCACAAATAGTTTCTCCGGATTGGAAGCTGCCTGGTTGTCACTGTTGTTGTCGGTTGCGAAGACACCGATGTCGTACACGCCAGGTTTATGTGAAGGCAGTGCGTTATATAGGTTGGCCGTATAGGCTGCCAGGTCGTTTTCGCTGAGCAGGTATTTTTCTACGGGTACTGCATCCATTGGCTCTCTGTCCAGAAAATCGTTGCAGGAGCAGGTCAGGACCGTCATTCCAATGACGAATAATATATTTTTTTTCATGGTTCATTCAAATGTTTAAAGGTTAAAGTGTCACGTTGATACCGAATGAGAAGGTCTGTGAAAGCGGGTAAGTTTTTCCGCTGGACCATCCGTTGGTTGCAATGGCTTCCGGGTCGAACATATCAGCAATACCGCTGATGGTAAACAAGTTTTCCGCACTGAAGTACACACGTACTTTTTCAATGTATGCCTTGCTGGTCCATGCTTTCGGGAAGGTGTAACCCACTTGCAGGTTCTTCATACGCATGTAAGCTCCATTTTGCAGGTAACCGGTCTGTGTCAGTTTGTTCTTATTTCCCTTGTCACCGATATAAACTTTCGGATAATACGCATCTGTGTTCGGACCGAAGATAGATGTCGTGTTTTCCGGACGCCAGTAATCGAGGTGTTCTTCGTAACCTACAGACTGCCATTCTCCTCCGTCGGCTCCCCAGAACAACGGGCCGCTGAGCCAGAGGTCGCGTTTCAACACACCTTGGAAGAACATCTGGATATCGAAGCCTTTCCAGTCGGCACCGAGGTGAAGACCGAAGTGGAAGCGAGGTTCGCTGTTACCGATTACTTTTAAGTCACCGTGGTCGTCTACAGTCTTGGAACCATCGTCAACCACTTTGTCACCGTTCAAATCCTTGTACATGATATCACCTGCCCCCCACTGAGAACCCAGTTTGCTCTGATCGTTTGCAGCCTGCCATTCCTGCATCTGCTGGTCGCTCTGTGCAATACCCTGAGTTTCATATCCCCAGATTTCACCGATAGTCTTTCCATCGTAGTAAGCATAGGTTACACCGTCGGCCTGATAGATAGCTTTCGAAGCGTTCGGATATTTTTTCACTTTTGCACGGTTGTCAGAAAGGTTGAAGCCCAAATCGTAGTTCACTTGTCCGATACGGTCTCTCCAGGAAATGTTCAAGTCCCATCCTTTGTTTTCCAGTTCGGCATTGTTGGTGTTAGGCAGTGTAGTACCCAGAGCAGCACCGATTTCAGCCGGAGGACCTACCATACCTTTGGTACGGCGGATGAAGTATTCAAATGAACCTGTCAGGCGGTTGTTAAGCAATCCGAAGTCAAAGCCGATATTGGTATTGTAAATCTTTTCCCAGGTAAGTGTACTGCTGACCAGTCCCGGCACACCGGAAATGGTAGGACGTACGCCGCCCATCAGCCAGTTTCCGCCATTGGCTACTACGTTTTGTGTCAGATAGAACGGATAGAACGCATCAGTGTTCTGGTTACCCAGCATACCCCATGATACACGTGGCTTGAACGTATTGATAACTTTGGTCAGCGGAGCAAAGAATGATTCGTGTGCCATGTTCCATCCGAAAGAGAATGACGGGAAGAGGTTCCAGCGCTGGTCGCGAAGGAAGCGTGAAGAACCATCGTAACGGAGGTTGGCTTCAAACAAATAACGTTCTTTATAAGAGTAGTTGATACGTCCGAAGAAACCGGCAGTTGCCCAGTTTCTGTATTGGGTAGGATTATTGTCGTCATTGTTGATTTTATCTTCACCTACCGAAGCGCTGATTTCCGGAATCAGTCCAGAAATGACATCGCTGCGTTGTGCCGACAGAGAACGTACAATGTATTCTTCCGTATTCATACCCAGCATTACTTTCAGGTAATGGTCATTTTTCTCGAGGGTATAATCGGTATAGAAAGAAGTGGTGTAGAAGTTGCTGTTCATGTAGTTCATGCGGGCAAAGGTTGCTCCCGGTGCATAACTACCGCTGAACGCCAGTTCCACAGGATTGTCATTAATGTCGTATTCATAAATCTTGTTCAGGTTCACCTGCTTGTTCTGGTTAATGACGCGCATACCGGCTTCCGCATAGATGTTCCAGTTCTTAAGCGGGTGGAGTACCACCTGTCCTTGCAGATAAATGTCGTCGTTGTGTGTTTTGGAACGGCCGCCGTCAGTCAGCTGTGCCAGTTTTCCGTTACGCATATAGTGTCCGTTCGGATCTTTGAAAGGCATTGTCGGCCACATACGGGCAATGTCATGATACAGCAAACCGCCTTCTTCCAGATAAATCGGGTTGTCAAGGTCGTAGCGGATGAATTTTGTGCTCAGGTTGAAATCAATGTATT
>NZ_DBEXBB010000075.1:0-14287 GCF_048170425.1 Phocaeicola sp.
TTATAAAATAAACTTATTTATATTTGCATTGAAGCAAGAGAGAAGCGCGCCTCTTTGCTTTTATTTTTCATGTTGTAGTTTATTTTATAAACTACAATGAGTTTAAAACTTAAAACTGATTGCCTTATGGAAGAAAAGAAATTATCAGAACAAGAAAGTCTGGAACTGATTTCACAAATGATTCGTTCTACCCGGAAGAATATGGAAGTGGGCAGTGGAAACCAGTTTCTTTACTGGGGATATTTTACTGCGGCGCTTTCAGTATTGCTGTTTTTGTTGGTGTACTATACGGGCGATTCCCGTTGGAGCATCGGCTGGTTCAGCATGTTTCTATTCTGGGGCTTTATGCTTCGTATGCAGCGCAAGGAAACTCCTTCAGTAATTACGTATACTGATCGTGCTATTATGCAGGTGTGGAAGGTAATAGGCAGTTTGTTTGTGCTGACCGTAGTCATCATGTCTTTGCTGGCATTCCATTACGGAGGAGTCAACTTTTCATTGATGCTGCCCCTTTCTCTGCTTTACAGTGGTATCGGTGTTTCCATTACTGGAGTTATCATTCGTAGTAGGGTGGTGATGTGGTCGCCGCTGGTAGGTTTTAGTTTTGCCATTTATATGCTGATGGCCTATACCCTTCATCAGGCCGTTACCATTGACTGGTATTTGTATTTTGGATTGTCGTTTGTGGTCATGATGGTGTTGCCCGGCCATTATTTAAACCGAAAGGCCCGTAATGTATGTTGAAAGAACTGAATCCGTTACTTCATTCCCAGCTCCGTCTGGCGGTGATGTCGATACTCTTGTCTGTGGATGAGGCAGACTTTGTTTACCTGAAAGAGCAGACCAATGCCACGGCAGGTAACCTCAGTGTGCAGCTTGACAAGTTGAGCGAAGCCGGTTATATCGAGGTGGAGAAAAGTTTTGTGGGCAAGAAGCCTCGTACCGTTTGCCGGATGACTTCAAAAGGGCGGGAAGCTATGGGGGAATATGTGGAAGTGTTGAAAGAATATTTGACTGGATTTTAAGAATTTTTCACTCTGCAAGAGCAGGAAGATTTCTTTTATGGAAAACGCAAGGACGTTTGAACTCAAACGTCCTTGCGTTTTGTTTTAAATGTCCTTGCGTTTTCACTAAAACGCAAAGGCGTTTAGATTGAAATGTACTTGCGTTTGGAATGAAACGTTTAAGCATTTTGGAATGCCGTAGATAAGGGGGAAATATTCCTTTTTTATGTTTTATAACCTAAATGTATCACGGAATGAAGAAAATGTTACACCCGTGATGATGGTGTAACATAAAATATGGCTGTTGGTAATACGGTGTAACTCCTTTGGTTTATTAAGAACTACATTTGCAAAGAGTTAAATGATTCGTTAATGTGTAATCTTAAATGAAAATGCGTATGAACACTAAAATGAAAAAGAAGGGGGATACTAGGTGATACGTTAGTACAAAGTGTAAGAAATAGTATTATATACTTGTTTCTCTGTGTAAAATGAAGTAATCGAGTGGGACTGTATTTTATAGCAAAAGGTTTTTGTTGATTTCTAATAATCATTATCAAGAGCTTTTTGCTAGAGTATGAAATTTTTGCTTAAGCAGAAATTGCTGGAAATGAGATTATAAGATTAAAAAATTTATTAACTGTTAAACATACAAATATGATGAAAAACTTATTTAGATTACGCCTGATATGGCTGTTCATGTTGTTTTGTATGATTCCTTTATGGGCTTTGTCACAAAATATTACCGTAAAAGGTGTTGTGAAAGATGGAGCCGGGGAATCTGTTATAGGTGCAAGTGTGCTTCAAAAGGGTACAACCAATGGTACAATTACAGATTTTGAAGGAGGTTTTACTTTAAATCTGCCTTCTAATTCTGTCATCGTCGTTTCTTTTGTAGGATATAAAACTCAGGAAATTTCGGTTGCAGGTAAGACTGATTTAACCGTAACATTAACAGAAGATACACAGTTGCTCGATAATGTGGTCGTAGTGGGTTATGGTACACAGAAAAAGGAAGATTTGACCTCTGCTATTGCCACATTAAGTCCGAAGGAGGTTTTAAAATCTCCAGGAGGTATTACAGATGCTTTGCAAGGAAGTACTGCGGGTGTGAATGTGTCAGGTGGAAAGATTCGTATTCGTGGTACCTCATCAATTACAGGTAGTACAGATCCGTTGTGGGTGGTAGATGGTATCATTGATGCTTCAGGAAACATTCCTAATGATAATGAAATAGAGTCCATCCAGGTTTTGAAGGATGCAGCTTCATGTGCGATTTATGGTGTGCGTGGTGCCAATGGTGTGATTGTGGTAACTACAAAGAAAGGAGCAGAAGGAAAACCGAAAGTTAGCTTTAATGCGTATGCCGGTTTTGGTTCAAACACCAGCAAAGTAGATATGCTTAATCCGTATGATTATGCAGTTTACGTAAATGAACTTTACTATAATTCTTCTGATGCCACTGCAATTGCGAATGGGACATGGAATAAAACAGTTCCTACAGGGGTGGCTACTCCGAGCAATCCGCTTGGAAGTACAGACTGGTGGGATGAGTATTTCTGTAATACAAACTATCAGAAATACGACTTGTCAGTGAGTGGAGGTAGCAAATATGCCAGCTATCGTATTGGAGCTACACATGCTGACAATGATGATCAGATGCACACAGAAGATGTGAAAGCCGACAATATTTATGCCAATGTACAGGGTACTGTAGGCCGTTTTACCTATGGCGGACGTATCTTTGCTAATTATAGTAGAACCAATGGTTTTACAGGTGCTTCCTTAATGAATGCCTTACAAACACCTTCCAATCTTCCAGTATATAATGAAGATGGCAGTTTTTTCTTGACCGGTAATAATGGTCGTGACGGAAATGACCTGGTGAATCAAATATGGTTTTTGAGAAATGAGAAAATTCGCAACCGTTCAATTAGCGCTTTGGGAAGTATATTTGGTGAGATAAAGATTTTTGACTGGTTGAAATACCGTTTGACCTATACCTACTCATTTGCAAGAAATAATGATGCAACTTTAATTCCTGAATATGATCTTGGTACAGCCAATGGAAGACAAGCTTATAATTCTCAAAGTACGACAAAAGGAGGAAGCGGACATGAAATTATTGAGAATTTGTTGACTTTTGACAAAACTTTTAATGGTGTACATAATTTGTCGGGAGTGCTTGGAGTTGTTTCTGAAACCTTTGATGGATGGTCTACTGGTATTTCTGGACGTAGCAATGAATATTCAGATTTTGGCCCAGAAAGTCGTTATCCAGACAGCCAGAATATAACCAGTTCACAATATAATGAAGCTTATTTTTCTTATTTAGCCAGAGTTATGTATTCCTACAATAGTAAGTATATGATTACAGCTAACTTCCGTGCTGATGAGTCTTCTAAGTTTAAGAAGGGTAATCGTTGGGGATATTTCCCATCATTCTCGGTGGGTTGGAGAATAAGTGAGGAATCCTGGATGAAAGACGCAACCTCCAGCTGGCTGAATAATTTGAAAATCCGTGCTACATTAGGTTGGATTGGTAGTGCCAATGCGGTAGGACGATATGATTATCAGTCAGTAGTTGAAACAGATAACAGATACTATACATTTGGTCCTAACCAAATTAATCCGGAAGGAAGCTCCTCTAATGCATCTGCCCCGTTGATTGAAAATTTTGCAAATCCTGATTTGTCATGGGAAACGACCAGAGATGCGGGTATCGGTTTCGATCTTGATATGTTTAATAATAAATTCAGCTTGGTATTCGATTATTATAATCGTAAAACAACAGATATGCTGCTTGCCGTACAGTTGCCTAAATCTACAGGTAATATTAATACCATGTATTCTAATGTAGGTAGTATGAAAAACTGGGGTATCGAACTTTCAGCTACTTATCGTGAACAAATTGGTGATGTGAAATTAACTATTTCTCCTAATTTCTCTCTTTACCGTAATGAAGTAACAAGCCTGGGTGAAAATGCTTCACTTGCTGGTGGTGCCGTTGCGGGTGGTAGTAATGTTACAATGACGGTTATAGGGCAACCTGTAGCGCAATTCTGGGGTTACAAAACAGATGGATTGTTCCGTACGGATGAAGAAGCTGCTAATTATGTGAACAGCAAGGGAGAACGTCTTCAACCTTCTGCTTCAGCTGGAGATTTGAAATATGTGGATGTAAATGGTGACGGACAGATTACGGATGATGATAAGACATTTATAGGTTCTTCTTTACCGAATTGTTCTTTTGGCTTGAATATTACAGCAGAATATAAAGGATTTGATTTTTCTATGTTGTGGCAAGGTGATTTTGGAAACCAGATTTATAATAACTGGAAAACAGAACTTATGGGTGGTTATGCAGCAAAGAATCAGATGACTGATATGAATAACCGCTTCCGTGCTGAAGATGTAACCTTTACAACTGCTGGTGGTGAAACAATTACATTACCTGCTAATGTGAATACGAATATACCGCGTGCGGTACTCAATGACCCCAACGGTAATCATACAAAAGCTTCAGATTATTTCATAGAAAATGGATCTTATTTCCGTTGTAACCGTATTACATTAGGATATACGTTTAATAAAGCATTGATTTCTAAAGCTCATATTGAATCCTTACGTTTGTATGTGGGAGTCAAGAATCCGTTCACTATTACGGGATATTCTATGTTTGACCCGCAAGTTCCTAACAATGGTTCGACTTTGAACCGTGGAGTAGACGGAGCATATTACTATACTACTAGTGATACATATTGGGTAAATCGTGAATTCTTTGCTGGTTTGCAGTTGACATTTTAAGTAATAATGAAATATCGGAATTTTATGAAACATATTAAAACATATATGGGTATTTGTTTGGGCTCTTTACTAATGACAATGAGTTCATGTGAGCCTGACATGGATTATAATAATCCTTTGGCAGATAACGAGGCTACATATTATAATACGAAAGAACATTTGACATATGCTGTAAATGGCGCATACAATATACTTCAAAGAGCTGGTGGATGGGCTCGATGGATGCCGTTTATGCTGAATGCACGTAGTGACGAATACGTGTTTACAAGTGGAGCTGCTGCCGGTGAACCGGAAACGGCAAGATTGTCTCAATATAACGTAAATGCAGATTTGGGTAGTGTATCAACTTGTTATCAGGATTTGTATGTATTGCAGTATGCTGCTAATCTTGCGCTCGAAAAATTAGAGGCAAACCAGGATGGGGCGTTCGACTTGAACAATGCGGACGACAAGAAATTGTATGACAGACTGAAAGGCGAAGCCATATTCTTGAGAGGCTTGAGCCGTTTTTATCTGGTTTATTTCTGGGGAGATGAAATTCCTGACCGTGACTATGTGACTACTGGTGAAGGAGATTACATGCTACCTCCTGCTGAACCTGGAACAATTTATCAGCGCATGATAAAGGATTTTCAGGATGCGGCAGACTTGCTTACAGACTGGTCATACGAAGGAACTGAAAATGAAGGTCGTGCTACAAAGGGTTCTGCACTTGCCTTTTTAGCAAAAACGTATATGGCTCGTCCTATTTTGGATGGAACAGCTAAGGCTGGTGATGCCGAATGGGCTTTAGCAAAGGATGTATTGTGGCAAATTATCGATTCCCATCAATATTTTTTAATGGATAACTACCGTGATAATGCGACTGAGGATAATGAAAATAATGCTGAATCCTTGTTTGAAGTACAGTTCTGCCAAAGTGTAGAAACAGACGGATTTAACCCGGCTGCTAATGGTGACCTGAATGACTGGGTAGTAACGGGACAAAATACAATTCGTGAATTGGAAATGACTGCTCCTAATTCAACAGAGTCGGCCAGATGGTGGAACGGGCAGCCTTCTTTAGCGCTATATAATGAGTTTGAGCGTGATGCATCAGGAAAAATCATAGACCCTCGTGCTTATTTAGGCATGTATATACCTGGTGGTTGCAATTTCTTGGGTAAATCTGGTAACTGGATTCCTTATGAAACTCTGTTCTCTGGAGATACATTTGATGAATGGCGAGGAAAATGGTTCGGATGCCGTAAGTATAGTCTTGATCAGGTGAGAAGTAAAGAACAGAGTGGTATCAATGATCGCCTTATCCGTTATTCGGATATATTGTTGATGTATGCGGAATGTTGTCTGGAAGCTGATAATGATGAAGTAACAGCTAAAAAATACATTCAGATGGTGCGTGATCGTGCGAACAAAAATACGGAAGCTTTCAATACAACTGAAGCTGATTTAGGAAATGATTATTTGAAAGGCAATACATTGCCTACAGTGGATGACTTGCTTCAACAGAAGCCTGTAGTTGGTCGAGTGGTAGGAAGCAATGGAGATGTTATTTGCGAAGGAATGGAGTTAAATTCTGTACGCCGAATCCTGAAACATGAATATTCTGTAGAGTTATATTGGGAAGGCTGGCGGTTCTTTAACCTGATGAGATGGTACAATAATCCGAATGATCCGGACCAGAGTATTGTACTGAATAACTTGAAAAATAAAAATGCACTTCAGGTGGAACAGACCAACTTGACTGGTACCCAGGTCTTTGATTATTCACGTCATTTGCGCGTGCCGATACCTTCTACGGAACTTTCTACCAATACGAATATGCATGGAAATTCCGCTAATTAATCGTGACATGTTTTGAGAAAGAAGCTGCCCTGTATTGGGGTAGCTTCTTTTTCTTATTTTTTTACTTATAACCTAATACTATATTTATGAGGCATCTTTATTGGGGTATAGTGACATTGTTTTTTGTTATTCTAAAGACCTATTCACAAAATCCTGTTATCAGTCATTCTTTTACAGCCGATCCTACAGCCCGCGTGTTTGAGGGGAAAGTTTATTTATATCCGTCACATGATATAAAAAGTCCGGTTGAACGTCTTAATGACTGGTTTTGCATGGAAGATTATCATGTATATTCCTCTCAAAATCTGGTAGACTGGACAGATCATGGGGTAATTCTTTCACAAAACAATGTCCCATGGGTGGATTCGGAGTCCTATTCCATGTGGGCTCCTGATTGTGTGTACAAGAATGGAAAATATTATTTTTATTTTCCGGCAAAGCCTAAAAACATGAAAGGCTTCTCTGTGGGAGTTGCAGTGTCGGATACTCCTTATGGACCATTCATGCCAGACTGGAAGCCTATAGAAGGCATACAGGGAATTGATCCGTGTGTGTTGATTGATAAACAGGGAAGTGCATATATCTATTGGGCTGGGAATGGCTTGCGTATGGCAAAGCTGAAAGATAATATGAAGGAGTTGGCTTCTGCCCCAGTGTTGATAGAAGGGCTTCCTGAGGGATTTAAGGAGGGACCGTTTGTATTTGAAAGAAACGGAAGGTATTACCTTACTTTTCCCTGGGTGAAGGACAAGACGGAGACATTGGCATATGCAATGGGAAATTCACCTTCAGGCCCATTTGAATTTAAAGGTATTATTATGGATGAATCTCCCACTGGATGTTGGACAAATCATCATTCAATTGTGGAATATAATGGACAGTGGTATCTTTTTTATCATCATAATGATTTTTCCCCTGAAGCTGATAAGCGCCGTTCTGTTCGTATTGATTCCTTAACTTTTAATTCTGATGGAACGATTGTGAAAGTAAAGCCTACTTTACGCGGAGTCGGGATTACGGATGCGCGTATGAAAATACAGATAGACCGGTATAGCGCAACCAGTAAAAAAGGAGTATCTATCTCCTTTATTAATGATAAAAATAAGTTCGAAGGATGGAAGTGCCGGCTGGAAAAAGTAAAATCATGGATTCAGTACAATCGTGTGGACTTTGGTGGTCAGCCTGTGCAAGAAGTGAAAATGCGTGTGAAATCGGATAAAGGTGGGGTGGTGAAAATTGTAGTGGATGATGAAGATATAGTTACCGTGAAGATTCCTGCATGCAAAGACTGGCGTGTGGTGAAGGCACGTGTGGAAAAGGCTCCGGTGGGGGTAAGAGATATACAGGTCTCTCTGCAGAAAGGGGCTTCCGTGGAAATTGACTGGATAGGTTTTGATGCTGTTCCATGGTCAGCGGGTGCTTTTGAAACGCATAAGTATAGAAACTTTTTTGTTGAAATGGGTTATTCTCAGGCCGAAATTGATGCGAAACTGGAAGAAGTGTTTAATGACGTATTTTATGGGGCCAATAAAGTCTATTTTGAGGTCGGTGATTCCATGGCTTATATCAGTGACTTGAAGAATCATGATGTGCGTACAGAAGGTATGTCTTACGGAATGATGATTGCCGTGCAGTTTGACCGGAAGGATATGTTTGATCGTTTATGGCGGTGGTGTAAGAAATATATGCAGCACCAGAAAGGCATGTTTGAAGGTTATTTTGCCTGGAGTTGTCAGACGGATGGCACTCGTAATTCTGAAGGACCTGCTTCAGATGGTGAGCTATATTATGTGACTTCACTTATTTTTGCGTCGAACAGATGGGGGAATGAATCTGGTATAAATTATTTGGCTGAGGCGCAGAACATTTTGGACTGTTCGATGAAAAAGGTTGGAAAAGATGCGGTAACTCCATTTATAAATATAGAACATCAGCTGATTACATTTACTCCGACTCGCTTCGGTGCGAAATTTACTGATCCTTCTTATCATTTGCCTGCTTTTTATGAAGTGTGGGCCCGCTGGGCTTATGATGGAAGAAGCCGTTTTTGGAGGGAGTGTGCCAAGAGAAGTCGTGAGTACTTGCATAAGAGTATTCATCCGGTGACTGGCTTAAATCCTGATTACAATAATTATGACGGTTCTTTGTTGCATTCAGATGGGATAGTAGGAGATGCCTTCCGTTTTGATTCATGGCGGGTGCCTATGAATATTGCTCTGGATTATTCTTGGGCATGTGCAGACAGAGAGTGGCAGCAGGAGTATGGAAATAAGATACAGAATTTTCTGTATACTCAGGGACTTTATGATTTTAAGGATCAGTATAATATAGATGGAAGCCCGGTGAAGGAAGTCTTGCAGGCGGGTGAATATAAACAGTTGCGTCATTCATTGGGACTTGTGGCCACTGCTGCAGCGGTGTCATTAGTTTGTACGGATGTGAAATGTGAAGAGTTTGTCAAACAGCTGTGGGAAGCAAAACATGAACCTTATGAAGACGGCTATCTGGATAAATATTATGACGGGTTGCTACGTTTGTTTGCGTTTATGCATTTGAGCGGCCGTTATCAGATTATTTTTCCTCAATAAGCAGTAGCTGAGAGAGTCTTAAATAAAAAGTCTGTCATTTTTCTCAAGAGGATGTAATGACAGACTTTTTTATTTAGCTATAAGTGAGAAGCTGCTTATAAGGCTTCCGCATCATTGGAAGTGGTGGCATATAAACCAATCATCGCACCGGTAAATCCGCCTGCAACGTTGGTGGAAAGTATATCGCCGGAAACAGTGCCTCCTACGGTCTGGTAGGTGTCGTCTTTTGTGGAGTAGCTGAATGTGTATTTGTCTCCTTCAGCCGTTACGCGCAGACTGACCGGAGTGTTCTCTGCAATCTTTTCACTTGCAATGGTAGAAGATTTTCCATTGTCAGTACGTTGCAGTACGATGTAGTTATTTTCCGCTTTTTTCGTTACTCCAAATACATAGTTGAATTTCTCACTTTGATAGCAGGTAATTCCGGCAAGGTCTTTTTCTGTACGAGGAACGTATTTCAGGGTAGTTGTAGCTGTGAAATTAAGGTGTTGCTGACGATAGAACAATGTAGAAGTAGGAAGAACTGCCTTGATATTGGTTTCGTAAGGAGTAATCTTTACTCCTTCTGTAGTAGTAGAAATGAATCCTTCTCTGGCACCTCTGACTCCTACCCAGCGGTAATCAAGTGAACTTCCGGTGAAAGTTTCCGTAAATGTAAAGTTTCCGTTGGGGAAATATCCGTTCTTTCCGGTTTCATTCTTCACACCTTGTGGCATAGTCAGTTTGGGCTGGATAGGCTCCAGACCGCCTTTGAATACGGGGAAGGTGCCAGTCCAGTCGACAGGCAAAATGAATGTTTCCCGTCCGGTGTTCACTCTGTTGGCTTCATTGGGACGTATGGCAAGGAATACGCCATAGTATTGTCCGTCAGGTCCTTCTACCAGGTCGGCATGACCGGCCCAGTCTACTTTGAACGGACGCTCTGAAGGAAGGTGTCTTTGAGAAAGAATCGGATTTTCAGATGCCGGCTTGAACGGACCTTGCGGATTATCACTGATAAAGATTACTTCACTATGCCAGCCTCCTGTACCGCCTTCTGCACACATCAGATAGTATTTTCCGTCTTTCTTGTAAAGGTGTGGTGCCTCTATCCAGATAGGTTTTTTAGACAAATCTACTCCTCCGTTCACTACAATCTTGTCTGTGCCAGGAATAATCTGGTCTTTTTCCAAATCGTATTCCCAGACTTTAATCACTCTGTGTCCCTCGTATAGCGATTTTTCGGGTGCGTCATTGTGAGTGATGTATGCCTTGCCGTTGTCATCAAAGAAGATGTCGGGGTCAATGCCTTCGAAATTCAATTTGATAGGGTCGCTCCAGCCTTTCATCGGGTCTTGGGTTTTTACAATCATATTTCCCATTCCTCCCGAGAACTGAGTCGTAATCATATAGAAGGTATCATTGTGCGGATTATACCGGATGGTCGGGGCATAAATACCAGCGCTGATGCCTGAATCTTCCACTTTTAGCTGTGAAGGGCGGTCGAGAACATGACCTATCTGTTTCCAGTTTACTAAATCTGTAGAATGGAAAATAGGTACTCCCGGATTGATGGCAAAAGAGGAACATACCAGGTAATAGTCGGTTCCTTTCTTGCAGATACTAGGGTCAGGATAACACCCCTGTAGTATAGGATTGTAGAATTCTCCCTCATTCAGTGGATTCTTTTCATATACTGCATCATTTCCCGTGTAAATGAATTGCGAAAAGACTGGAACCCCAGCATCTGGCATCGTTACCTTGTTCCCACATGAGGTAGCAATGAGGCCTAGTGTCCCGAGTGTGAGTAATTTTAATTGATTTTTCATGATAAATAATTTGTTGTAAATAATTGAATGATTGTGTTGGTTAAATGAAGTCTTTATGTAATCTTTCTGAGGGCAAATTTACGTATTTTGCATGGGGTATATATGATGACATGTTGCATATCTTTTATTGTGTGTTACTGGATGTTACTTTCTTGTTTATAAAATATGAGAGGATGTAAATATTTGTTTGTTAAATTGATATAAGCAGAAATGTAATGTGGGTATATGTAAAATGTACGTTTTGTGAGTACGATATTATGGCGTGTGTAACGTGAACGAAAATCCTGGTAACGTAATTTATTGTAACTTATGTGATAGGTGTGTATTTTTGTTGAATTAAATTTTAAATCTATGGACAAACATTCTTTTTTTATTGCTTTGTTGGTTTTATGCCTGGTACCCGTATCATTGTTCTCACGTAGTAGGGTGGTGAATGATACAATCTTTAGTAAGAAATTGAATACTGAAAGAGTTTGCTCTATTTATCTTCCTCCTTCTTTTGGGGAGATTCAGGGAAAGAAATATCCGGTACTTTATCTTTTTCATGGAATGTCGCAGACCAATCAGGACTGGGTATGGCGTGGACATGTGCAGGAAGTGGCCGACCGGCTGATTTATTCACAGGAAGCCAGTGAGATGATTATTGTGATGCCTGATGCGGGAGGTGATATTTACAAAGAAGTATGGAATGGTTTCTTTAATATGCCGGGGTGGCTTTACGAAGATTTCTTTTTTGAAGAGTTCCTTCCTTATATTGAAAATAAGTACAACATAATCGGTAATAAAGAAAATCGTGCGGTTGCTGGACTGTCTATGGGAGGTGGAGGAGCTACTGGTTATGGATTGTGGCATGCCGATATGTTCTCTTCTGTATATGCGATGAGCGCGCTTATGTCGATACCGGAAGAAGGTGCTGCCCGTTTTGATAATCCGGATAGCAAACTGGCTATTCTGACACGGGCTGTGATAGAAAGAAGTTGTATCAAGCGTGTGGCAGAAGCGGATGCCAGTACGTTGCAGGCTTTGAAATCGGTGAGATGGTTTGTCGATTGCGGGGATGATGATTTCTTGCTTGACCGGAATATTGAGTTCTTTCAAGCCATGCGTAAAGCAGGGGTTTCATGTCAGTTTAGGGTTAGAGACGGCGGACATGACTGGGAATATTGGCATTCTGCATTGTATATGTGTCTGCCTTTTGTTTCAAGGACGTTTGATAAATAATAAATGTGGGGACAGGCATCTATGAGGAAAGTTCTATGTTTCTGTTTGCTCATGATTGCTTCTGTGTGCGGTGTGATTGCCGATAATGCAGAGGATTTGAAGTTGTGGTATTCGGCTCCTGCGCGCAACTGGTGGGAAGCATTGCCAATAGGTAATTCTCATCTGGGCGGAATGGTGTTTGGAGGTGCAAAACATGAAGAAATTCAACTGAATGAGGAAACATTCTGGGCGGGTGGTCCGTACAGCAATAATCGAACGGGGGCTTCTGCTTATCTTGACCAGGTGAGGCAGCTTATCTTTGAAGGTAAGAATCAAGATGCCAGAAGTTTGCTTGATGCAAAATTTATGACTTCTCATCATGGCATGCGTTATTTGACATTGGGAAGCGTTTGGATGGATTTTGATTGCGAGGGAGAGATTGACTCCTACTATCGTGATTTAAATCTGGAAGATGCAACGGTTTCCGTGCGTTTTCGCTGTGGTGGTGTAGAATATACCCGCAGGGCATTTACATCCTTTGCTGATAATGTGATGATTATAGATTTGAGCACAGATTCGGAAAGTAAGCGGCTGGGAGTTGATTTGAAATATGCTTGTCCGCTGCTTTCAGAAGTAAAAAGCGAAGGAGAATATTTGGTAATGAGATGTGAAGGTGCGGAGCATGAAGGAATTCCGTCTGCACTTCATGCGGTTGTGATGATGCGTGTGAAATCGGATGGAAAAATAGAATGTAAAGATGGATGCTTGTCCGTTAGAAATGCATCTTCGGCCACAGTTTTTCTCAGTGCGGCTACTAATTTTGTGAATTATCGGGATGTGTCGGGTGATGCACATACCAAAGCACGACTGGCTATTGAAGGGGTGTGGGATAAGCAGAACGAAGAATTGTATGACGAGCATAAAGCCGTTTATTCCGAACAATTCGGAAGAGTGGCTTTGTGCTTGCCTTCTTCAGAATTTTCAAAGAAGGAAACGGATGTACGTATTAATGAATTTAATAAGGTAAAAGATTGTTCGCTGGCTGCGTTGATGTTTCAGTATGGACGTTATTTGTTGATTTCTTCTTCACAGCCAGGTAGTCAGCCGGCCAATCTTCAGGGAATATGGAATAAAGATTTGTATGCACCCTGGGATAGTAAGTACACGATTAATATCAATGCGGAGATGAATTATTGGCCGGCTGAGGTAACTAACTTGTCGGAAACTCATGTGCCATTTTTTCAAATGGCGCGTGAGCTTTCCGTCACAGGACAGGAAACGGCTCGTGTGTTGTATGGAGCTGAAGGTTGGGTAGCTCATCACAATACGGATATCTGGAGAGCCGCTGGCCCGGTTGACTTTGCAGATGCGGGTATATGGCCTAACGGAGGTGCCTGGGTAGCCCAGCATCTTTGGCAGCATTATTTATACTCCGGTGACAAGGATTTTCTTCGTGAATATTACCCAGTGTTGAAGGGAAGTGCTGATTTCTTTTTATCATTTATGGTAAAGCATCCTCAGTATGGCTGGATGGTGACGGCTCCTTCTGTATCTCCTGAGCATGGTCCGAATGGGGTTTCGATTGTAGCCGGATGTACGATGGATAATCAGATTGCTTTTGATGCCTTGAGCAATACCCTTCGTGCTGCACGTATACTGGGGGAAAGCAGGATATATTGTGATTCACTTCAGGCCTTGATAAATCAGTTGCCACCTATGCAGGTTGGTCAATATAATCAACTGCAGGAATGGCTGGAAGATGTGGATGACCCGAAAGACCAGCATCGTCATATTTCTCATTTGTATGGCTTGTATCCGAGCAATCAGATATCCCCTTATCGGTACCCGGAGTTGTTCCAGGCTGCTAAGAATACCTTGATGCAGAGAGGAGATATGGCTACGGGATGGAGTATTGGCTGGAAAATAAATTTCTGGGCGCGTATGCTGGATGGAAATCATGCGTATAATATCATTCGGAATATGCTTTCTCTTCTGCCATGTGACAGCTTGTCGGGAAAATATCCTTTGGGGCGTA
>NZ_DBEXBB010000076.1:0-4258 GCF_048170425.1 Phocaeicola sp.
GAATTTGACAGTTGGAACTCGAAAATCATCAATGATAAATTAGCTGACACCATCAACAGAATCTTCGAACTCGAATAAATATGAACCAAATGAATATAGAATTAAGTAAGATGCAGCTTATTCATTTAAGGAATATCTGCAAAAAAGGATGGGGTGGTTATAGTAAACCCTCTGATGATTTAGAAGAAATGGTAAAAAACGGTTTGTTGACGAAATCGGCTGGACCATTTGGTGATGTTGTTTATCGTCCAACTGATGCTGGGCGTAGTTATATTAATGACTTCAATAACGAACAGAAATGAGTCACATAGATGGCACTAGAAAATCGTATTCATCTCCATACGAGATAACGGTCTGTATGACCAAAGAGGAATGTAAGATATTGCTTCCGTTCTTTCAGAAAGCATATAAGAGTGTAAAATCAAAATACGAAAAGTATAATGATATTCACAATGGTGTAGATACTAATTGAAAAGTGCGCTGTATTCTAATTGAAAAGAGCTCCATCCATAACTTGTTACAAAATTACTATAAGTTTAAAATATTCATTTATCTTGTCTCATTTTTTGTGTTTCCTTAAGCCTATAAGACAGTCCGGTCATATTAACCAGATAAGCTTTATGTGTAAGCCTGTCAACCATTGCCGCCACAAGCACCTTGTCCTTTATGATTTCATTCCATCTGTTAAAAGCCAAATTAGTAGTAATGATTGTAGCCTTTTTTCCGGCTCTTAACGACAGGTGGTTAAAAAGCAGTTCTCCTCCTTCCTTGTCACAACTGACATATCCGAACTCATCACAGATGACCAGATCGTATTTTTCAAACCTTAATTGTAGCGTCCTCAGTGTCTTTGCTGATTTAGCCTCCCTTATCTGGGTAAGCAGGACCGGCACTGAAGTAAACAATACGGTAAAGTCCTGTTGGCAGGCCTTTATTCCTAAAGCCGTAGCAATATGCGTCTTTCCCGTTCCCGGATTTCCATACAGGACCAGGTTTCTTCCCTGTCTGATGAAGTCCAGTGTCTCCAATTCAGGTAATATTACCTGTGCCTCTTTGGGCATGTCTTCCATAACAAGCTCATGCAGATACTTCATTTGTGGAAATCCCGCAGATCTTATCCTTGATCTTCTTCTACACTCCCTTCTCCTGGCGCTTTCCTTTCCAAGCAATTCCGTCAAGAACTGCAGATGGTTCCAGTTTTCTTCAGCTGCCAATGAAAGGGTGCATTCCAGTTCCTCTTTAAAGGCCAGAAGCTTCAGTTCTGCAGCATAGTCATAAATGGTTTCTTTTTCTGATTTCATATATTATAAACTTAAATGGTTGGTATTATATCATGCACTTCATTGTATCCTGTCATGAGCGCCGTGATGCCTTCAAGCATATCCACAGCTTCTCTTTCTATATTCTCCTGTTGTGCCGGGAGAACAGGCGGTTCCATGGTTTCTTCTGTCTCTCCCTGTACGCTACCATGCAGCATGGCCTTTACCTGGTCCGGAGATATCTTTCTGACACCACGTCCGGTCAGCTCCTTGCATGCCGTGACAATGTCCGTTCCGGAAAATCCATTTTTTCGGGCATAGTCCAGCAACAGAACAAACGTCCTGTTGTCCTCCTTGAAATGGATGTCATACAGCCTTCTCAGTTCTTCCGGTGCTCTTTGCCAAACCACAGAGTGGGGCAATGCCCCCGGTTTACGGGAAAGTGTACGCAAATAGTGCTCCAGCTTGATGCACCAGTCTCCACCGCAATAACTGCGTTGATGAGAGGCCACTTTCTCCTTCCCGTACAGGATGACGATTTTTTCACTATAAACCTTGACATGTACTTTTTCTCCCACAAGAGAATCAGGTACGGAATAATGAACATTTTTCATGCTGATAGTTGACCATTTATCCACAATGTACTCATAGACCTCAAAACAGCCCAGATTACCGGGAAAAGGCTTCAGCGATGACAGGTCAGCTTCCAGACGTGATGTTTTCTCCGCTGTTGAAAGACTGCCTTGCTCGTTGTTGACCTGCATACATACCCGGTTTAAATGCTCCTGGGCAGAATGTATATCACCAAAATGGTCTGTCAGGCAGAAAGCTTTCCTTCTGACATATTCCACGCTGCGCTCCACATGTCCTTTCTCCCATCCGGCCCGTACATTACAGAAACGGTACTCAAAACAATAGAAACCGGACATCTTCATCAAAGCTTCTGTAGGTTTCTTATCACCACCGACAAAGCTCTTGACGGCTACACGCATATTGTCATAGACCATCATGGCGGGGACACCATGTATATCCCTGAAAAAGTTACGGTGGGATTCCATGAAGGCAAGCGTATTCTGATGCCTGAAAAGATAGGCGTATCTGCCATTGCTATGCCCGAAAGTGAATACGGCCAGATAAAACTTGGTTTTGACGCCGTCAATAAAAAGAAGAACTTCACCCCAGTCAAACTCGGCAATGCATCCAGGCTCATAGAACAACCGGATAAAGGCTTCGCTCTTTTTCTTCTCTTTGTATGACTCTATATTTTTTATATAACTGCATACTGTGGCGTAACTGATGGTGTATCCTTGAGATAACAGAAACTGGTGGATATCCTTTTTCAACATGCGCTGTTTGCGAAGTCCGGTAGCTATCTTAACGGCATTCTTCTTCAGGCAAAATCCTATCTTATCCTTAATCTCTTGTGTGAGCCGGCGAGGACGGCGTCTGGAACTGTCATACCTGGGCTGGATGGTAAGCAAATCACTCAAAGCCTCTTCTGGATTGTCCGTGCGGATGGCTGATTCGTACTTTGAAAGAATATTGTCAACGGTATGACGGCTGACATGAAGTTCACGAGAGATACGCCGTTTGCTATAACCGCATACTCTATACATGTGTATTATTGATTGTCTTTCTACCATAGTCTTCATTTTACCTTTGCATTTGGATTATACAAAGGTCATTATACTTATCCTATGGTGGCGCAATTTTCAACTGGAATATTGGCGCACTTTTCAATTAGTATCTACAAATGTCGAACATTATGACGCACGATTATGAGGATTTGTGGCGATTTGCATATTCGACAGATACAGTGGGGTTCGTTGTGGATGAATTAAGTGATACAGAAACAGGAACGACTTATTATTCAGACTTGATGTGCCTGTGCTATTTCCTGAAATGGGATAGTTTGAAGTCTGATAGCGCTGATTTGACTGAAAAACTTTTCAGCGTGTTGGAGAAAAAGACAGCTGAATCACTAGAGAAAGAAGACAAATACCACGATTTGTCATTCTTGTATTTCGATAATCCCTTTTTTACTCAGCAGACCTATTTAGAACGCTTGTTTGCCATTGTAAAGGACTCAAACCACTATGATGCCATCAAATCGATGATAAGGCTGATAGGGGAGGCGGACAAGGCCGATGGATATATAGACTATATACTCGATAAAGAAGGGTATGTTCATAATCAACACAAGGGACATACTACACATATGGTAACTCGAACGCCCATCTATACAACCCTTGCCAAAGTTCGTTCTCTTCAGAGTGTAGAAAAAATCCTTACTCACACGTTCTATCATTCCCAATATGAATATCATGATGAGCAGGAAGAATTTTCCAACATGATAAAAGGAGTGTTTGGAAGGGCAAGTGAATTCATCAAACAAGGACATACAGAACTGATAGGGATTATAGAGGCTTATTATAAAAAGGCCTTTAAAGAATATCACCGTCATTTTGATAATAATAGACAGACACAAGAATTGTTGATGGTTATTAGGGATTGTTATTTGACCGCCAGTTTACGAGAAAAAGGAAGAAAGACCTTTTATGAGAGACAGGCAGAACTGTTTGCTCCAAAAGAAGAATCCTCGAAGTGGGAAGATATCAGACAAGCCTATATTATGGCTGCTTTATGGATGACGGCAGAAGATGTAAAGGATGATTTTAAGAAGTTTGCAGTAGACAACAGTACAGACTGGGCCAAGGCCAGTTGGTATCAGGAAATACCCTATGCCGAAGTGGCGGAATGTGCAGAAATACTTTACAAGGAGAAGTTTCCACAGCCTGAAATAATAACCAAAGGGCGGGAGAGACGGCAACAAGCATTTATGGATTTTACAGAGTATCCTGTATTTAAGCAGATTGTGCTAGAAATGGTGACAGGATTGGACAATCATAGTTCCAGAAAAGAGTTCTATAAGAAACTGCGCGATCAAGACGAAGGATACAATCAGTATGCTTTCAGTTTTTTGTTGCTTTTCGTTGATG
>NZ_DBEXBB010000077.1:0-6428 GCF_048170425.1 Phocaeicola sp.
GAATTTTCAGAAACTAACCCCTATCGTAAACAAACCAAACGCCTGGGCTTTAAGTCCGCTAGTAGTCTTTTTATGTATTTATCTGGTAACTTCTCTCCTTATCAACGATTTCTATAAGATTCCTATCACGGTGGCATTTATGTTTTCTTCTATTTATGCCGTGGCCATTACGAAGGGACTTAGCTTGAACGACCGTTTGTTGCAGTACTCCACAGGGGCGGCCAACAAGAATATCATGTTGATGATCTGGATTTTTATTCTGGCAGGTGCTTTTGCACAGTCGGCTCAGGCCATGGGTGCTATTGATGCAACGGTAAATCTGACTTTGCAGCTGCTTCCGGGTAATCTGCTCCTGGCTGGAATCTTTCTGGCATCGTGCTTCATTTCCCTTTCCATCGGTACATCAGTCGGCACCATTGTCGCACTGGTTCCTGTAGCTGCCGGTATCGCGGCCAAGACGGATGTCAGCGTGGTCTTCATGACGGCAGTAGTAGTGGGTGGAGCCTTTTTCGGCGACAACCTGTCCTTTATTTCCGATACGACCATCGCGGCCACCCGTACGCAAGGGTGCGTGATGCGTGACAAATTTCGGGTGAACTCCTTAATTGCTTTTCCAGCTGCCTTGCTTGTATTCATCTATTACATTATATATGGCAGCCACATTGAAGTGACACAAGATATTCCTCACGTAGAGTGGATGAAGGTGATTCCTTATATTATTGTATTAGGAACCGCCATAGCCGGCATCAATGTTTTGCTGGTATTGTTGCTGGGACTGATTTCCACGGGCATTGTAGGCATGGTATACGGCACGTTTGATGCATTCGGATGGTTCGGCGCCATGGGAAAAGGCATGACGGGAATGGGAGAGCTGATTATTGTGACTCTAATGGCTGGAGGCATGCTGGAACTGATACGCTTCAATGGAGGAGTAGACTATGTGTTGCACCGCCTGACGCAGCACGTAAAGGATAAGCGGGGAGCTGAACTGAGTATCGCTGCCTTAGTGAGCCTGGCCAATATCTGTACAGCCAACAACACGATTGCCATTATTACCGTAGGTCCGCTGGCCAACGATATTGCCGAACAGTTCCGGGTAGACAAACGAAAAAGTGCCAGCATCCTTGATACGTTCTCGTGCGTAATTCAGGGTATTATTCCTTATGGTGCGCAGCTATTGATTGCGGCCGAGCTCTCCGGTCTGTCGCCTATCAACATCATCATCTACCTGTATTACCCCATGACATTGGGCGTGGTAGCCTTATTGAGCATCTTGTTCCGCTATCCGCGCCGGTATTCCTGATTAGGGTTGTATACATTGGATTTTTTTATTTCATAATAAAACTAAAACAGAAAAATATATGCTGATTTATAATACTACCTTTCATGTAGAGATGGGCGATGCCCGTAATTTTGTGATTTGGCTAAACGAATATTACATTCCGGAAGTGGAAAACTCGGGCGAACTGAAGAATCCCCGTATTCTGCGTATCCTGAGCCATAAGGAGCAGGACAGTGAATGCTTCTCGCTTCAGTGGGAAGTGGAAGACAGTGCTGCACTGCACCGCTGGCACGTAAAGCAAGGAACGGCATTGAATACGGAAATGATGAAAGTATTTAAGGATAAGGTCATCGGTTTCCCTACATTAATGGAGGTAATAAGGTGATACGGCCAGTAAAAGAAAAAATAATTCTAGGTATCGACCCGGGTACGAACATCATGGGATACGGGGTGCTGAAGGTAACAGGTGTAAAACCGGAGGTACTGACGCTGGGAGTCATCGATTTGCGCAAATGTACCGATTCGTATCTGAAACTGAAGCACATATACGAACGGGTACAAGGCATCATCTCTTCGTATCTTCCTGATGAACTGGCCATTGAAGCTCCATTCTTCGGAAAGAACGTACAATCCATGCTAAAACTGGGACGTGCGCAGGGCGTAGCCATCGTGGCTGCACTGACGCGTGACATTCCCGTGACGGAATATGCCCCGCTGAAAATCAAAATGGCCATTACCGGCAACGGACAGGCCAGCAAAGAGCAAGTGGCCGATATGCTGAAGCGCATGCTGCACATACCCGACTCGGAAATGGGACCTTTTATGGATGCAACGGATGCGCTGGGAGCAGCTTATTGCCATTATTTGCAGATGGGACGCCCGGAAATGCCGAAGTCCTACTCCAGCTGGAAGGATTTTATCACCAAAAATCCGGGACGCATAAAAAAATAGGAGATTATAATCATGAATTTAAAACAGCTTGTAGTGATGTCAGCCGTGGCTGTGGCCACTGGATGTACTTCCTCACAGCAGCATACCAGTACGCCGTTTGATGAATATCCGGTATACAAGGGAGAATGGGAGGAAATGGTTTATACACCTTCTGCGACAAAGTTTTCACTGTGGGCTCCTTCGGCCCAGGAAGTGCGGGTACTGCTGTATGAAAAAGGACAAGGTGGTTCAGCTTATCGCATGGTGAAGATGGAGCCGGCATCCGATGGTATGTGGCAAGCCCTCATAAACGAAGACCTGAAAGGAAAGTTCTACACGTTCAATGTCAAAGTGGACGATGTGTGGCAGGGAGATACTCCCGGGCTCATGGCAAAGGCTGTGGGAGTGAATGGAGATCGGGCGGCCGTCATTAACTGGAAGGATACGAACCCCGAAGGATGGGATGAAGACAAACGTCCACCGCTGAAACGCTTCTCCGATATGGTGATTTATGAACTGCATCACCGGGATTTCTCTATCGATACCATCTCCGGCATACATCACCGAGGAAAGTTCCTGGCTTTGACGGAGGAGGGAACCCATACGTATTTAGGCGAGAAAACGGGCATTGACCATTTGAAGGAGTTGGGCGTGACACACGTACAATTGTTGCCTTCGTTCGACTTTTCTTCAGTAGATGAAACCAAGCTCGACAAACCGCAATACAACTGGGGGTACGATCCAAAGAATTATAATGTACCGGAAGGTTCGTATGCCACCGACCCTTATCGGCCGGATGTGCGTATCCGAGAATTCAAGCAGATGGTCATGGCGCTTCACCGGGCAGGCATCCGGGTAGTGATGGACGTGGTATATAATCACACGGCTATCACGAAGGGAGGCAATTTCGAACGGACTGTACCGGGGTATTTCTATCGTACGGACAAAGATGGGAAATGGGCTAACGCATCGGGATGTGGCAATGAAACGGCCAGCGAACGACCGATGATGCGACGTTTCATGATAGAATCGGTCTGCTATTGGGCCAGAGAGTATCACATAGACGGGTTCCGCTTTGACCTGATGGGGATTCATGACATCGAAACCATGAATGCCATCCGCAGGGCACTCGACAAGATTGATCCTACGATATGCATATATGGAGAAGGTTGGACTGCCAATGCGCCACAATTGCCAGACAGTTTGCTGGCAAAGAAAAAAAATGCTTCACGCCTTCCTCACATCGGCATGTTTTGTGATGAAATGCGTGACAGTCTGCGTGGCCCCTGGGGTAACGATGCCAAGGGAGCTTTTCTTATCGGGCGTATGGGATATGCCGCCGGTGTGAAGTTCGGACTGGCAGGAGGAATCGCACATCCGCAACTGGTCAGTGACAAGGAATCCACTGTGCCGACTTTCTGGGCTGCACAACCGGAGCAGATGATTAGTTACGTGAGTTGTCACGATGATCTTTGCCTGGCTGACCGCCTGAAAGCGACGCTGCCGGGACTTTCTGCTTTAGAGATGAACGCCTTGGCCAAACTGGCTGCTACGGCAGTATTTACCTCGCAAGGTATCCCGTTCTGGTATGCAGGTGACGAAATTCTGCGTGACAAGCAAGGAGTAGCCAATTCATACAAAAGTCCAGACGAAATCAATGCCATCAACTGGGGAAGAAAGACCTCGCAGCGTGACTTCTTTGATTATGTGAGGGGGTTGATAGCCATGCGAAAGGCGCATCCTTCTTTCCGTATGGGAGAGGCCGGCTTAATAGCCAAGCACCTGGAGTTTTTGTCTGTACCGGCCAGCAACGTGGTGGCTTTCCGTATCAAGGGAAAGCCGGCAGGCGATTCATGGCTGAACACGATTGTGGTGCTCAATGCGCGTACAGAACCCGTAGAAATTGATATACCCGAGGGACGTTACTGGATTGCCTGCCGTGACGGACGCATAGACAATGTGTTAGGACTGGGAACGCTAACCGGAAACAAACTGGTGGTAGCGCCTCGTACGGCCATGATTGTGCATCAATAAACCAAGAGAACAACTGCTTAAAGAAACAAAATAAAAACAGAGAAAGACAATGCAGAATGTAATTACAATTGAAAACGGAGTGACTCGTCATCCCTTGTACCGGATGAAAGAGCCTGTGAACTTGCAGATTTCGGCAGGGGAACATGTGGCCATCGTAGGACCGAACGGAGGCGGAAAGAGTCTGCTGGTAGACACCATTACCGGACGCTATCCGTTGCTGATGAATGAAGTGAAATACGATTTCTCACCTTCGGAATCGAAGATGGCTTGCGACAACATCAAGTACATCACTTTCCGTGACTCGTACGGGGATGCCGACGGGAACTATTATTACCAGCAGCGTTGGAATTCGCAGGACCTGGACGATACGCCTATCGTAGCCGATTTGCTTCCTCCCTGCAAGGACGAACAATTGCGGAAAGCGCTGTACGATTTGTTTGGCATTGAGGAGATGCTCAGCAAACACATTATTCTGCTGTCGAGCGGGGAGCTCCGCAAGTTTCAGCTGACCAAGACCTTGTTGAGCGGCCCGAGGGTGCTGATTATGGACAATCCTTTCATCGGACTGGATGCACGTACCCGGGGACTGCTGCACACATTGCTGGGAAAACTGACTGAAATGACCAACTTGCAGGTAATTTTAGTCTTGTCGAAAACAGACGACATCCCGACGTTCATTACGCACGTGATACCGGTGGAAGACCGTCATTGTGGCCCGAAAATCACCTTGCAGGAATATTTGGCACACCGTGAACCGGACCCTGCTCATGTGTTGCCTGACGAGAAACGGCAGCGGATACTCGACTTGCCGTATGCCGATAACCTGTTCCATACGGAGCATATCGTAGACTTGAACAAGGTAAGCATCCGTTACGGTGAACGGGTGATTCTGAAAGAACTCGACTGGACGGTGAAGTGCGGTGAAAAGTGGGCGCTCAGCGGCGAGAACGGGGCAGGGAAGTCCACTTTGCTGAGCTTGATTTGTGCCGATAATCCACAGAGCTATGCCTGCGACATTTCTTTGTTCGGTCGCAAACGAGGGAGTGGTGAAAGTATCTGGGAAATCAAGAAACACATCGGTTATGTGAGTCCTGAAATGCACCGCGCTTATCTGAAGAACTTGCCAGCCATTGACATTGTGGCCAGCGGACTGCATGATTCCATCGGACTGTACCGCAAGATGCAGGAAAAAGATGTGGATACGTGCGTGTGGTGGATGGATATCTTTGGTATTGCTGACCTAAAAGACCGCAGTTTCCTGCAACTTTCCAGCGGAGAGCAGCGTATGGTGTTGCTGGCCCGTGCGTTTGTCAAAGACCCGGAACTCCTGATTCTGGACGAGCCGTTGCACGGACTGGATATGCGTAACCGCCGGCTGGTGAAGGATGTCATCGAGGCGTTCTGCAATCGAAAGGATAAAACCCTGATTATGGTAACACACTATCAGGAAGAACTGCCCGCTACCATTACGAATTCTTTGTTCCTGAAACGCAATAAATAACGTGAGTTCGACATAAAATCAAAAGATAGTAAGTTGCCCGTCATTGATAAAGTTTACATCAATGGCGGGCTTCTTTTCAAAAAAGCAGTATGCTGAGATAGCCGACAAAGAATTGGCTATAAAGTTACTGAATGAACGGTGTCTGGAATGTTCGATTTTGCTCAGGACATCTTCCATCCAGATTTTAGGGTCGACTTCTGCTGATTTACAGGCGGCTATCAGAGAGTACACGGCCGCAGCCCTGTATACAGATGCGTCATAACTTCTTCTGCGGCAACCATAAGGCAGCGGTCAATATGTCGGTCATCTGTTCCCTGCTGACCACCTGTAAGGCACATGATGTAACCCCAAGGGATTATCTCAATGATGTCATTGACCGAATGCCCTATTACAAAAAGACGACTTATAAGGAACTGCTGAATCTTCTTCCGCGCAAATGGAAGCTGCAACACCCCGAAAGTGCATTGACAAAATAAGAAGAGAAATCCAGTGCCAATGCTGACTGCAACATATAGGTTCAACAAAACAATAGCGACTGCCACTATTTATAGTGACAATCGCTACTGTTATATAAAGGTTCAATACCTATAGTTTAACGAATATGTACAACAAAATAATGTTTGAAGCTTACTCGTCTTTTTTATTTCTTTCTCTAAATATGGTTCTTATTAAATAAAAAAT
>NZ_DBEXBB010000078.1:0-5134 GCF_048170425.1 Phocaeicola sp.
TAATCGCGGATAGCAGTGTCGTAGTGTGAAGAAACAGTAAACGCTTCACCTGCGAACCAACGGCGTTGTTCGCGTGTGGTTACAGCTCCCTGTTTGTTAAGGATTTCCAATAAGGGTTGGTATTGATGCTTGCTGGCTACGATTACTACATCATTGAAGTTCTTAGCTCCGGCACGAATCAATGAGATACCACCTATATCAATTTTTTCGATGATGTCTTGTTCTGCTGCACCGCTTGCAACTGTATCTTCAAAAGGATACAAGTCTACAATAACCAAGTCAATCTCTGGAATTTCATACTGAGCAACCTGCTTCTGGTCTCCTTCCAGTTCTCTGCGGCAGAGGATACCTCCAAAGATTTTAGGATGCAATGTCTTAACGCGTCCTCCAAGAATAGAAGGATAAGTGGTAATGTCTTCTACAGCCTTGCAAGGATAACCTAATGATTCAATGAACTGACGTGTTCCTCCGGTAGACAAGAACTCAACGCCTTCTGCATGAAGCTTGGCCAGGATGGCGTCCAAACCGTCTTTATGGTAAACAGACACCAATGCGGTCTTTATTTTCTTTGATTCTGACATAAATGTTTGATATTTAAAATTCAGGTGCAAAATTACGAATTTTCAGATGATAAACGCAGGATAATGAGCATAAAATATCTTTTTTTTGCATTATCACTGAAAGTTTTAATGCTGTCGTTTGAAGAGATACAAAGTTTTTTCAGGCTGTCCTTTTTATTTTGTAACACGATTGTAACATATATGACATTCTTTTATAACACGAACGAAATATTTTTGCACTTGGAAAAAACTTAACAAAACAAGTATGGAAACTGTTTATTTAGGAATTGTTATTTTCTTATTTATGCTGGCAGTCTTTGATTTGCTGGTGGGGGTCAGTAATGACGCGGTGAATTTCATGAACTCTGCGGTAGGTGCAAAAGTGGCAAAGTTCAGAACAATTATTATTGTAGCTGCTATCGGAGTGTTTGCTGGAGCGGTGCTGAGTAACGGGATGATGGATATTGCCCGTCATGGAATTTTTCATCCGGTAAACTTCAGCTTTTATGAAATCATGTGTATTCTGCTCGCGGTAATGGTGACGGATGTAGTCCTTCTGGATGTCTTTAATACGTTAGGACTTCCTACTTCTACCACTGTTTCAATGGTATTTGAATTATTGGGAGGTACTTTTATTCTTGCCATTTTAAAGATTGTCGGTGATGAAACCGGACTGTTAACCTTAGGTGATATGATGAATACAGAAAAGGCCCTTTCAGTGATTATGGGTATTTTCCTTTCGGTAGCTGTCGCTTTTATTGTTGGTACCTTTGTACAGTATGTTTCCCGATTAATTTTCAGTTTCAATTATAAGAAGAATCTTTCTTGGACTATCGGAATTTTCGGTGGTATTGCCGTAACTTCTTTGGGATATTTTATCATCATTAAGGGACTGAAGAGTGCATCTTTTATGACTCCAGAAGCTCTGCAATGGATTCAGGATAATACAATGGCATTGGTAGGTGGATGCTTTGTCGTATTTACCATACTCATGCAGGTGTTGCACTGGTGCAAGGTGAATGTGTTTAAGATTATTGTATTGCTGGGTACATTCTCTCTGGCATTGGCTTTTGCCGGAAATGACTTGGTGAACTTTATCGGTGTACCTTTGGCTGGCTTCTCTGCTTATACGGATTATGTAGCTAATTCTAACGGTGCTGGTATACATGACTTTATGATGTCTTCGTTGATGTCTTCAGCCAAGACACCTCCTATTTTCCTGATTGCATCTGGTATCGTGATGGTATATGCGCTGGCCACTTCAAAGAAAGCGAAGAATGTAATCAAGACTTCTGTAGATTTGGCTCGTCAGGAAGAAGGTGATGAAATGTTCGGTTCTTCTGCATTGGCTCGTGTGATTGTTCGTCGTGCGACTAATATCAATGATTTTCTGGTACGCGTTATTCCGGTAAATGTTCGTCGTTGGATTGACAGCCGTTTCAATAAAGATGAGGTTATTTTGGCAGACGGAGCTGCGTTTGATATGGTACGTGCTTCTGTGAATCTGGTTCTTTCCGGACTGTTGATTATCATCGGTACGACCATGAAACTGCCTTTGTCTACTACTTATGTTACATTCATTGTGGCGATGGGTAGCTCGTTGGCCGACCGTGCCTGGAGTCGTGAAAGTGCTGTATATCGTATTACGGGTATGCTTTCAGTGATTGGTGGTTGGTTTATCACTGCATTTGTAGCTTTCACTATCTGTGCGTTGGTGACTTTCATCATGTTCTACACCAGCTTCTTCGGTATGTTTGTATTTATCGTAATAGCTGTGGTACTTCTTGTTCGTAGTAATATTAAATATGGCAAGAAGGAAAAGATTGAAAGCCAGGATGATGTGTTTAAACGCATGATGAGCAGTAAGGATAAGGGTGAAACTTTGGCTTTGCTTCGTCAGCATGTTCAGGAAACGCTGACCGATTATGTGGGTTTCTGTGAAAAGACGTATGTGCAGGTAACTGACGGGTTTATTAATGAAGATTTGCGTAGCTTGCGAAAGGCTATGAGTGCGACGGACGACCAGAAAAAAATGTTGAAGAAACGTCGTCGTAAAGAAATACTTGGTCTCCGCCGTTTGCCGATAACCGTGGCTATGGAAAAGAATACTTGGTTTCACTTGGGAAGTAACAGTTGTGAACAGATGCTTTATTGTTTGAAGCGAATTTGTGAACCGTGTAAGGAGCATGTAGACAACAACTTTAATCCGATTTCTCCGGATTGTGTAAAAGAATTCTTGCCTGTACGTGATGAATTGTGCAAACTGATGGAACGTGCCAAAGTGGCTATCAGCCAGGATAATTATGAAGATGCGGATGATATTCTGAAAAAAGGAGATGACCTGAAAAATCGTATCTCCGCTTTGCGTAAACAGCAGATGAACCGTATGCAGGAAGGCGATAATGCAAGCTTGAAGGCATCTATGGTATATTTGAATATTCTTCAGGAATCTCAGGAGTTGGTAAGTATCTGGCGTCATTTGCTTCGTGCCAGCCGCTTCTTCCAGGGAGATTATGTGCCTCAGGAAGTTTCAATGATTGCGCTAACAGAAGAAAGATAATTTTGTAGCCTTAAAAAGAAGGCCGATACAGGGTTAATGCCCTTTATCGGCTTTTATTTTTTATTTGTCTTCTATTTCGGTGAGATTCCCTGTTGTGGAATTCATGATAAATCCTCTTACTTTTATGTCTTGAGGCACGAGCGGGTGATGGCGTACGATGTGTACACTCTTTTGTACAGCTTCTTCCGTATCGTTAAATCCGCTGAGCCATGAGTTAAGGTTGATGTCACAATATTGCATCATTTCAATATGGTCTTGTGAAATTCCTCTTTCACGCATGTGCTGTAGCATGGTTTCACTGTCCATATGCTGTACGCCACAATCGGTATGTCCGATAATCATGACTTCTTCTACTCCTAATTCATAGATTGCCACAAGCAAGCTTCGCATGGCACTACCGAAAGGGTGAGTGATGGTACCTCCGGCATTCTTGATAATTTTGACATCACCGTTCTTTATTCCTAAGGCTGCGGGAAGTAATTCTGTCAGGCGGGTATCCATACAAGTGACAATGGCAATTTTTTTGTCAGGGTATTTGTTCGTTATGTACTTTTCGTATCCCTTGGTTTCTACGAAAGTCTTGTTGAAATTTAATAATTCGTCTATCATAACATTTATATTTTGTATAGAATATAGGCAAAAATACAGATTTATTTTGTGATATTCCAGTTGGCTTTTGGGTGAATTCTTAAAATCATACACTTATCATGAAGAAGCTTCTGATTTTTTCGTATTTTTGTAGAAAATTCAACCAAACTATTAAAATATGGCTAAAGAACTCGAACTCAAGTACGGCTGTAACCCTAACCAGAAGCCGGCCCGCATTTTCATGCAGGAGGGAGAACTGCCTATTGAAGTATTGAACGGACGTCCTGGATACATTAACTTCCTGGATGCGTTTAACGGATGGCAGTTGGTGAAAGAATTGAAAGAAGCTACCGGAATGCCGGCTGCAACTTCGTTCAAGCACGTGAGTCCTGCCGGAGCCGCAATCGGTCTGGAACTGGATGAAACCATGAAAAAAATTTATTTCGTGGATAATTTGCCTTTGTCTCCGTTGGCAAATGCGTACGTGCGCGCTCGTGGAGCAGACCGTATGTCATCGTATGGCGATTTTATAGCTTTGAGTGACGTCTGTGATGAAGAAACAGCTCGTTTTATCAATCGTGAGGTTTCTGACGGCGTGATTGCCCCGGGATACACTGACGCAGCCCTTGAAATTCTGAAAAATAAACGTAAGGGTACTTATAACGTGATTAAAATTGCTCCGGAATATCGTCCGAATCCCATTGAACGGAAGGATGTGTTTGGTATCACTTTTGAGCAGGGACGTAACGAAGTGAAATTGAATGGGGCAGAATTGTTTGAAAACATTCCGACTCAGAATAAGAATTTCCCTGAAGCTGCTAAACGTGATTTGATGATTGCATTAATCACTTTGAAATATACTCAGTCTAATTCTGTTTGCTACGTGAAGGATGGACAGGCTATCGGTATTGGTGCCGGACAGCAGAGCCGTATCCACTGTACTCGCCTGGCTGGTAATAAGGCTGATATCTGGTATTTGCGCCAGCATCCGAAGGTGCTGAATTTGCCTTGGGTAGAAAAGATCCGTCGTGCCGATCGTGATAATACCATCGATATTTATATTAGCGAAGATCATGACGATGTATTGGCTGATGGAGTATGGCAGCAGTTCTTCACTGAGAAACCTGAAGTATTGACACGCGAAGAAAAACGTGCTTGGCTTGATACATTGAAAGGAGTATCATTGGGCTCGGATGCTTTCTTCCCGTTTGGAGATAATATTGAACGTGCTCACAAGAGTGGTGTGGAATATATTGCTCAGGCAGGAGGTTCTGTTCGTGATGACCATGTGATTGAAACTTGTGATAAATACGGTATTGCAATGGCATTTACGGGAATCCGTTTATTCCATCATTAATAATGAATTAGTCTGAAAATAGTGGGGTAAATTTGCTGGCTGGGATGAAAGTCAAGTGAATTTACCTCT
>NZ_DBEXBB010000079.1:0-10329 GCF_048170425.1 Phocaeicola sp.
TTTATTTTTTTTGCTTTATACCTTTTCTTTGAAATCTCCCTCTTTATTCTGTGCGGATGTTCAAATATTCTGTTTATTTTTGCATATCCATTTATATATAACAAATTATATGAGATTTGGTTTTGTAAAAGTAGCGGCTGCCATTCCCGAAGTGAAAGTAGCCGACTGCAAGTTCAATGCACAACAGACGGAGAAACAGATTGTAATAGCCGATGGAAAGGGGATTCAGGTCATAGTTTTTCCAGAACTGAACCTGACAGGATATTCCTGTGGAGATTTGTTTGCGCAAAGTTTGTTACTTGAGCAGGCTGAACTGGCTTTGATGCAGATTGTCAATAATACCCGCCAGCTGGATATTATTTCCATTGTAGGTATGCCGGTTGTTGTCAATTCCACGCTGATGAACTGTGCCGTGGTTTTTCAGAAAGGTAAGATTCTGGGTGTTGTACCAAAGACTTATCTGCCTAATTATAAAGAATTTTACGAAAAACGCTGGTTTACTTCTTCCGTAGCTCACCCGGATTTCACGGATGTGCGTTTGTGTGGTCAGGTGGTACCGATGGGTACAAACCTGTTGTTCGATACACCGGATGTATGTTTCGGTATAGAATTATGTGAAGATGTATGGTCTCCCGTACCTCCCAGTTCAACTTTGGCTTTGAAAGGAGCAGAGATTATCTTCAATTTGTCTGCCGATACTGAAAATATCAGTAAGCACCAGTACCTCCGTTCGTTGATTGCGCAGCAGTCTGCTCGTTGTCTGGCCGGATATGTTTTTTCATCTTGTGGCTTTGGAGAATCTACTACTGATGTGGTTTTTGCCGGAAACGCATTGATTTATGAGAATGGAACACTGCTTGCCGCTTCCGACCGTTTCTCATTTGAAGAGCAGCTTGTGGTCAGTGAGATAGATGTAGAGCGTCTGAGAGGAGAACGTCTGACGAACACCACTTTCTCCAGCAGCGTATGTATGTATCGCGACCAGCACCCGGTGCAGCATATCTCTACGGCACTTGTTTCTTCCCGCGATTTGACCCTTACCCGTCCGGTAGAACCCCATCCTTTTGTGCCTTCCGGCGAACGCCAGCTTGACGAACGTTGCGAGGAGATTTTCTCCATTCAGGTGGCCGGACTGGCCAAGCGTCTGGTACACACTAACTGCAAGACCGTAGTGGTGGGCATTTCCGGCGGATTAGATTCTACGTTGGCGCTTCTGGTTTGCGTCAAGACCTTTGATAAGCTGAATCTTCCCCGTAAGGGTATTGTGGGAGTTACCATGCCGGGATTCGGTACCACAGACCGTACCTATCATAATGCACTTTCACTGATGAGCTCTCTACAGGTTACAACGGAAGAAATCAGTATAAAAGATGCTTGCATCCAGCATTTTCAGGATATAGGTCAGGATATGTCCGTACATGATGTGACCTACGAAAACGGACAAGCCAGAGAGAGAACCCAGATATTGATGGATTATGCCAATAAGATTGGCGGACTGGTAATCGGTACCGGTGACCTTTCAGAACTTGCCTTGGGGTGGGCTACGTACAATGGTGACCACATGTCCATGTACGGAGTGAATGCCAGCATCCCTAAGACCTTGGTCCGCTACCTGGTGAACTGGGTAGCTCAGACCGGTGTAGATACGCTCTCACGAAACACTTTGCTGGATATTATTGATACGCCTATCAGTCCGGAACTGATTCCGGCCGATGAAAACGGCAATATCAAGCAGAAAACAGAAGACTTGGTCGGACCGTATGAACTGCACGATTTCTTCCTCTTCAATTTCCTGCGCTTTGGTTTCCGTCCGGCAAAGATTTTCTATCTGGCTGAGATTGCCTTCCGTGGGGTGTATGACAGTACGACCATTAAGAAATGGCTCACAAACTTCTATCGCCGTTTCTTTGCGCAGCAGTTCAAGCGTTCCTGCTTGCCCGATGGTCCGAAGGTCGGTTCCGTATCTTTGAGTCCGCGGGGAGACTGGCGTATGCCGAGCGATGCCAGCGCTGCATTATGGTTGAAAGAATGCGAAGAACTTCAGGCATAAGTGCCTATATATAGAAGGAATAAAAAACAAACCGGGTGTTTCAACTTGACCAATGAAACACCCGGTTTGTTTTTATTTGTTTCAGTGAATATATTTATCGGTAAACGCTTTTACCCTTTCTGTGTACTCATTCGGATATAGTTTATACGAATGTGCGTGGTCTACACCTTCTGTAATCCAAATCTCCTTAGGGGAAGGCTTGGCAGCATACACCTTGTTCACCATCCACGTGGGTACAAAATCATCCTTGTCGCCATGGATGAAGAGCATGGGTTTTGTACAGTGGGCCACCTGCGAGAGGGCAGACGCTTCCTGAAAGTTCCATCCGTTCTGGAGCTGGCAAATCCAGCTGGCCGTGTAGAGCAGCGGGAAGGGGGGAAGTCCGAAAAGGCCTTTCAACTCTTTACTGAACTGGTCCCACACGCTGGTATAGCCACAGTCTTCCACGAAGCAGGTGATGTATTCAGGCGTTTTTTCTCCCGATACCATCATTGTGGTGGCAGCCCCCATCGAAATGCCGTGAACCACCGCTTTCAATGAGTCACCAAACAAAGCCGGAGCTGTCTCAATCCATTGCAGTACGTCCTTTCTGTCGAGCCAGCCCATCTGTATGGCATCTCCTTCCGTCAGTCCCGTGTAACGCAGGTCAGGCAACAGAATGTTGTAATCCAGCGAGTGGTTGTAGAGGTAGCCGATGTGGAACATGCGGATGGCATTGTCCGTATATCCGTGTACGATGATAGCCGTACGCCGGGTAGGGCGGGAAGCACGTGCATAAAACGCATGCATCCGGATGCCGTCTGGTGCGGTAATAAACGTATCGCGCAAGGCATGATGGTGTTGCAGGCTGTCCAGCCAGGGAACAATCTGCGGATATTCAGTTCGCATGAATGCTTCTGATTCCGCCATATTTTTCCCCCGGTTTTCGGGCCGGAGTGAAAAGTTAATCAGATAGAGACTTCCTCCTATGCAAATACCCGCTATCAGTACAAACAGAATTCCTGCTGTCCAGCCAATCTTTTTCTTCAGTGTCATGTATAGGGCAAGTGTTTAGCTGTTCCAGATGTCCCATGCTCCGAATGCTTGCAGCAAGAGCATTTCCAGTCCGTTCTTTACGATGGCTCCCTGGTCACTGCCCTTTTTCATGAAAAGCGTAGTGTTGGGGTTGTACAGCAGGTCATATAGCAAGTGCTGAGACGTCAGCAGTTCATACGGAATATCCGGACATTCATCCGCTTTCGGATACATGCCCACCGGTGTACAGTTGACAATCACCTTATATTCCTGCATGATTTCAGGTGTAATTTCTTCGTAAGTAACGGTCATGTCATTGTGCTTGCTGCGTGAAACGAACAGCACTTCCAGTCCCAGTTGCTTCAATCCTTGATGAATGGCTTTGGAAGCTCCTCCGGTACCCAAAATCAATGCCTTCTTGTGATAAGGTTCCAGCAGCGCTTCGATGGAACGTACAAACCCGATAATGTCCGAGTTGTATCCTTTCAGTTTGGTACCTCCCTTGGTGTGTTCCACCTTAATCACGTTCACTGCTCCGATTTCGCGTGCATCCTTATCCAGCTCGTCCAGATAGGAAATAACTTTTTCTTTGTAAGGGATAGTTACATTCAGTCCTGCAAGCGAGGGATTTGCCTTGATGATGTGTGGGAGTTCATCAATGCTTGGAATTTCAAAGTTCACATATTCGGCATCAATATTCTCGGAATGAAATTTTTCATTGAAAAAATTTTTGGAGAATGAGTGTCCGAGCGGATAGCCGATTAAGCCAAATTTTTTCATAAGGTTCAAAGAATTTAGTTATTTGGTAGCGAAATAGAGTGTGCAAGTACCCATTGTCAGGCGCTTGAATTCTACCTGGCTGAAGCCGGCTTTCCGGATGATTTCCTGCATGATTTCTCCTTGAGGGAAAGCCTTGATGGATTCAGGAAGATAAGTATAGGCACTCCGGTCTTTCGACAGCAGTCTTCCCAGTGCAGGTATCACCACCTTGGAGTAAACTGCATATCCTTGTTTCATGGGGAAATGTTCCGGTTCAGACAGTTCCAGGATGACAAGGTGTCCTCCAGGAACCAGTACCCTGTACATTTCTTTCAGGCCGAGGTCCAAGTGTTCAAAATTACGGATACCGAATGCCACGGTAATGGCATCGAACCGGTTGTCTGGGAATGACAAGGCCGTACAGTCCTCTTTCGCGAAAGAAATCTGCCTGTCCAGTCCCAGCTGTTTCACCTTTTCCCGTCCTACGTTCATCATGCCTTCCGAAATGTCCGTACCAATTAGTTCGGCAGGTTGCAGCATCTGGCAGGCCTGAATGGCAAAGTCTCCCGTTCCGGTAGCCACGTCCATGATACGTTGCGGGTGGTAGGGCTTCAGCAGGCGGATGGCTTTTCTTCTCCAGCTTTTGTCGATTCCCCATGACATCAGGTGGTTCAGGTTGTCGTACGCCGGGGCGATATGGTCGAACATTTTCTCTACCTGAGCAGCCTTGCCCTCATTTTCATTATATGGCTTGATTTCTTCTTGCGGATAGTGAGACATGCGAAAAATATTAGGATGGGATAAATTTTGAATCTCCCTTTAAGGCAGCACAGGCCGCCTTAAAGGGAGATAGGGATATTAAAGCGTCAAATAATCTGTTACGTTCTTTTCGATGCGTTTGGTCAGGTTGTCTGTTTCACCCTTCACGAAGCTTTCGCCGGTGATGTGTTCATACAGTTCAATGTAGCGGTCGCTGATAGATTCTACGATAGCCGGAGTCATTTCAGGAACCTGCTGTCCTTCCTTGCCCTGGAATCCGTTGGCCATCAACCATTCGCGTACGAATTCTTTTGACAACTGTTTCTGCGGTTCTTCTTTCTCGAAGCGTTCCTGGTAACCTTCAGAATAGAAATAACGGCTGGAGTCCGGAGTGTGGATTTCGTCCATCAGGTAGATTTCACCGTTGTGTTTTCCGAATTCATATTTGGTATCCACCAGAATCAAGCCACGTTCAGCAGCCATCTGTGTGCCGCGTTCGAACAAAGCCAGCGTATATTTTTCCAGAGTAGCATATTCTTCAGGAGTAGCCAGACCTTTGGCCAGGATTTCTTCTTTTGAGATATCCTCGTCGTGCAGCCCCATTTCAGCCTTGGTAGTCGGAGTGATAATCGGATGAGGGAACTTTTCGTTCTCTCTCATACCTTCCGGCAGGCGCACGCCGCAGATTTCGCGTACACCGCTCTTGTAAGCACGCCATGCACTTCCGCACAAGTAACCGCGTACAATCATTTCTACAGGAAATCCCTGGCACATCACGCCCACAGTCACCATCGGGTCGGGAGTAGCCAGTTTCCAGTTCGGGCAGATGTCAGTAGTCGCATCCAGGAATTTGGCTGCAATCTGGTTCAGCATCTGTCCTTTATAAGGGATACCTTCCGGCAATACGACGTCGAACGCCGAGATACGGTCGGTAGCAACCATTACCAACTTTTCGTCATTGATGTTGTACACATCACGTACTTTTCCATGATACACACTTTTCTGTCCAGGAAAGTGAAAGTCTGTTTTTGTTAATGCTTTACTCATTGTCTTGTTATGTTTAGTAATGAATAGAAATTCATTTATGGTTTATGCCTGCGGCGTTTTTTCCGGTTCTTTAGCCGTACGCGTAGTTTTTCTTTCTGCTTTCTCCTTCTCCTCGAATTTTTCGTAAGCCTCCACGATGCGTGTCACCAGTTTATGACGTACGATGTCTTTCTTGTTCAGTTCGATGAAGCTGATGCCCTTCACTCCCTTCAGAATCTTGATGGCCTGCACGAGTCCGGAAGTCTGCGAAGCGGGAAGGTCAATCTGTGTCATGTCTCCCGTGACAATCATTTTGGTGTTCATGCCCATACGGGTGAGAAACATCTTGATTTGCTGGGTCGTCGTGTTCTGGGCTTCGTCCAGAATTACTACGGCATCGTTCAGCGTACGTCCGCGCATGAAAGCCAGCGGGGCAATCTGGATGACATTCAGCTCCATGTATTCCTTCAGCTTGGCGGCCGGAATCATGTCCTGCAAGGCATCATACAGCGGTTGCAGGTAAGGGTCGATTTTATCCTTCATGTCGCCCGGCAGGAAACCCAATTTTTCGCCCGCTTCCACGGCAGGACGGCTCAGGATAATTTTTTTGATTTCCTTGTTCTTCAGAGCCCGTACTGCCAGTGCAATGGCGGTATAAGTCTTACCCGAACCGGCAGGGCCGATGGCGAAAATCATGTCATTCTTCTCAAACTCCTGCACCAGTTTCAGCTGGTTCTCGCTTCTGGGGATGATGGGTTTTCCCGTCACGCTGAACACGATGGCGTTTCCCGCCTTTTCCGTTTTGGGCGTATTGCCTTTTACGATGTCGAGAATCGTTTCCTCATTGAGCGAGTTATATTGCACGCAATATTTTTCCAGTGCAAGAACGGCTTCTTCGAAGGCACACATTTCCTCCTCGTCTCCCATTACCTTGATGACATTGCCGCGTGCCACTATTCTCAGTTTCGGAAACAGGGCCTTGATCATTTGTATGTGGGCGTTGTTGGGGCCGTAGAAGATTACCGGGTCGATATCTTCGAGTACAATATGTTTCTCTATCATTTAGTTTGTTCAGATTCGCTTATATGCTTTATTTTTTGCAAAAATAATCATAACTTTTGATTGTAGAATGAGAAAGCAGCAGAAAAATATCCTACTTCAACTCTTTCATTTTATAGCGTTCGCCGGTTGCTTTTACCAGTTCCTGCAAGAATTCCTTGCTGTATCCCGGACGGTCCAACGGAGCTGTGTTTCCTGTTTCCGGACGTTGCAGCTGTCCGTTCTGCATGCGTTTTACCGCACCGTCGTTGTAGCGTACAATCAAAAATTCTCCCAACTTCTTCCAGCTGTCTACGGCAGTCTGAGCCGTCATGTGCGTATAGTTGGTCAGGTATTCTTTAGCTTTGGCCGGATTCTGCTGATACAGTTTCAGGGCTGCACTTTCAATGCCTTCCTGCGATTGTGCATAGGTATCTTCCAGTGTATTCTGTACGGTACGCATGTCTTCCACCATCAGGTTGTAGCGCGGACGAATCATGTCGGCCACCCAGTTGTAAATCCAGAAAGCAGAGTTCCATGAGAAAGTCACGCAGTCACCGTTTTCCTGCTGATACGGATAAGGCACCTTGTCGGTGTTGCAGTACACCGGAGTGAACACCGTCATGTTGGCATCGTCTAGTCCGAACCAGAGCACACCACCGATGGCGTCGGGCAGGGTAGAGCGCATCTGCGATACGAATACAAACGCACTCTGCTGAGTAGAGATGGGGCGTTCGTTGAAATATTCCTGACCGTCAACCTTGAACGTCAGCGGAGACAGACGGTAAGGCATCTGGAAGCAGCCGGCTCCCATGTCCTGTGTAATGTCGAGGGCCGTACCTTCATAGTGGTCGCGCATGGCGTGCTGGATGTCGCGCACGGAAACCTTGTTGTCAGGCTTTACGTACAAAGGCATCGGTTCCTTGCTGTCACCTTGAATGTAAGAAAGGTAAGACTGTCCGGTTGCTTTGCTGAACATGTTGTAGAAACTCCATACACGTGCTTCGCAGAAACGCAGGCCGCTGAAGTCGAGCGGGCAATAGGCATCGGCAAAGCTGAAATCCTTGTTTACCCCACTGAAATAACCTTTTTCGCGGGCAAATGAAATGACATCGGGCGAATACAGGCAGTTCTCCTTGTCGTTCATGTCAAATTTATGGATACGGCTCTGGTTGGCATGTGCGGCAATGCAGTCGTCCGGAATGCGTACAGCCACCCATACGGCTCCTTTCACGCCCGGTCCTTTACCAATCATTTCCATAATCCATGCTTCGTTCGGGTCGGCAATGGAGAAAGACTCACCGCTGCTGTAATAACCGTATTCCTTCACCAGGTCGGTCATCACCTTGATAGCCTCCTTGGCAGTGCGTGAACGTTGCAGTGCCACGTAAATCAGGCTTCCGTAGTCCATGATGCCGATGCTGTCCACCAGTTCCGGGCGTCCGCCGAAAGTCGTTTCTCCGATAGTTACCTGAAATTCGTTCATGTTGCCGATGACATTATATGTCTGTTTGGCTTCCTTGATTTTACCGAGGTATTTGCCAGAATCCCAATCGTAGATGTCGCGCATGGTGCCCGGAGCATGCTGTGCAGCCGGATAGTGGCACAGATAGCCGAACATACCGTAAGAATCGGCAGAGTAAGAAACGATGACGGAACCGTCGGCCGAAGCCTTCTTTCCTACGATGAAGTTTGTACATGCCCATCCGTTGGCCATGTATGCTGTCAGCAGAAGGACAGCCAGCAGTAATCTTTTCATTTTCATACGAACAGATTGTTTTTTATGATTTAAAAATATAAGGCGTTTTTAAAATTTGTATTCCTTGCGTGCCATGTTTCCGCATTGGTCGGTTACCGTCACTTCCAGTTTGTGCGGTACCCCTTTCTTTACTTTCTCCGGGTCCTGAATCACCAGAATACCTTTTTTCAGGCCAAACAATACGAACTTGCCGTCGATGTATACCTTGTAGCTTCCGATGCCTGATTCCATGTCCTTTATCCGGAAACGAATATTTCGGCTGGTGCGCCATCCGCTCTGGCCGATAGGGGTAATTTCCGGAGCAATGGTATCCACGTCGACAGAGAACGTGCCGAGTGAGCGTACGCGCGTCTTTATCCATCCGTTGGCGTATTTTCCTCCCATGGAGCTTCGCCATTTTCCGGCTTTCTGCACGATGTAGTATTTTGTGGTGTCTTCCACGGGCATGTGTCGCAGGCCGATAGACAAGTCGCAATAGCTGTGGATGGGTGTCTGTCCGGCATCCAGTATGTAATCAAAGGCGATGCGTGAACTGTCTCCCCGCATGTCCGTACGGAGCGGAACATCCTCGTACACATAATAGCGTGGCACCACCAGTTCCATGCCCGGTTTCTGAATAACGTTGGTCCGGTTCCAGTAAAGCATTTCGTCGGCTTCCGGCTGGTATTCAGGAATATCCTGCCGTTTACCCTGTACGATAAATTGATAGCTTCTGCGGTTCCCGAAGTTGTCTTCCAGTACATACCGGAAGTGATAATCCCTTTCCTCATCGATAGTAACGGCTCCCCGGTTCTCGTTAGTGTGCAGCAGTCGCAGCCGGTTGCCCGGAAGCTTGTAGGAACGCATGATGAGCCGCCGGGTGCGGGTCAGTTCCTCGTAGTCGGTAAAACCGTTTATCATCCGGTTCTCATCGGGCAGCACCTTGTCGGTCGTGCTGTTGAACACCTGTACGGAGTCTACATACAGCGTAACCGAGTGCACGCCGTAGAAATTCGACGTACCGTCCATGTAATCCTTGGCGCTGATGCCGGTATAAATCTCTCCCCATGCATGGACAGGCTGGCTCAAAGCGTTTATGTTGAATAGCTTTTTGTCTCCCGACCCGTTGACCACCCCTTTTCCTTTGATAGGGTAGATGCCGATGAGGCTGCCTACGGGGGCTTTGCTGTCTTTCAGCAGGTGCTTGAAGTACGGCATCGGGTCAATGTATTCCCCCGTTTCGGTACGTCGCAGTTCCAGGTGCAGATGAGGTCCGGCCGAAGCTCCTTCGTTGCCGCTCAGGGCAATGATGTCTCCCTTCTTCACCGGAAATTGTCCGGGCTGGAATTTCAGGTCGCACACAAACGTTTCATGCGCATACTGATATTGGCGTACGCAAGCCTGTATGTTCCTTGCAAATGAAATCACATGTCCGTACACCGAAGTCAGTCCATCGGGATGCGTCACATAAATGGCCTGTCCGTATCCTCCGTGCAGCACTGCCACGCGCGACACATAACCGTCGGCAATACAGTGAATCGGTTTTCCTGTAACTCCTTGTGTCTTGATGTCCAGCCCGTTGTGAAAATGATTCGGGCGAAGTTCTCCAAAATTGGCACTGAGCAGAATCGGAAAATCAAAAGGAGAGCAGAACTTGCTCTCCTGGACGTGCTGGGCCTGTGCAGACAGCATTCCTCCCAAAACCAGTGCCAGTATCATTTTTTGTCTCATTTTTTCGTATTTGTTAAGCGGTTACAAAGATATTAAGAAATCCTGAAGCTACAATCTTTTTGGATTGACTCTAAAAAATACGAAGGTTTTTATTAGGATAATTTCTTTGAATCTTTTATTTTTGTCTGTCTCTTATAGAACGATTTATTATTTATTAAACATTATAATCATGGAAAACAATGAATTAATTAAACAGTGTACAGAAAAGGCTCAA
>NZ_DBEXBB010000080.1:0-5776 GCF_048170425.1 Phocaeicola sp.
GAAAAAGCTTGGCAATGACTTCCCGTTTTTTTCTGTATTTTTGCACCCGAAAATCATAACAACTAAATAACATACATACAGAATGGGTGGTTTTTTCGGAACAGTCTCTAAGGCTGAATGCGTGACCGATTTATTTTACGGTACGGATTATAATTCACATTTAGGAACGAAACGCGCCGGAATGGCGACATACGCCGAAGGCGAGGGGTTCATACGTTCGATTCACAATCTGGAGAGTTCTTATTTTCGCACGAAGTTCGAGAGTGAGCTTCCTAAGTTTAAAGGAAAAGCAGGAATTGGTGTCATCAGTGATACGGATCCTCAGCCGATGATGATTAATTCTCATCTGGGGCGTTTTGCCATTGTGACGGTAGCGAAGATTAACAACATGGACGAACTGGTGCAGGAATTGTTGAACAACAATATGCACTTCTCGGAGATGAGCATGGGAAAAACTAACCCCACGGAGCTGGTAGCATTGCTTATTGTACAAGGAAAGGATTTTGTGGAAGGTATTGAAAATGTATTCAACAAAATCAAAGGCTCCTGCTCTATGTTGATTCTGACCGAAGACGGTATTATCGTGGCTCGTGACAAATGGGGACGTACGCCAATTATCATCGGAAAGAAGGATGGGGCATACGCTGCCACCAGCGAGTCGAGCAGTTTGCCGAACCTGGATTTTGAAATCGACAAATATGTAGGACCGGGTGAGATTCTGCGTATGCGTGCCGACGGGCTTGAACAGCTTCGCAAGCCGAACGAGAAGATGCAAATCTGCTCTTTCTTGTGGGTATATTACGGTTTTCCTGTTTCTTGTTATGAAGGCAAAAACGTAGAAGAAGTGCGTTTCATGAGCGGATATAAGATGGGACAGACGGATGAGTTTGAAGTGGACTGTGCCTGCGGTATTCCTGATTCGGGTGTAGGTATGGCTTTAGGTTATGCAGAAGGTAAGGGAATTCCTTATCATCGTGCTATAGCCAAGTATACCCCGACTTGGCCCAGAAGTTTTACACCGAGCAATCAGAGCATGCGTTCACTGGTAGCTAAAATGAAGTTAATTCCTAACCGTGCCATGCTACAGGGCAAGCGTCTGTTGTTCTGCGATGATTCTATCGTGCGTGGTACACAGCTTCGTGATAATGTGAACATTCTTTACGATTACGGAGCGAAGGAAGTGCACATGCGTATTGCTTGTCCGCCGTTGATTTACGGATGCCCTTTCATTGGCTTTACTTCTTCTAAAGGGGATATGGAATTGATTACTCGTCGTATTATCAAGGAAATCGAGGGTGATGAAAATACCAAACTCGACAAATATGCTACTACAGATTCTCCAGAATACAAGGAGCTGGTAGAACGTATTCGTGCACGTTTTGGATTGACTTCATTGAAGTTCAATACGCTGGAAACCTTGATAGAAGCTATTGGCTTGCCGAAGTGCAAGGTTTGTACGCATTGTTTCGATGGCTCCAGCTGTTTCTGATAAGTTTTTGGACATGTGGGGAGGCTTGTTGTAATCTCTCTGTCGTATAAAAGAAAACCAATAGGAATATTCTCAGTACCACACTGTGAAATATGTGTCCTACACTGCGGGATATGTATTTCACAGTGTGGTTTTTGTATCCCACATTGTGAAATAGAGGATTCTCTTTGGCAAAAGGGAATAAATGTCGGTGTACTTTTTTAGAATGCTTCAGTCATGTTGAAATAAAACAGATTCTGCTTATTGGTGAAATCGCGTCCTAAATCCAGGCGGACATTCATGCGGGGCTGTACTTCTATGCGAAGTCCCAGTCCGGCATTAGGAAGCACTCCTTCTATTTTTCCGGGAGTAGGTCCCATAAATCCGCATCCTCCCCAGGCTACAAAGCCCAGACGGTTAATCACTCTTTTAATCCAGTTGTTCTGGTCGGTATTGAACATCTGGCGATATTCGGCCAGCGCCACGTGTGACGATTTGTCTCGGTATTGTCCCATGTAATATCCTCTTAAGTCGAAAGGAGTACCACTCAGCACATATTTGTTCAGTGGAAGGTTATGCCCGAAAGAATGTTTGCTCTGTACTGTCCATGCTAAGACCTTGCGTTTCCCTACAGTCTTGTATTGTCGGTAATCCAGTTCCAAATGAGAAAAATTAGAGTTGCTACCTAAAAATTTCTGGTATATCAATCCTCTCAAGTCGAAATAAAGACCTTTGTAAGGATTGGCAGGTATATCGCGTGTGTCATAGGTAAGTAGGAAGCCAATTCCTGAACTGAAATTTTTGTAGCCGTCGGCGGTACCTCCTGCGCGTTTGTAGTCGGGTTGTTCCACCAGATATTTGGCTGGATCCATAATGTGGTCGTAGGTAATGTCGATTTGTGGACCTGCAAAGAAGTTGCTTTCTCCCAGTCGGAAAAGGAACCACGGATTAATCTGTATTCCGCTATAACGATATTGGCTGGTTGTGTCGCTTCGTACATAATTCTTGTTGGTATCGTATCCCACACCATAGAAGTTTTCCTGGGTATTCTTGAACGTAAACTGTCCGAAGATACGGAAGCGGTCGTTCTTGAAGAAAAGCTGTGGTTTGACCACCAGATTCAATCCCCCGTTGAACATGAAAGCTACGGAAGCCGGGATAACCGAACGGCGCATGGTGGTGTCTTTCGGGTTCATGCGGAACGTCATCAGGGCGCTTCCGCCTATCAGCAGACCAAAGTCAGGAGTATAACTCGGGCCTCCCAATATGTTGTAGTGAAAATTGCGGGCTGCTTTTTTTTGTTTTTTGAGTTCTTTCTCCGTCTGTTGCTGGCGTAACAGACTGTCTTGAAGAGATTCTTGTGCATTTCCTGCTACGATGAACAGGCAATAGATGCAAATGAGTAAGTATTTTTTCATGCGGCAAAATTACAAAAAAGGGCCGAATCTGATTGGGCTTATTTTAAGAGTTTTTGGATTCCCTTGTCTTTTTAACTTAAAAGTCAGATTGGTGCCTGAATTTTCGCCGTAAGTAGGTAAATCATCCTTGCGTTCTGATAAAAAATGGTAAGTCTTTTGGTCATTCTCTGGGTATTTTTTACTTTTACAAAAGTAAGATATTTGTAAATTATAAAGTGATATGACAGTAATTGAACGCTTTTTAAAGTATGTGACTTTTGATACGCAGTCGGACGAATCGACCGGTGTCACTCCGAGTACGCCGAAGCAGATGGTATTTGCGCAATACTTGAAAACGGAATTGGAGGAACTGGGATTGAAAGATATTTCCTTGGATGAAAACGGGTATTTGTTTGCCACACTTCCTTCGAATGTGGAGCATGAGGTTCCGGTGGTCGGCTTTATTGCCCACATGGATACCAGTCCCGATATGAGCGGAGAGAATGTAAAACCGCGTGTCGTTGAGAAATACGATGGAAAGGATATTCCTCTGTGTGCGGAAGAGAATATCATTCTGTCTCCTGTTAATTTCCCGGAACTGCTGGATCATGTAGGTGAGGATTTGATTGTGACCGACGGTCATACTTTGCTGGGGGCGGACGATAAGGCCGGAATTGCAGAAATTGTAGGTGCGGTGGCTTATCTGATTGCACATCCGGAAATCAAGCATGGTGACATCCGTATCGGTTTTAATCCGGATGAGGAAATCGGTCTGGGAGCCCACAAGTTTGATGTGAAGAAATTTGGTGCGAAATGGGCTTATACCATGGACGGAGGAGAAGTCGGCGAGCTGGAATTTGAAAACTTCAATGCTGCAGCTGCAAAGATTCGGGTAAAGGGGCGCAATGTACATCCGGGATACGCAAAAAACAAGATGATTAACTCTTTGTTGGTAGCTAATGAATATGCTTCTCTGTTGCCTGCAAATGAAACGCCGGGTACGACGGAAGGATACGAAGGCTTCTATCATCTGATTGGTATGGAAGGTGAAGTAGAAAATACGGTACTTTCATATATTGTTCGCGACCATGATTGTGAGAAGTTTGAAGCACGTAAGCAGGCTTTGCTGGACTATGCTGCACAGTTGAATGAGAAATATGGTGAAGGTACAATTACCGTAGAACTGAAAGATCAATACTACAACATGCGCCAGCAGGTGGAACCGTTGATGCATATTATTGATATTGCTTTTGCGGCAATGCAGGAAGCTGGAGTAACTCCGAAAGTAAAAGCAATTCGTGGAGGTACAGACGGTGCGCAGCTTTCATTCAAAGGACTTCCGTGTCCGAATATCTTTGCCGGCGGACTGAATTTCCACGGACGTTATGAGTTTGTTCCTGTACAGTCTATCGAGAAAGCCATGAACGTGGTAGTGAAGATAGCGGAACTTACTGCTAAAAGATACTGCTAATTATACAACGGTTGCGGGTCTGCCTTGCTGAGGTTGGACTCGCAACTTATTATCAACCTTAATATATACCTTATGAAAACAACTCCATTTACCGAGAAGCACATTGCACTCGGAGCTAAAATGCATGAGTTTGCAGGTTATAACATGCCGATTGAATATTCCGGAATTATTGATGAACATCTCACTGTCTGCCATTCGGTGGGTGTCTTCGATGTGTCTCATATGGGGGAATTTTGGGTAAAAGGACCTCATGCACTCGAATTTATTCAGAAAGTGACTTCCAATAACGCAGCCGTGCTTACACCGGGAAAGGTACAGTACACTTGTTTTCCGAATGAGACCGGAGGAATTGTAGACGACTTGTTGGTGTATGCATATGAACCAGAGAAATACATGCTGGTGGTCAACGCAGCAAACATCGAAAAGGACTGGAACTGGTGCGTGTCTCATAATCAAGTGGGGGCGGAATTGGAGAATTCTTCTGACCGAATGGCGCAGTTGGCCATTCAGGGGCCTAAGGCTTGCGAAACGCTTCAAAAACTGACTTCCGTAGATTTGTCGTCCATTCCTTATTATACATTCAAGGTTGGTGAATTTGCCGGAGTGCCGAATGTGATTCTTTCCAATACCGGATACACCGGAGCCGGGGGCTTTGAATTATATTTCTATCCGGAAGTGGCTATGAAAATCTGGGATGCGATTTTCGAAGCAGGTCAGGAGTTTGGTATCAAGCCGATAGGTTTGGGCGCTCGCGATACACTGCGTCTGGAAATGGGCTTCTGCCTGTACGGAAATGACATTACGGATGAAACCTCTCCGTTGGAAGCCGGATTGGGCTGGATTACCAAGTTTGTGGAGAATAAGAACTTTACCAATCGTGCGGCATTGGAGAAACAGAAAGCGGAAGGTGTCAGCCGGAAATTAGTAGGTTTTGAGATGATTGACCGTGGAATTCCCCGTCATGGCTATGCGTTGCTGAATGAGGCAGGAGAGCCTATCGGTCAGGTCACTTCAGGAACCATGTCGCCTATGCGTAAGATAGGAATCGGTATGGGATACGTAAAGACTGAATATAGTAAGCCGGGTACAGAGATTTATCTGGACAACCGTGGAAGGAAACTGAAAGCACAGGTTGTGAGACCTCCTTTCCGAAAATAAACAAGAAAAGGATACGAAAAAAGCCTGTCGAAAGACAGGCTTTTTTCATGAGCGGAAGACGGGACTCAAACCCGCGACCCTCAGCTTGGAAGGCTAATGCTCTATCAACTGAGCTACTTCCGCAATTTTTAGTGGGCAAAGATGGATTCGAACCACCGAAGGCGTAAGCCAGCAGATTTACAGTCTGCCCCATTTGGCCACTCTGGTATTTGCCCGTCCGCAATCAAGATTTAGTGCTTTTCTCAATTGCGATGCAAAGGTATGATTATTTTTTTAATTTGC
>NZ_DBEXBB010000081.1:0-32821 GCF_048170425.1 Phocaeicola sp.
TTGTATTTGATATTGCGATACTTGAATCTATAACATGAAAAATATGTCAAAAGTCACCCTGATGATGTTACTGGCCTTTTTATTGACTTATGGAAATCATGCGTCGGGCAGTAGTTTGTCTCAAATTCGTCAGCTGCATACGGGCTGGGAGTTTTCAATGTACGGAAGTAATGAATGGTTCTCTGCACAGGTGCCTGGTACAGTGCATCAAGACCTGATAGCGCATAATAAATTGCCTGATCCTTTTTATGGCATGAATGAGCAGAAAATACAATGGGTGGAGAAAGAAGACTGGCTTTATCGCACCACTTTCACCCTGACCGACGCCGAGCTAGCCCATGAAGAGGTTTTCTTGGTGTTCGAGGGGCTTGATACGTATGCCGATGTGTTTCTGAATGGTGCCCGTCTGCTGAATGCGGACAATATGTTTGTGGGATATCGTATTTCGGTGAAAGAGGTGCTGAAAAAGGGTGAAAATAGGCTTCTGTTACGGTTTCGTTCGCCTATTCGTGAATTGATGCCACAATGGGAGAGTAACGGGTTTGATTATCCGGCAGATAATGACCATTATCCTCAAAAATTAAGTGTGTTTAGTCGTAAAGCTCCTTATTCCTACGGGTGGGACTGGGGAATCCGTATGGTGACTTGCGGTATTTGGCGGCCTGTGTATCTGCAGTTTGTGGACCGTGCAGTAGTGGAAGATTTTTTTGTACATCAGCAATCGGTTAGTGCAGAACGGGCAGATGTAGACAACCGGTTGGAAATAAACAATATCAGTGAAAATATGCAGTTGGCAGTGGTACGTGTGGCGTATAGTTATGCCAATGAGTCTGTTAAAAGCGTAGAGAAAACGGTGGAACTGCAACCGGGGCTTAATCGTATATCTCTGCCTGTGTCGGTTGAATCGCCGCATCTCTGGATGCCTAATGGCTGGGGAGAACCTGCGCTTTATACATTTGAGGCTTCTGTGTCTGTGGATGGTCAGATTGTATCACGAAAAAGTCATCAGATAGGCCTGCGTACAATACGTGTCGTGCAGGAGAAAGATAAGGACGGTATGAGTTTTTATTTTGAGGTGAATGGTATTCCGATGTTTGCTAAGGGAACCAATTTGATTCCATCGGACGCCTTGCTTCCTCGTGTGACTCGTGCACGTTATATGCGTCTGCTGGAAGATGTACAGTCGTCTAATATGAACATGGTTCGTGTTTGGGGAGGTGGAATCTATGAAGATGATGCATTCTTTGAAGAAGCGGATAAACGTGGTATCCTCATCTGGCAGGATTTTATGTTTGCTTGTACCACTTACCCGCATGATTCGGCTTTTTTGAACAATGTAGCCAAAGAGGCGGAGTACAATATCAAGCGTTTGCGTAATCATGCTTCACTGGCTATGTGGTGTGGTAATAATGAGATTTATGAAGGTCTCCGTTATTGGGGATGGAAAGAAAAATATACTCCGGAAGTGTATCAGCAGATGCTGGAAGGATATGACGTATTGTTCCGCCATCTGTTGCCGGAGAAAGTAAGAGAATTCGATCCGGGCCGGTTTTATCTGGAAGGTTCACCGCTGGAGGCCAATTGGGGAAGGCCGGAGAGCTGGAAGGTGGGCGACAGCCATAACTGGGGTACGTGGTACGGGCAGAAGCCGTTTGAGAGTTTGGATAAGGAGATTCCGCGTTTCATGAGTGAATATGGTTTTCAGGCATTTCCGGAGATGAAGACCATCCGCACCTTTGCTTCGCCGGAGGATTATGAGCTGGAATCGCCCGTGATGAATGCACATCAGAAAAGTACGATAGGAAATGCCTTGATTAAAAAGACCATGAGCCTGTATTATCCAGTGCCGGAGAAGTTTGAGGATTTGGTATATTTGGGACTTGTGTTGCAAGGACATGGTATGCGTCAAGGGATGGAAGCACACCGCCGGAATCGTCCTTATTGTATGGGGAGCTTGCCCTGGCAGTTGAATGACAGTTGGCCGGTAGTTTCTTGGTCGGCCATTGACTATTATGGCAACTGGAAAGCCATGCAGTATCAGACCCGTCGGGCATTTGCTCCCGTGTTGGTCGATGCAGTGCGCGAAGGAGATAAATTACGCTATTATGTGTTGTCTGATTGCCTAAATACAGAGAAAGTGACATTACAACTTGAACTGATGGATTTTCAGGGGAGAGTATATCGTCGTCATCAGGTAGAGGGAATGTTGCCGGTTAATGCTTCTACGGTTTTCTATGAGGAAGATTGGCAGAATGCTTTTGAGGGATGTGATACAACCGCTTCGTTTATCCGTATGGAATTAAAGAACGACCGGAATCGACAGATTCTTTCGGAGGAGGTGTATTATCCGGTATATCCTAAATCACAGCGTTTGCCACAAGCCAAGATTACTTGCAAGAAAGTGAAAAAGGGTGGAATGTATGAGTTGACTTTAAAATCCAGTCAGCTGGCTCGTGATGTGTTTGTGGAGATTCCGTCGCAGGGGGTACGCTTTTCAGACAATTTCTTTGATTTGCTTCCAGGAAAAACCAAGAAAGTGACAGTGTCTTCAACCGATGGAACTCCTTTGGAAGATATTTCTGTGGTGATACACCAATTAAGTGATATTGTAAAATCTAATTACTAATCTTTTATATGTATTGATTATGAGACCATTTTCAAAAATGAATTGTATGGGGTTGGCATTTGCTGGAATGCTGATGGCCTCGTGTACGGATAGTCCGACGGCTGTGGCCGACTATCAGGTTGTTCCTATGCCGCTGGAGATTACGGCGGCATCGCAGGGGTCGTTCCTGCTGAAAAGTGGAGAAACTATCTACTATACTGCCGGGAATGAAAAGATGAAGAAGAACGCTGAGTTCCTGGCGGCTTTTATCAAGGAGCAGACCGGCATCACGCTGAAGGTGGAGGAAGGCGAAAAGGAAGAGGGCATCGTGCTGAAACTGGGCCTGGAAGTCGATTCTCCGGAAGCGTATCAGTTGAAGGTGGACGGCCAGAAGGTAGTGATTGCCGCTCCTTCTGAAGCAGGTGTGTTCTATGGTATCCAGACGCTTCGTAAGTCTGTATCGGTGCATGAGGGAGCAGGATCGGTGGAACTTCCGGCTGTGGAAATCAACGACTCACCTCGTTTCAGCTACCGTGGTATGATGCTCGATGTGGGCCGCCACATGTTCAGTATGGATGAAATTAAGGCTTACATTGATATGTTGGCTTTGCATAACATCAACCGTTTCCACTGGCATCTTTCTGAGGACCAGGGGTGGCGTATCGAAATCAAGAAATATCCGAAGCTGACTGAAATCGGTTCAAAACGTAGTGAAACGGTTATCGGACGTAATTCTGGTGAATATGATGGCAAGCCTTACGGCGGTTTCTATACACAAGAACAGGCAAAGGAAATCGTAGCATATGCAGCAGAACGTTATATTACGGTCATTCCAGAAATTGACCTTCCAGGACATATGCAGGCTGCGTTGGCGGCTTATCCGGAACTGGGATGTACAGGTGGCCCGTATGAAGTGTGGCGCATGTGGGGTATTTCCGACAATGTGCTTTGCGCGGGAAACGACAAGACTATCCAGTTCATCAAGGATGTGCTGGCTGAAATCATTGAGATATTCCCGTCGGAATACATTCATGTAGGTGGCGACGAATGTCCGAAGGTGAAGTGGGAGACCTGCCCTAAGTGTCAGGCCCGTATCAAGGCTTTAGGTATCAAGGGCGACAGCAAGCACTCGAAAGAAGAATACCTGCAGAGCTACGTGATACATGAAGCTGAGAAGTTCCTCACAGAAAAAGGCCGTAATATGATTGGCTGGGATGAAATTCTGGAGGGCGGACTGGCTCCGAATGCGACGGTGATGTCATGGAGAGGTGAAGCTGGTGGTATTGAAGCGGCTCGTCAGAAACATAATGTCATCATGACACCGAATACTTATCTGTATTTCGACTATTATCAGGCAAAAGATACAGATAATGAACCTTTGGCTATCGGTGGTTATCTGCCAATGGAAAGAGTATATAGCTATGAACCTATGCCTTCTGCTCTTTCTCCAGAAGAACAGAAATTTATTACCGGTGTGCAGGCGAACCTCTGGACGGAATATATCCCGACTTTTGCACAGGTACAATATATGGTATTACCACGTATGGCTGCTCTTTGTGAAACGCAGTGGAGCGCTCCTGAAAAGAAGCAGGATTATCAGGGATTCCTGAAACGTACAGCCCGTTTGACAAAGATTTATCAGTTGAAGGGATGGAACTACGCCACTCATATTTTCGATGTGAATGTGAACATCGCTCCTAACACGGAAACGGGCAAGCTGGATGTAACGGCAAGCACCATCGACGATGCACCTGTATACTATACCCTCGACGGTACTGAGCCTACCACTGCTTCGTCCAAGTATGAAAACGGACTGACTATAGATGCGGCATGTGTGTTGCGTATGATGGCCGTACGTCCGGAAGGCAACTCACGCATTACGCGTGACAGCATTGCGTTCAGTAAGTCTACTGCGAAACCTATCACCATGTTGCAGCCTATTAATAAGCCTTACGAGTTTAAGGGTGCCACTACGCTGGTAGACGGTATGACGGGTGACCGCAACTACAAGACCGGACGCTGGATTGCTTTCTACAAGAATGACATGGAGGCGGTGATTGATTTGAAGGAAGCTACCGAAATCAGTTCCATGACCTTGCGCACTTGCGTAGAAAAAGGTGACTGGACGTTTGATGCCAGAGGTATTACCGTAGAGGTGTCGGACGACAACAAGACCTTCAAGAAAGTGGCTTCGGAAGCTTATCCGGCTATGAAGGAAACAGATGCCAACCAGATTTATACCCATACCCTGACGTTTGATCCGGTAAAGACCCGTTACGTGAAGGTAACGGCCTTGTCCGAAAAGAATATTCCGGCATGGCACGGCGGCAAGGGCAATCCCGGATTCTTGTTCGTAGATGAAATCGTATTGAACTAACGGCGCATAGCCTTCGTGATAAAGGCCTGGTCTCCTGAGGGAAGATCAGGCTTTTTTTATCGGCTTTTTGCTATCGTTAGTTGAAATACTGTCAGGCGATGTGTATCTTTGCGCAGAAATGTATAATTGTCAAGAAAAAGTTCAACATGAAAAAGAAACTGGTTTTTGCTACCAACAATGCCCATAAACTGGAGGAGATACGTGCCATTCTGGGAGATAAAGTGGAAGTGCTGAGTTTGAAAGACATCCGTTGTGAAGCCGATATTCCGGAAACGGCGGATACGCTGGAAGGAAATGCCGCGCTGAAGGCGGAATATATTCATACGCATTATAGCATGGATTGCTTTGCCGATGATACCGGCCTGGAGGTGGAAGCGCTGGACGGGGCTCCCGGAGTGTATTCGGCGCGTTATGCGGGCGGTGAAGGGCATGATTCGGAAGCCAACATGAAGAAACTGCTGGCAGAACTGGAAGGCAATGAGAACCGGAAGGCGCAGTTCCGTACGGCCATCTGCCTGATAGAAGGAGGAGAAAAGCACTTGTTCGAAGGCATTGTGAAGGGAGAAATCATCCGGGAGAAAAAAGGAAGCTCCGGCTTCGGTTACGACCCGGTGTTCGTTCCGGAAGGCTATGCCGAGACTTTTGCGGAGATGGGAGCTGAAGAAAAGAACAAGATTAGTCACCGGGCAAGAGCCGTACAGAAGTTGTGTGACTATCTGAATAGTAAATAAAGCAGAATAAGGGCTGTGATTATTTCTAAATGTAATGGACTTTTACAGCCCTTTGCTCGCCTGAGAAGAATCTGTAGAAGATAGCAGATAATATCCCCGTCCTTTGACGGTGGAAATCCGATAATCCGGGAAGTCTTGCAGGACTTTCCGGATTGTTTGTATATGCGCGTCTAATTTCTCATTCGCCTGCGGATCGTGCGGCCAGCAAGCCGTTTTCAGGTCTTCACGGTTCACACATTCTCCTTTCTTTTCCCATAGCAGGTAAAGAAGCTGCAAGTCGAGGCTGGAAATGGCACACTGCATGCCGTCGATCAGTAATATCTGCTGCTTCAGGTCGATGTACAGCCCTTTTTCGGGCTTATTTTGCCGCTTTTTCAGGTAAAGGCAGACTTGTATACATATAGCAGCGAGCAGCAGGCACAGCAGCCCGTAAAAGCTCGCATGGATATGGCGGAGTAAAGTCAGCCAGTCGTAGTCAGCCCACCCTTGCAGTTGCAGGCTGTGAGTCAGGTCGAGCGAGCAGACCGGAGTCTTATAGGCTGAGGACGTGGGTAAGATGCCTGCCCGTGTGCGGGTGCGAGCCGACTTGTCGGAATAAAACACACCCGCCGTTCCGCTGACATTTTTTTTCTCGAGCTGTTCCTGAAACAACCGGTTCACTTCCTCCACCTTGACAGGCTGTATGTCTGCCAGCAGGTATTCGTTCAGCAGTTTCCGGGCTTTCTCTTCCGGAATGCTGTCTTTGAACAGGTAAGTGGTTTTTCCTTCTGTAGTCTGAAGCGTATAGCTTTTGATTTTCCGGCTGGAGACGGGCGCGAAAAGATAAGCCTTCAGGGCCGGGTCTACGTAGATATGCGGGTTCTTGCTGAACGCATTCAGACGGTCGTTGTAGTGAAGGCGTTCGGCTTCCTGCAAGGATTGACTGATAAGGGCATGCACCTGTGTCCGGCTATGCAATAGAGCCATATAGACGGTGGCTATACATACGATGACAGTGGCGGCTACAGACAGGAACCAGCTTGTTCTTTTTGTCATAACGATATTCTTTAGAAGCAAATTAAGCCACAAAAAGCGGGAAGTCAAAAACATTATTGTATAGATATAAGGGTGTGCTTGTATATTTTAGGTTTTCTGTGCGGAATCCTTATGTTTCCCGGCCCCGAACTGTAGGTTTCTCTTGTGGAAAACGTAGGGTCCCGCCGTGGGAAACGTAGAACAGAACCCTGCGTTTTGCGCATATTGATGAAGCGTTTGTTTATCTTTCCTTCAGGTACTTCTCTACTTTCTCGAAGAACAGTGAGATGTGCGCTCCGTCTACAAAAGCATGGCTTACGGTCAGTGCAATGGGCATGACCAGCCTTCCCTCACGCGTCACCGCCTTGCCCGCATTCATCAGCGGATAGTCCAGCGGATGGCCCGGGGCATACTGCGTGTAAGAGATGGAGGTAAAGTACAGCTTGGGCGTGGCACTGAGCAGGATGACGTCAAAATCGCCCTGAGCCGCAATCTCCTTGTCGGTGCCGTAGGGGTCTCCGTCCTCCGGGATAGAGGTGATGATACGCCGGGCTTCCTCGTAGAAAGCCTTGAAATCACTGTTCCAGGGAATGCGAACCGTGTAGAACGTCTTTCCCGGCATGGCAATGGGCGTCGTGATGTCTACCGTATCGTGGTAAACCACTTGCCCGTGCTTGTCCCACCGGTAACGGAACTCCTTGATTTCATTCGCCGCACGAAGTATGGCGTACAGGTAATACAGAAAGAAAGAACGGCCCTGCGCCTTCGCTTCCGCATACGCCTCCGTGCAGTCCACCTCGCTGGTCATGGCAATCCAGGAATTATGGAAATCGCGGAAGAAAAGATAGTTGTCCTTCCGCTCCCAGGTGTCAATATCGATAAGATGTTTCATGCTTGCTGAAATTTTTGCGCTACTTTCCGGTAAGTAGGCATGTCAATGTGTAACTGTGCGCCTAGGTCAATCATATCAAACAGCAGGCCCTGAATTTCCGATTCATGCCCTCGGGCAATGTCCTTCTGCATGGAAGCCGTGCTGTGCGGGTCGAGCTTGTCAATCACCATCAGGTTGTAGGCAATCGGGTCGCTCGGGTAGGTGATGCCTAGTTTTTCACCAATCTGTGCACTTTCACGTGAAAGACCGATAAACGTGTCGCGCACTTCACCTTCGTGTTGCACTTCTCCCATCGGCACATCGTGATAAGCGCCTGTGCAGGCCATGGCCGAGATGAATGACCATTTGATAAAGGTATCCCGGTTGATGTCGTCTGATACATCCACCTTGATACCGCACTGACGGAGCTCTTCGGCAATGGTTTCCAGACGTTCGAGGGCTACATGCTGTTCCGGACGTGCGCCGAATACCAGACGGAAGATACTTCCCATTTGGCTGATTTCTCCTTCACCGGATACGAAGCCTACGATGTAGATGCAACCGTCGAGTACCTTGACAGAAGGGGCAAGACGGCCTATGCGGGGACCTGTGCCGTATACATTCAGGATAGGGATGACGAGTGTGTCGGGAGTAGCTGCACGTTCCAGTACCTCTTTGATAGAGTCAATGGAGTATCCTTTCACGCAGACAAAGATGACATCTGCTTTTCCTTGATATTCTTCTGCGGTACATGCTTTTACGGAGAGAAAATGTTCTCCTTTTAAATCCGACTTTAAATGCAATCCATGCTGGCGAATAGCTTCCAGGTGTTTTCCACGTGCGATGCAGGTCACGTCCTTGCCTGCCAGGGCCAAAAATCCGGCGATGCTTCCTCCTACACCGCCTGTTCCGATGATAAGATAGTTCATGACGTAAAAAAGTTATGGAGATAAAAGAACAAGCACGGAATGTGTAAGCCCGTGCTTGATAAATAAGGTATTATACGTTGAAACGGAAGTGCATAATATCGCCGTCTTCTACGACGTATTCCTTTCCTTCCACGTTGAGTTTTCCGGCTTCACGTACGGCAGCTTCTGAACCGTAGTGGATAAAGTCGTCATATTTGATGACTTCTGCACGGATAAATCCTTTTTCGAAGTCTGTATGGATTACGCCGGCACACTGTGGAGCCTTCCATCCTTTGTGAAAGGTCCAGGCGCGGACTTCCATTTTTCCAGCTGTGAAATAAGTTTCCAGATTCAGCAATTTATAAGCTGCACGTATCAGCCGGCTTACACCTGATTCTTCCAGACCTACTTCTTGCAAGAACATTTGGCGATCTTCGTAGGTTTCCAGTTCGGCAATGTCAGCTTCTGTTTTAGCAGCTACAATCAGGATTTCGGCTCCTTCTTCTTTTACGGCTTCACGTACCTGCTCCACGTACTTGTTGCCGCTTACGGCGCTGGCTTCATCCACGTTACAGACATACATCACCGGCTTGGAAGTCAGCAGGAACAGTTCGTGTGCGATTTTCTGTTCGTCTTTGGTCTCAAACTGTACGGTACGTGCCGATTTTCCCTGTAAAAGCGCTTCACGGTAGCGGACCAATACTTCATAAGTTTGTTTGGCTACCTTGTCACCTCCGGTTTGTGCCTGTTTCTGCACTTTCTGAATACGGCTTTCTATGGTTTCCAGGTCCTTCAACTGAAGTTCCGTATCAATGATTTCTTTGTCGCGCACTGGGTCCACACTGCCGTCCACATGCGTCACGTTCTCATCGTCGAAGCAGCGCAGCACGTGCAGAATGGCATCGGTTTCACGAATGTTGGCCAGGAACTTGTTGCCCAGCCCTTCACCCTTGCTGGCCCCTTTTACCAGTCCGGCGATGTCCACAATTTCCACGGTAGTCGGAACGATACGGTCGGGGTTGACCAGTTCGGCCAGTTTGTTCAGACGGTCATCGGGCACCGTAATCACGCCCACATTAGGTTCAATGGTACAGAACGGGAAGTTGGCCGCCTGGGCTTTTGCGTTTGATAAGCAGTTGAAAAGTGTCGATTTTCCCACGTTTGGCAAACCGACGATACCACATTGTAATGCCATAATTTATCGTTTGTTTCTAATTTATTTCTGATGCATAATACTCTAATTCTCTGCAAAGATAGTTATTTTTTAAGTTCCGGCCTATTCTTCTACCGAATGAGCGGCAATTTTGGGGAACTTCATTGGTAGAAAATAAAAAAAGAGGCGCTTCATCACGAAGTGCCTCTTTTGTAAAGAGAGTTTATGAATTTTCTTATTTAATCATTTGTCCATTGTAACAGTCATTTCAGGAATCAGAATGAAATCATTTTTCTTGGAATTCCATTTGTAGTATTCTGTAGTTACACTCTTGTTGTCGTATGTGTAACGAATGCACAAATCGTTTTCCCAGCAGTTATTGTTTGTATTCCATTTCTGTGACATATTTTCTGTCATTTGATTGTTGGCGTTGTATTTGTAGCTATACTTCATATAGTTTGTCAACATATTGCCATCTTTTTTGTACACAGTTTCTGCCACTTTCAATCCGTTAACTTCTTCTGCGTTGTAAATCAGGTTGTTATTCATTTTAGCTGCATAAGTTGATAAGCTTGCAACAAAAGTTATAACTAAAACAACTACACACTTTGCTAAATTCATCTTTTTCATATCTTTCTAATATTAAGGTTTTACTTACGTTTTGTTCTTTTTGACGATGCAAATGTAGTAAAAGCTTTGATATGTTGTATGCATTTCGGCGTAAAAAATGAGGTAAATTAGCAAAATGTCACTAATTAAATGTTTGTTAACGGTTTGGGTGACTTAGTGCGCTTCCAGCCAATTTTGTCCCCATCCATGGTCTGCGCGTAGTGGAGCTTTCATTTTGTAAGCGGCTTCCATTTCGCTTATCACAATTTGCTGCACTTTTTCTTTTTCTTCCGGCAAGACGCTGAAGTTTAGTTCGTCGTGTACCTGGAGAATCATTTTCGAGCGGATATGTTCTTCTTGGAAACGTTGGTATATACGTATCATGGCTACCTTAATAATGTCGGCGGCACTACCTTGAATAGGGGCATTGATTGCATTTCGTTCGGCATACCCTCTGACGACTGCATTTTTGGAGTTGATGTCCGGCAGATAGCGTTTGCGTTTGAAGATGGTTTCAATGTATCCTTTTTCCCGTGTTTCCTGAATGCTTTGGTCCATATAAGCCTTTACATTCGGATAGTTCTCAAAATATCCGTCAATAAGTGCTTTGGCTTCTTTGCGGTCTACGTTCAGACGTTCTGCCAGTCCGAAGACTGAAATGCCGTAGATGATACCGAAATTCGCTGTCTTGGCTTTGCTTCTTTGCTCGCGTGTCACTTCTTCCAGTTTTACCTTATATATTTTAGCGGCAGTAGCTGCATGAATGTCCTGGTTTTTCTGGAAAGCTTCAATCATGTGCGGGTCATTGCTCAGGTGTGCCATGATGCGCAGTTCGATTTGTGAATAGTCGGCCGAGAAAAATTCGCATCCTTCGTCGGGGATGAAAGCTTTTCGGATTTCCTTTCCGTCTTCGTTGCGGATGGGAATGTTTTGCAGGTTGGGATTACTTGAACTTAATCGTCCGGTAGCCGTGACTGTTTGGTTGAAAGACGTATGGATGCGTCCGGTAGCCGGATTGATAAGTTGGGGGAGGGCATCAATGTAGGTACCCAGCAGTTTTTTGAGTCCGCGATGCTCCAGAATCTTTCCTACGATTTCATGTTTTCCCCTCAGGCTTTCCAGTACTTCTTCTGAAGTGACATACTGGCCGGTTTTGGTCTTCTTGGCTTTTTCCACGATTTTCAGGCGGTCGAACAATACTTCACCCACTTGTTTGGGAGAGGCAATGTTGAACTCCATTCCGGCCAGCTGGTGTACCTCTTCTTCTATCTGGTTCATCCGGGCCGTAAAATGGCGGGACGTTTCTTTCAGTGCTTCCGTATCAATACGTACTCCGTTTCTTTCCATGTAAGCCAATACCGGCACCAAAGGCATTTCTATCTCTTCGAACAGTTCTTTGACTCCGTTTGTTTCCAGTTCGTTTTCGAGTACCTGTTTCAGCTTGAGCGTCACATCAGCATCCTCACAAGCATACTTATAGACGGATTCGGGAGCAAGGTCGCGCATGTTTCCCTGTTTTTTCCCTTTTGCTCCAATTAGTTCTTCAATTTTGATAGTCTCGTATTTCAGATAAATTTCGGCCAGGTAATCCATGCCGTGGCGAAGTTCGGGCTGCAACACATAATGCGCAATCATGGTGTCGAACATCTTTCCTTTCAGGGTTACTCCATAATTGGCTAGCATGATAAGGTCGTATTTGATATTTTGTCCAATTTTGAGCGAATCGGGATTTTCAAAGGCCGGTTTGAATATATTTACAATTGTAAGAGCTTCTTCACGATTAGCTGGTACTGGAACATAAAAAGCCTGGTTTTCGGTAAAACTGAAGCTCATTCCTACCAGTTCTGCCGTGATGGGATCGATTCCGGTGGTTTCCGTGTCTAGACTGAAAAATTTTTGAGTAAGCAATTTTTCAGCTAAAATCTCCATTTTCTCCTTATTATCAATAAGTTGATAGTCGTATGACAGGTCTTCTAACCTCGTGAGAGTTGAATTTTTTGCGTCAACCGTATCTTCTTCCGCAAAAAAGCCAAAGAGATCGGGTTGAGCGGCAGGAGAGGGGACGGCCTTTTTCTCTGTTTTGATTACTCGGTCAATCAGAGTTCGGAATTCCAGCATTTCGAACAGACGGCGCAGTTCCTCTTCATCGGGTTCTTCTCTCTTCAATGCTTCCATGTCGAGTGCGATGGGTACATCCGTTTTGATGGTAGCCAGAAATTTTGAGAACGTGATTTGCTCTTTGTTTTCTTCTACCTTCTTCTTGATGGCTCCTTTCAGTTCGTCGGTATGAGCTAGCAAATTCTCGATGCTGCCGAACTGGGCAATCAGTTTCTGTGCCGTTTTTTCTCCTACACCGGGACAGCCCGGAATATTGTCGGCTGTATCTCCCATAAGTCCAAGCATATCGATGACCTGTAGAGGCGACTGGATGTCGAATTTGGCCTTGACCTCTTCCACTCCCATCACTTCGAAATCTTTGTCGCCGTATTTGGGACGATACATGAACACGTGTTCTCCCACCAGTTGTCCGTAGTCCTTGTCGGGAGTCATCATGTACGTATTGATACCTTTTTTCCCGGCTTCAGTAGCCAGCGTACCGATTACGTCGTCAGCTTCGTATCCGGCAATTTCCAGAATTGGAATACGATAGGCACGTATAATCTCCTTTATGATGGGAACGGACAGCCGGATAGCTTCTGGGGTCTCCTCCCGCTGGGCTTTGTATGCTTGGTAAGCTTCGTGGCGAAATGTGGGTCCTGACGGGTCGAAGGCAATACCGATGTGAGTCGGATTTTCTTTCCGCAGCACTTCTTCCAGTGTATTGACAAATCCCAGGATGGCAGAGGTATTAAAACCCTTCGAATTGATACGAGGATTCTTGATAAAGGCGTAATAGGCACGGTAAATCAGTGCATAAGCGTCTAATAGAAATAGCTTCTCCATTCGTGTAAAAATATTAAGTTTTTTCATGTAAAAGTACAAAAAAATACGGTATTCGGTCTTTTATTATTACTTTTGTGGGCCTAAATAAATGTACATGAACAAAATTGATTTAATAAAGCAGCCTGTAGAAAAAGAATTAGAGGAATTCAGAAGGCTTTTTGAGGATTCTTTGACTAGCACAGACCCTCTTTTAGGGGAGGTGCTGGCTTATATCAAGAAGCGGAGCGGAAAGATGATGCGTCCTATCCTGGTGATGCTGACGGCTAAACTGTTCGGTACATTAAATGAGTCTACATTTCATGCGGCTTTGTCATTGGAGTTGCTTCATACGGCCAGTCTGGTGCACGATGATGTGGTAGATGAAAGTGATAAGCGCCGTGGACAGTCTTCAGTAAATGCTATTTACAATAATAAGGTTTCTGTATTGGTGGGCGACTATATGCTGGCTACGAGCTTGAAACATGCCGCATTGACGGGCAAGGTAGAACTGGTAGAACTGGTCGCTTCTTTAGGACTAGAGTTATCTGAAGGCGAAATCTTGCAATTGGGTAATACGGGAAAAGAGGACTTTTCAGAGCAGACTTACTTTGATATTATCCGAAAGAAAACAGCTGCCTTATTTAAGGCAAGTTCGCAGAGTGGAGCCGTATCAGTAGAAGCGATACAGGAGGATGTGAAGAAAGCCGGTCTGTTAGGCGAAATGATTGGTATTGCTTTCCAGATAAAAGACGATATTTTTGATTATTTTGAAAACTCGGAACTTGGTAAGCCTACAGGAAACGATATGTTGGAAGGAAAACTTACGCTTCCTGCTTTGTATGTGCTGAATCAGGCAGGAGATGACAGCCTGAAAGAAACGGCTTTGCGGATACGTTCACTGGAGGCTTCAAAAGAAGAAATCGCTAGTTTTGTAGAAAGGGTGAAGGAAGGAGGAGGAATTGAATATGCTACTCGTATGATGTATGCCTTCCGTGATAAGGCACTGGCGCTGGTGCCTGACTCGGCCGATATCTGTTTGAAAGAAGCCTTGACAGCTTATATCGATTATGTGATTGAACGGAATAAATGATTTCATGAGGGTGTGTCAAAATTCATTTTTTGAAAATATGAACTTATAATTTGAAATTTGAGCACCCCAAAAGACTAAAAGAGGGCCGTATCAAACTCTGTATTGAGTAATGATGCGGCCCTCTTAAGTATTATGGTTATAATCTGTAACTTTTGGGAGTAGTCATTTTAGTTTTGACACACTCTCATTCTTTTATGAGGGGCTTAGAAGAACTTAGTTTCACTTCCCACAATGTCAGACAGTAGTAAATTTGCCATGCGGCTTGTACCCAGACGGAACAGCTCGTTGGTCAGCCATTCTTCTCCTAACAGCTCTTTTACGATGGTATAGTACACCAGTGCATCGTGCACGGAGTTAATGCCTCCAGCGGGCTTAAATCCGACTTTCCGGCCAGTCTCCAGGAAGTATTCCTTGATGGCCTGACACATCACGTAAGCAGCTTCCGGTGTGGCAGCCGGACTTTCCTTTCCGGTAGAAGTCTTGATAAAGTCAGCTCCTGAATACATAGAAAGGATAGAAGCTTTCTTGATGTTCGAAGCACTTCCCAATGCACCGGTTTCCAGGATCACTTTTAAGTGCTTGTCGCCGCATACTTCTTTCAGCTCTTCGATTTCGTCGCACATGCCTTCGTAGTCACCGCTCAGGAATTTGCCCACAGAAATCACGATATCTATTTCGTCTGCGCCACTATGGATGGCCATGGCAGTTTCAGCCACCTTCACCTCAATGAAGGTCTGTGAAGAGGGGAAACCTCCCGATACGCAGGCAATCTTCACGTCGTCTGCCTCCAGTGTATCGTTGACGATTTCAGCCATGTTGGGATATACACAAATCGCAGCCACGTTCTTCAGGTCAGGGTAGCGGTCGACAAACTCATTGACCTTCTCCGTGAACTTCATCACGCTGGTGTCGCTGTCTGTACACTTCAGTGTAGTCAAGTCAATACAGTTGAAAAGGAACTTCTTTACTTCCTTCGTATTGTTTTCTTCCAGATGCTTTTCGATGAGACGGGCTGTCTTCTCCGCAATTTCATCGTCCTTCAGATTCGTTTGATATTTACTCAACGCATCTTCGTACTTGTTGTACTGGTTCTCTTCTTCGTGCGTGTGTTCGCATCCGCACGCATGTTCGTGATTAGGATTCATATACTTTATAGTTTAGGGTTGTTTTTATGTCTTTCCTTGTCTCGGTTGGTTTTCTTCTCCAGGTTCTTTCTGAACGCTTCCGTCAGGTCCACACCCGTCTGGTTGGCCAGGCAGAGCAACACCCAGAGCACGTCGGCCATTTCGTCGCCCAAGTCCGTTTTCTCGCCTGCCTTGAACGACTGGTCGCCGTAGGTGCGTGCCATGATGCGTGCCAGTTCGCCCACTTCTTCCGTGAGCACAGCCATATTGGTCAGCTCACTGAAGTACCTTACTCCGTAGGTCTTTATCCATTCGTCTACGGTCTTCTGTGCTTCTTCCAGTGTCATGGTTATTCTTTGTTTTTGGTGTCCATGCAGATGGTCACCGGTCCGTTGTTCAATAATTCTACCTTCATGTCGGCACCAAACTCACCGGTTCCTACTTGTTTTCCCAGGGCAATACTCAATTCATTGCAGAAGTATTCGTACAGAGGAACGGCAATTTCATGTCCGGCAGCCCGGATGTAAGAGGGGCGGTTTCCCTTCTTGGTCGAGGCCATCAGTGTGAACTGGCTTACTACAAGGATTTCTCCCTGCACATCCAGAATGGACTTATTCATTACTCCATTTTCGTCGTCAAAAACACGGAGGTTGACTATCTTTTTACAGAGCCAGTCTGCATCTTCCTGCGAGTCGGCTCCTTCAATGCCGAGCAGAATCATGAAGCCTTCTTTGATGGCCGATTTGCAAATTCCGTTAATGGTCACGGATGCGTGTGTCACGCGCTGTATAACTACTCTCATGTACTTCGTCTTGTTTCTACAAAAATAGCAAATTATTTGGATTCTGATAGTGATTCCTTGACGCTTTTCGCCGCACTTTCTCCAATCACTTCTGCAATCTCTTCCAAGCTGGCTTGTCGGATGCGGGCTACGCTTTTGAACTTTTTCAGCAAGGCTGTTTTCCGTTTGTCGCCAATACCTTTGATGCTGTCGAGTGCGGAAGCAATCTGGCTTTTACTTCTTTTCTCCCGATGGAACGTGATGGCAAAACGGTGCACTTCATCCTGGATGTTTTCCAGCAGATGGAAAAGGGGAGTGCCTTGCTTGATTCCGAGTGTCTGTGGCGGAAAACCAAACAGCACTTCCGACGTGCGGTGGCGGTTGTTTTTGGCAAGTCCCACGATGGGAATCTGCAAGTGCAGTTCGTCTTCTATCACCTGTCTTACTACTTCCATCTGGCCTTTCCCTCCATCCGTCAGAATCAGGTCGGGTAGTTCTCCCTGCTCTTCCAGAATACGGCTGTAGCGGCGGCGTACCACCTCTTGCATGGAGGCATAATCGTCTGGTCCCACTACCGTTTTGATAAGGTATTTCCGGTAGTCTTTTTTGCTGGGTTTGGCTTTCTTGAATACCACGCAGGCAGCCACAGCGTCCGAACCCTGGATATTGGAGTTATCGAAACATTCAATGTGGTTCGGCATTTTCTCCAATTGCAGCTGGGCTTGGATTTCTTTCATCAGCCGTACGCTTCGTTGTTCCGGATTTAGTTTCTCCGCCTGTTTCAGGCGGTCCACTTTATACTGCTTTACGTTCATCAGTGAAAGGTCGAGCAGGTGTTTTTTCTCGCCTTTTTTAGGGATAGTGAATGTCACGCCGTTCATTTCCATGTCCAGTTCAAAAGGTACGATAATCTCCTTCGAAGTGCTTTTATAACGTTCACGCATTTCCACGATACCCAATTGGAGAAGCTCTTCCTTACTTTCATTCATACGTACTTTATATTCGAAGGTGAAGGCCTGATTAATGCATCCGTTGGTAATATGCAGGTAATTGATGTATGCCGTGTTCTCATCGGTTTCTATGGAGAATACGTCGATATGGTGAAGTACCGAACTGACTACCTCACTCTTGGCGCGATAGCTTTCGATGAGCATATATTGTTCCTTGAGTCTTTGTGCTTCCTCGAACTTCATCTCTTCTGCCAGACGCTTCATTTCATCCATCAGCGCATTGCTTACCTTCTGGGTATTTCCTTTCAACAGTTCTCTAGCCTGCGCAATCTGTTGCATGTATTCTTCGTGCGACTGTTTCCCGATGCAGGGACCTTTGCAGTTCTTGATGTGGTATTCCAGGCAGACTTTGAACTTTCCCTGTGCAATGTTTTCCGGAGTTAGTGCCAGATGGCAGGTGCGGAGCGGATACAGCTTTTTAATCAGTTCCAACAGAGCCATCATGGAAGGCACGTGGCTGTACGGCCCAAAGTAATTCGAACCGTCTCGAATAATTTTCCGGGTCTTGTATATGCGCGGAAAATACTCGTTGCTGATGCAGATGGAAGGGTAGGTTTTGTCGTCCTTCAGCAGCACGTTGTATCTTGGCTTGTATTTTTTTATCAGGTTATTCTCCAATAGTAGGGCATCCTCTTCTGAGTTTACTACGATGTATCGGATGTCAGCAATTTTGGAGACCAGCATGCGTGTCTTGGCCGACTGGTGATCCTTGGAAAAATAAGAATAGACACGCCGCTTCAGGTTCTTGGCTTTTCCCACGTAAATGATGATTCCTTCTTTGTTCAGGTATTGGTATATACCCGGTCCTTCTGGAAGGTTCAATACGATACCTTTTAGGTATTCACTGGTGTTGTTTGTCTTTTCTGTTTCTTCCATATCGCTTGGTTCTTGTCAGGGTGAATACAGCCTTCTTTGGGGAGAGATTTCCTGCAAAGAAGGCTGCATATAATTCCCCCTTTCTGTCGGGGGCTTTTCGTCTTATAGCTTCAGAAGTGTGGTTACTTCTACGGATTTTTCGAATGCGTTTCTTCCGTTTAATCCTTTCAGTTCAATGACAAAATTGACATACGCATTCTCTACGCCGCAGCGTTTTACCAGTCGGTAAGCTGCTGCCATCGTTCCGCCTGTAGCCAGCAAGTCGTCGTGCAACAATACCACGTCGTCTTTGCTGATGGCATCCTTGTGAAGCTGTATGGTGTCGGTACCATACTCTTTGGCGTAAGTTTCTTCAATGACTTCAGCCGGCAACTTTCCGGGCTTGCGGGCCATGATGAATCCGGCTCCTAAGCGGGCCGCCAGGGCACCTCCCAGAATGAATCCTCTGGACTCGATACCTACCACTTTGGTAATCCCTTTGTCCTTGTACAGTTCATACAACTCGTCTATCATACCCTGCAAACATTCCGGATTTTTGAACAGGGTAGTGACATCGTAGAACAGAATGCCAGGTTTAGGGAAATTGGGTATTTCTCGAAGGTTTTTCTTTAATGTTTCTTTATTCATATCCAGTATTTTATGTGTATTCCTTAAACAAATTGTTTCACGTGAAACATGCCTGTTTTATCGTCCCAGAAGGACCAGTAGCACGTTGATGTCACTGGGGGATACTCCTGGGATGCGGCTGGCCTGCGCCAGGGTTTCCGGGTCTATCTTTACCAGCTTCTGCCGGGCTTCGGTCGACAGGGACTGCAGGTTTGCGTAATCAAACTTGCCCTTGATACGGATGGACTCCAGCCGGTGTATCTTGTCGGCAATCGTACGCTCCCGGTCGATGTAGCCTTTGTACTTGATGCGGATTTCGGCGGCTTCGATAACCTCTTCTTTTCGCTCCTTGATTTTGTCGAGTGCTGCTTGGAAGGACGGGATGTAAGGAGCAATATTTTCTATCGTAATCTGCGGACGGCTGATTAAGTCAACCAGCTTGCATCCGTGAGTAAGTGGAGCCGTTCCTAACTTTTCAAGGGCGTCATTTATCTTTTCGGCCTTCACGGAGAAGGTGCTTACGAAGTTTACGATGCGGTCTATTTCGGCCCGTTTCTTTTGCAGGATTTCGTAGCGGTCGGCTTTTACCAGTCCCAGCTGATAAGCCCGTTCGGTCAGTCGCATATCCGCGTCATCCTGACGGAGCAGGATGCGGTATTCCGCCCTCGAAGTAAACATACGGTACGGTTCATCCACGCCTTTGGTTACCAGGTCGTCAATTAGTACGCCGATGTAGGCTTCGTCGCGTCCTAGAACAAACGGCTCGCCGCCGTGGCAGTTCAAGTGCGCGTTGATACCTGCAATGATACCTTGTCCACCGGCTTCTTCGTATCCGGTTGTTCCGTTCACCTGTCCGGCGAAGAACAGGTTTTTCACCACCTTCGATTCCAGCGTATGCTTCAGCTGTGTCGGGTCGAAGTAGTCGTATTCGATGGCATATCCCGGGCGGTACACCACCAAGTCTTTGAAGCAAGGAATCTTCTTCAGTGCCTCCAGCTGGATGTCCATCGGGAGTGAAGAAGAGAAGCCGTTCAGGTAAAGTTCCTGTGTGGTTTCACCTTCCGGTTCCAGGAACAGCTGGTGCTGCGGTTTGTCGGGGAAGGTTACGATTTTTGTTTCGATGCTCGGACAGTAACGCGGGCCGATGCTCTGGATTTGTCCGTTGAAAAGGGGAGAGTCGGCCAGCCCTTTTCGGAGCGTGTCGTGTACCTCTTCGTTGGTAAAGCACGTCCAGCATTGCAACTGTTTCAGCTGGCGTGGCTCGCTGATAAATGAGAAACGGTGGAAATCATTCTCGCCGTCCTGCGTGTCCATCAGGTCAAAATGTACGCTCTTTCCGTCGATGCGTACCGGGGTACCCGTCTTCATACGTCCGGCCGTAATGCCGTGGCGGGTGATGGATTCAGTCAGGTGATACGATGCCGGTTCCGCACAGCGTCCTCCTGCCAGCATCTTGTGTCCGATGTGCATCAGTCCGTTCAGAAAAGTACCGGCAGTCAGCACCACGCATCTGGCATGAAACGTCACTCCCCAGCAAGTTACCACGCCGGTTACTTCCCCGTTCTCCACCAACAACTCTTCCACTGTATCTTGCCAGATATGCAGATTGGGCAGGTTCTCCAGAATCTCTCTCCAGGCCCAGATAAATTTCCCGCGGTCACACTGGGCACGTGGACTCCACATGGCCGGTCCTTTGGATCGGTTCAGCATACGGAACTGGATGGCGGTCTTATCTGTCACCAGTCCCATGTATCCTCCCAGGGCGTCAATCTCTCTGACGATTTGTCCCTTGGCAATACCCCCTACGGCCGGGTTACAGCTCATCTGCCCGATTTTGTTCATGTCCATTGTAATCAGGCAGGTCTTTGAGCCCAGATTGGCTGCCGCAGCCGCCGCTTCACATCCGGCATGACCGGCTCCGATTACGATTACATCATACTTGAAATCCATTAGCTTTTATGTTTTTAATCCTTTGCAAAAATACGAATTACATGAAATCTTTCCGCATTTCCAGCGCTTTGTTTTCTGCGGCTTCCATGATTTCGCGTTCTCCCGGCCCTTTGTCGTTGATGCCACACAGATGCAGTATGCCGTGTATGATTACGCGGTAGAGTTCTGTTTCATACGCAGCATTGAATTGTTCGGCGTTGGTGCGTACCGTATCCAGGCTGATAAATAAATCGCCCGACAGTTTCTTGCCTTCGCAGTAGTCGAATGTGATGATGTCCGTGTAATAATCATGTTGTAGATACTGGCGGTTTACTTCCAGAATCTTCTCGTCCGAGCAAAAGATGTACGCGATTTCGCCTACCTTCTTACCGTAAGTTTCGGCCACGACTTTGATCCATGCAGTCGTCTCGCGCTTCTTGATGGCGGGCATTTCCACGCCCTCTGTTTGGTAACTAATCATAGCTTATGTTAATTGAAAAATAAATATCCGATGAAAATGGCAGCCAGTATTCCGGTGAAGTCAGCAATCAGTCCGCAACTTAATGCATGCCTTGTGCGGGTTACACTGACGCTTCCGAAATACACCGCCAGAATATAGAATGTGGTATCCGTCGACCCTTGGAAGATGCAGGCCAGACGACCGACAAACGAATCGGCTCCGTAGGTGCTCATGGCATCCACCATCAGTCCGCGGGCTCCGCTACCGCTCAACGGTTTCATCAGTGCTGTGGGTAGTGCGCCGACAAACTGGTCGTCTATTCCGCAACTTCGTACTATACCAGCGATGCCCTGAATCAGAAAGTCCATGGCTCCCGAAGCGCGGAACACACCGATGGAAACTAAGATAGCCACCAGGTAGGGAATGATACGCACAGCAGTAGAAAATCCCTCTTTTGCTCCTTCCACAAATGCGTCGTATACATTGATTTTTTTTCGCATGCCCGACACGATAAAGCCGATGATGATGAGAAAGAGAAACACATTGGCAAAGGTCGTAGAGTAGAGGTCAATCTGTTCCCGGCTAAGCTGAAGGAATAGCCAGATGATACCTGCAATCAGCAGGCTGGCTCCTCCAAGGAACAGCAGAATGGTTCGGTTCAGCAGGTTGATGCGCTGGTATAAGCTGACTGCGATAATGCCGGCCATCGTCGAAAAGAAAGTCGCCAGCAGAATCGGTACAAATACATCCGTGGGCTGTGCGGCTCCCATTTGCGCTCGATATACCATGATACTGATGGGAATCAGTGTCAGTCCCGAAGTATTTAGTACCAGAAACATAATCATCGGATTGCTGGCTGTGTCCTTGCGCGGGTTCAGTTCCTGTAGTCCTTCCATGGCTTTCAGGCCGAGCGGTGTGGCGGCATTGTCCAGTCCCAGCATATTCGCCGCCAGGTTCATGAAAATACTTCCCGTCACCGGATGTCCTTTGGGAATTTCCGGGAACAGCTTCGAAAACAGTGGACTCAGCAGGCGGGCGAAAAGTTGGATAACGCCTCCTTTTTCTCCAATTTTCATGATGCCCAGCCAGAGCGACAATACCCCCGTCAACCCTAATGAAATTTCGAATGCCGTTTTGGAAGAAGCGAAAGTAGAATTGATAATCTCCGGAAATACGGCTGTGTTGCCGAAAAATACGAGTTTGACCAGTGCCACCACAAAGGCAAGAAGGAAAAATGCAATCCAGATGTAGTTTAAAGCCATTTCTATTTAAGTATAATTCATGATTAATCTGTGTTACAAAAATATATAATTTCTTTGTCACTTCCTTCACCTTGTCTGAAAACATATAACTTTGTGTGTATGAAAAGTTTTCCATTACGTTATGTACGTTGGACCGCGGAGGGGCTAGGATTGTGTCTCGTTCTCCTTTGCCGTTTTTTTCCCGGTATGGGCGAGCTGTACGCCCGTCAGGTTTATCCCGGTTTGTCCGCACTGTTGTCGGCCTTGGTTTCCTGGATTCCTTTTTCCATGGAAGAATGGTTCTTTGTAGGGGCATGTGTCCTGCTTGTTGGGATTCCGTTGTGGAGCTGGAAGAAAAAGAAAGGCTGGAAATGGACTTTGCGGGCAGAAGCCGAACTGCTGGTAGGAGTGTACCTCTGGTTCTATGTGGGCTGGGGAATCAATTATTTCCGGAAAGACTTCTTTACGCGTTCCTCTTTAGAATATGTAGCTTACCAGGATTCTACCTTCCATCACTTCCTGGCCGACTATACCCGTCGTCTGAATCAAGCCTACACGCAGTCTCCTTTTCCTTCGCACGAAGTTATCGAAAAAGAAGCCAAGCAACTCTTTGCCCAAGTGCCTTCCCGCTTTGGCCTCTCTTCACCGAAAACTTACCAGCATCCCAAGCAGGTCATGTTTAATGCGCTCTATTCCGGTGTCGGCGTGTTGGGCTACATGGGTCCTTTCTTTGCCGAGTCACAACTTAATCGCGAATTGCCTCCTTTGCAATGGCCGTTCACCTATGCCCATGAGTATTCCCACCTGCTAGGAGTAAGTAGCGAAGCCGAGGCCAATTTCTGGGCCTATCAGATTTGCATCCGTTCTGTTTCGCCTGCCGTCCGCTACTCCGGCTATTTCGGTCTGCTGCCTTATGTGCTTTCCAATGCCGCCGCACTGTTGGAGGAAGCAGACTACCGGCAACTGCTTTCTTCCATCCGTCCCGAGATTTTACAGACCCTTCGCGAAAAGCAAGCCTATTGGCAGGCACGCTATAATCCGGTGGTGGGACGTGTGCAGGAACTGATGTATGAGTATTACCTGAAAGGGAACCAGATTCCTTCCGGTCAGAAGAATTATGCCGAGGTGGTGGCTATGATACTTTCCTTACCCGACGAATGGTGGAACTAACTGCTGTGAGAATTGAAAAATCCTGACCATCCCTCGGGGAAAAAGTAAATTTTGAATTCTCAAGAAGGAAAACTGCTCTATTTTTCTGTAAAACAGGATTTTACTGAATTCTTGGATTTTTTATTCTGGACGCAAAATAAAAAGATAGCTTAAATTTATCTCAAATCCTTAATCCCCTGCCTGTCTTTACCTGCTTCGTGAAAAATCCTTAAAGTGTGAAAATCAGTGAATAACCCGCTTTTTAGGAGAAAAAACACTATCTTTACAGCCTTAATTTTTCTAAACTCAAAGCGAACGAAAGAAAATTATACCACAATGACTATCACGATTAAAAAAGTCACTACGAAAAAAGAACTGAAGAAGTTCATTCGTTTTAATTACGAACTTTATAAAGATAATCCCTATTCCGTTCCCGATTTGTACGATGACATGCTGAATACCTTCAATCCCAAGAAGAATCCGGCATTTGAATTTTGTGAGGCAGAGTATTTCCTGGCCTACAAGGGCGAGGAGATAGTGGGGCGTGTGGCCGCCATTATCAACCACCGTGCCAATGACACCTGGAACAAGAAAGAAGTTCGCTTCGGCTGGCTGGACTTCGTCGACGAAGAAGAAGTGTCTTCAGCCTTGCTGAAAGCCGTAGAACAATGGGGAAAAGAAAAAGGTATGGAAGCCATTGTCGGTCCGCTGGGATTTACAGATATGGATGCCGAAGGAATGCTGGTAGAAGGATTCGACCAGCTGAGCACCATGGCCACCATCTACAACTATTCGTATTATCCGGGACACATGGAGCAGTTGGGCTTTGAGAAAGAAGCCGACTGGGTGGAATACAAACTGAGCGTGCCCCACCAGCTTCCGGAAAAGTTTGTCCGCATCTCCGAAATTATTCTTCAGAAATACAACCTGAAAATCAAGAAGCTCAAGCGGAGCGAAATAAAGAAGCTGAATTATGGACAGAAGATTTTTGATTTGATTAACGAAGCTTACGCTCCCCTTTATGGATATTCGCAGATGACACAGGGACAGATTGACCAATATATAAAGATGTATCTGCCGCTCATCGACCTGCGCATGGTGTCGCTGGTAGAAGATGCGGAAGGCAATCTGGTGGCAGTGGGAATTGCCATGCCCTCCTTGTCGAAAGCCTTGCAGAAGGCCAAAGGAAAGATGTTGCCTTTCGGCTGGTTCCACTTGCTGAAAGCCCTTTTCATCAAGCGTCCGCGTGTGCTCGATTTGTTGCTGGTCGGAGTAAAGCCTGAATACCAGAGCAAAGGAGTCAATGCCCTCTTGTTCTATGATCTTGTGCCGATTTTCCAGCAGATGGGATTTGAATATGGAGAAAGCAATCCGGAGCTTGAACTCAACAAGAAGGTACAGGCACAGTGGAGTGCGTTTGAATCCGTGCAGCACAAACGCCGTCGTGCTTATAAGAAAATGATTTAAAATCAGAGGGAGAATAGATATGGAAGAACTCAATGAACAAACCGTTTCCTCTGTAGCCTATACGGAAGAGAACATTCGCCACCTGAGCGACATGGAGCATGTGCGTACCCGTCCCGGTATGTACATCGGTCGTTTGGGCGACGGTTCGCAGGTGGAAGACGGAATTTATGTGCTGTTGAAAGAAGTCGTCGACAACAGTATCGACGAGTTCAAGATGGGAGCCGGAAAACGCATTGATATCCAGATGGAAGATAACCTGCGTGTATCCGTGCGCGACTACGGACGAGGCATTCCTTTGGGAAGCCTGGTCGACGCTGTTTCCATGCTGAATACCGGAGGTAAATATGATACCAAGGCCTTCAAGAAAAGTGTCGGCTTGAATGGAGTGGGAGCCAAGGCGGTCAATGCATTGAGCAGCCGTTTCATTGCCTGGAGTGCCCGCGACGGACAGATGCGCAAGGCCGTGTTTGAACGCGGTGAACTGGTCAGCGACGAGACCTGCGCTACGGATGAAGAAAACGGAACCTATATCTTCTTTGAACCCGACGATACCCTGTTTCTGAACTATCATTTCCGTCCGGAGTTCATTGAGACCATGCTCCGCAACTATACCTATTTAAATACGGGGCTTTCCATCTATTATAACGGTCATCGCATTGTGAGCCGCAACGGACTGGAAGACCTGCTGAACGATAACATGACTGCGCCGGGGCTGTATCCCATCGTGCATCTGACGGGCGAAGACATTGAGATAGCCTTTACCCACAGTGCGCAGTATGGCGAGGAGTATTATTCTTTTGTCAACGGTCAGCACACCACGCAGGGAGGTACCCACCAGAGTGCGTTCAAGGAACACATTGCCCGTGCCATTAAGGAATTCTATGGAAAGAACCTTGAGTTTCAGGACATCCGTAACGGACTAGTGGCCGCCATTGCCATCAACGTGATTGAACCGACGTTTGAAAGTCAGACCAAAATCAAACTGGGTTCGCTTACCATGGCTCCGGAAAAAGACTCCGAAGGCAATCCCTATCCGCTTTCCGGTATCAGCGTCAATAAGTTTGTAGGCGATTTCGTGAAGGAGCAGGTAGATAACTACCTTCACAAGCATCCCGATGTGGCCGAAGTGCTGCTGCAGAAGATTCAGGAATCCGAGAAAGAACGTAAGGCCATTGCCGGCGTCACGAAGATCGCTCGTGAACGTGCCAAGAAAGCTAACCTGCATAACCGTAAGTTGCGCGACTGCCGCATACATCTGAACGACCAGAAAGGCGGAAAAAAAGAAGAAGACGATCCTCGTCTGGAAAGTTCCATCTTCATCACCGAGGGAGACTCGGCAAGTGGTTCCATCACGAAAAGCCGTGATGTCAATACGCAGGCCGTGTTCAGCTTGCGTGGTAAGCCGCTGAATTCTTTTGGACTCACCAAGAAAGTGGTCTACGAGAACGAAGAGTTTAACCTCCTGCAGGCTGCCTTGAACATTGAAGACGGGCTCGACGGACTGAGATATAATAAGGTAATCGTGGCCACCGATGCCGATGTGGACGGTATGCACATTCGTCTGCTGATGATTACCTTCTTTCTTCAGTTCTTCCCCGACCTGATAAAGAAAGGTCATGTATATATTTTGCAGACACCTCTGTTCCGCGTGCGAAACCGCAAGAAAGGCGTGTACGAAACCATCTACTGCTATTCGGACGAAGAACGGGTGGCCGCCATCGAGAAGCTGAGTCCCAATCCGGAAATCACCCGATTCAAAGGACTGGGAGAAATCTCTCCCGATGAGTTCCGTCATTTCATCGGCAAGGACATGCGCCTGGAGCAAGTCACCCTTCGCAAGACCGATGCCGTGAAGGAACTGCTGGAATTTTACATGGGAAAGAACACCATGGAACGTCAGAACTTCATCATCGATAATCTGGTGGTAGAAGAAGACCTGATTAAGAATGAAGAATGAATAATTAAATAAGTATCGACTGTCAATTATCAGTGATGAAAAGAGCGATATTTCCGGGCACATTCGACCCGTTTACTATCGGGCACTATTCCGTGGTGAAGCGTGCCCTGACTTTTATGGACGAAATTATCATCGGCATCGGGGTGAATGACAAAAAGAAAACCTGGTTCCCCACCGAAAAGCGTGTAGAGATGATTCGCAAGCTTTATGCCGACGAGCCACGCATCAAGGTAGAGGCCTACGACAATCTGACCGTTGATTTTGCCCGCGAGCGCGAGGCCGGATTCATTATCCGCGGCATCCGTACCGTGCACGACTTTGAGTACGAAGAAACCATTGCCGACATCAACCGCAAGCTGGCCGGCGTAGAAACCATCCTGCTCTTTACCGAGCCCGAACTGACCTCCATCAGCTCCACCATCGTGCGTGAGCTTTTGCAGTATGGAAAAGATGTATCCGACTTTCTGCCCGAAGGCATGGAAGTGGAATAAAATACACAATGCACATGAAAATCAGAAAATACGTATTTGCTTTATTGGCAGGATGGTCGGCATGGACGGCTCTTCCCGCCCAGAACAAGCTGCTCGATTCGCCTTCGCGCAAACTGCAGCTGGCCGAGTTCGCCATCTCCAATCTGTATGTAGATAAGGTAGACGAAGACAAGCTGGTGGAGACCGCCATTGTCAGCATGCTGGAAGAACTCGACCCGCATTCCACCTATTCCGATCCGGAAGAAGTAAAGCGGCTCAACGAACCCCTTCAGGGAAACTTTGACGGCATCGGTATCCAGTTCAATATGGCTACCGACACGTTGTTCGTCATTCAGCCCGTGTCGGGAGGACCTTCCGAGAAAGTCGGTATTCTGGCCGGCGACCGCATCATTGAAGTGAACGACACGGTCATTGCCGGCGTGAAGATGAACACGGACGAAGTAATGCGTCGTTTGCGCGGACCGAAAGGCTCCACGGTGACGGTAAAAGTGCTGCGTGCCGGCGTGAAAGAGCTGTTGCCTTTCACCATCAAGCGCGACAAGATTCCCGTATACAGTCTGGATGCTTCGTACATGGTGGAAGGAAAAATCGGTTACATCCGTGTGAGCCGCTTTGCCGCTACCACCGGAAAAGAATTTACCGATGCCCTCCACAAGTTGCAGAAACAAGGCATGAAAGACTTGATTCTCGATTTGCAAGGCAACGGAGGCGGTTACCTGAATGCGGCTATCAGCCTGTGCGACCAGATTCTGGGCAAGAAGGAACTCATCGTCTATACCGAAGGACGCCGCAACCCGCGTTCAGAGTTTGAAGCCAAGGGCGACGGCGATTTCCAGAAGGGGCGTCTGGTGGTGCTGGTCGACGAGTTCTCAGCTTCGGCCAGTGAAATTGTGACCGGAGCCATTCAGGACTGGGACAGAGGTATCGTAGTAGGCCGCCGCACCTTCGGAAAAGGACTTGTGCAGCGCCCCATCGATTTGCCCGACGGTTCCATGATTCGTCTGACGGTAGCCCGTTACTACACCCCTTCAGGCCGTTGTATCCAGAAACCTTACGAAAGTATCGAGCAATACAATAAAGACCTGATAGACCGCTACAACCGGGGCGAGATGATGAGTGCCGACAGCATCCACTTCCCTGATTCCCTCAAGGCCAAAACCCTGAAACTGGGACGCACCGTGTATGGCGGCGGAGGCATCATGCCCGACTATTTTGTGCCCATCGACACCACGATGTACACCGACTATTACCTGTCACTGCGCGACAAAGGCGCCATGGTGCAGCTGAACATCAAGCTGATTGACCGCCACCGGAAGGAATGGCTCCAGCAGTACAAGACGTTCGACCGCTTCAACCGCGAGTTCGAAGTCAGCCAGGCCATGCTCGATGAGCTGGTGGCACAAGGCACCTCCATGGGAATCACCTATAACGAAGCCCAGTTCCGTACGGCACTTCCGCTGGTCAAGACACAGCTGAAAGCCCTGCTGGCCCGTGACATCTGGGACATGAACGAATACTTCCAGGTGATTAACACGCTGAACGGTAGCATGAAAAAGGCCATCGAACTGCTGCGTGAACCCGGCATGAATTTCCCCAAAAGATAGGCTCTGGAAAACGTACTTGTGTTTGGCGAAAAACACAAGTACGTTTTCCTTGAAACGCAAGTGCGTTTGAATTGAAACTCTTCGATGTTTTGATTCAAACGCACTTGCGTTTTTTTAGCTTGTAAATCGCGGCCCTCGATTACAGAATTTTTTCCATAATCTGTTGTGTTATCTCAATAAATCTTCTAATTTTGCATCATAATTTGGACCTTCGAGTGCGAAATTATAGTTCGAACAATTAAATAATTTAAATTCAATCATTTATGTGGTTAAGTAATTCATCTATTGGAAGGAAAGTGGTGATGAGTGTTACTGGTATCGCCCTTGTCCTGTTTCTGACATTTCACATGGCGATGAACCTTGTTGCATTGTTCTCGGGCGAGGCGTACAACATGGTTTGTGAGTTCCTCGGTGCCAACTGGTATGCGCTGGTAGCTACTGTCGGACTGGCTGCCCTGTTTGTAATTCACATCATCTACGCTTTCTGGCTGACGATGCAGAACCGTGCAGCTCGCGGTCACGAACGCTATGCCGTGACAGCAAAACCGAAAAATGTGGAATGGGCATCTCAGAACATGCTGGTGCTGGGTATCATCGTAATCCTGGGTCTGGCTCTTCACTTCATCAACTTCTGGTACAAAATGCAGTTCGCTGAAATCATCGGCAACCCGATGATGGGTGGTCTTCATGCAGCCGACGGTTACGGCTACATCATGCAGACATTCTCTAATCCGGTGTTCTTCGTGTTGTACATTATCTGGCTGATTGCCTTGTGGTTCCACCTGACTCACGGATTCTGGAGCTCTATGCAGACGCTGGGCTGGAACAACACCATCTGGATTAACCGCTGGAAATGCATCTCTAACATCTATTCTACCATCATCGTGCTTGGCTTCATGCTGGTAGCCATTGTGTTCTTCCTGAAAAACATGATGGGTTGCGGTGCTTGCTAATTTAAGTGTAACTGATTAAATTGAAAAAACATTATGACTAAGATAATCGATTCTAAGATTCCTGAAGGCCCGATAGCTGAGAAATGGACCAATTATAAAGCTCACCAGAAACTGGTGAACCCGGCTAACAAACGTCGTCTGGACATCATCGTGGTAGGTACTGGTCTGGCAGGTGCTTCTGCAGCTGCTTCTCTGGGTGAAATGGGATTCCGTGTGTTCAACTTCTGTATCCAGGATTCTCCTCGCCGTGCGCACTCTATCGCTGCACAGGGTGGTATCAACGCAGCCAAGAACTACCAGAACGACGGTGACTCTGTATATCGTCTGTTCTACGATACAGTGAAAGGTGGTGACTACCGTGCTCGTGAAGCTAACGTATACCGTCTGGCCGAAGTGTCAAATAATATCATCGACCAGTGCGTGGCACAGGGTGTTCCTTTCGCTCGTGAATACGGTGGTACACTGGCTAACCGTTCATTCGGTGGTGCACAGGTATCTCGTACGTTCTACGCGAAAGGTCAGACAGGTCAGCAGCTGTTGCTGGGTGCTTATTCTGCATTGAGCCGTCAGGTAGGTGCCGGTACTGTAAAACTGTACACTCGTTACGAAATGCTCGACGTAGTATTGGTTGACGGTCGTGCACGCGGTATCATCGCCAAGAATCTGGTAACTGGTAAGTTGGAACGCTTCGCTGCTCACGCAGTAGTTATCGCAACCGGTGGTTACGGAAACACTTACTTCCTGTCAACTAATGCCATGGCATGTAACGTAACAGCTGCCATGTCTTGCTACCGTAAGGGAGCTATGTTCGCTAACCCGGCTTATGTACAGATTCACCCGACTTGTATTCCGGTACACGGTGACAAGCAGTCTAAGCTGACTCTGATGTCAGAATCTCTGCGTAACGACGGTCGTATCTGGGTTCCGAAGAAACTGGAAGATGCCAAAGCATTGCAGGCTGGCACAAAGAAAGGTAGCGATATTCCGGAAGAAGACCGTGACTACTATCTGGAACGCCGTTATCCGGCATTCGGTAACCTGGTTCCGCGTGACGTGGCTTCACGTGCCGCTAAAGAACGTTGCGACCACGGTTATGGTGTGAACAACACCGGTCTGGCCGTATTCCTTGACTTCTCTGAAAGTATCGAACGCCTGGGCTTGGACGTAGTTCGCCAGCGTTACGGTAACTTGTTTGATATGTACGAAGAAATCACCGACGTAAATCCGGGCGAACTGGCTCGTGAAATCAACGGTGTGAAATACTATAACCCGATGATGATTTATCCGGCTATCCACTATACAATGGGTGGTATCTGGGTAGACTACGAACTCCAGACTTCTATCAAGGGTCTGTTCGCTATCGGTGAATGTAACTTCTCTGACCACGGAGCTAACCGTCTGGGTGCTTCTGCATTGATGCAGGGTCTGGCCGACGGATACTTCGTATTGCCTTACACTATCCAGAACTATCTGGCTGACCAGATTACTGTTCCTCGTTTCTCTACTGACCTACCTGAATTCGCAGAAGCAGAAAAGGCTGTACAGACTAAGATTGACCACCTGATGAACATCAAGGGTAAGAAGTCTGTAGACTCTATCCACAAGGAGTTGGGTCGTGTAATGTGGGAATATGTAGGTATGGGCCGTACAGCTGAAGGTTTGAAGACCGGTCTGGCCAAACTGAAAGAAATTCGCAAGGAATTCGAAACAGAACTGTTTATCCCTGGTGCAAAAGAAGGTATGAACATCGAACTTGACAAGGCTTTCCGTCTGGATGACTTCATCACAATGGGTCAGCTGATTGCATACGATGCATTGAACCGTGAAGAATCTTGCGGTGGACACTTCCGTGAAGAATACCAGACAGAAGAAGGTGAAGCAAAACGTGATGACGAAAACTTCTTCTATGTAGCTTGCTGGGAATACCAGGGAAGCGACGACAAGGCTCCGGTATTGTACAAAGAACCGCTGGTTTACGAAGCTATCAAGGTACAGACTCGTAACTATAAGAGCTAATCAGTGAAGTTAAACAATTAAAGAATCTAAGTAAAATGGATAAAAATATATCATTTACGCTGAAAGTTTGGCGTCAGAACGGACCTAAGGAAAAAGGTCATTTCGATACATTCCAGATGAAGGATATTCCGGGTGATACTTCCTTCCTGGAAATGCTGGATATCTTGAACGAACAGTTGATTGAAGAAGGGAAAGAACCGGTAGTGTTCGACCATGACTGTCGTGAAGGTATCTGCGGTATGTGTTCTTTGTATATCAACGGACATCCGCACGGACCTGCAACAGGTGCTACTACCTGTCAGATTTATATGCGCCGTTTCAATGATGGTGACACCATTACTGTAGAACCATGGCGTTCAGCCGGTTTCCCGGTAATCAAGGATTTGATGGTAGACCGTACTGCTTACGATAAGATTATGCAGGCTGGTGGTTTCGTGAGCGTGAACACAGGTGCTCCTCAGGATGCCAACGCTATCTTGATTCCGAAGCCGATTGCTGATGAAGCGATGGATGCAGCTTCTTGTATTGGTTGCGGTGCTTGTGTAGCTGCTTGTAAAAACGGTTCAGCCATGCTGTTCGTTTCTGCCAAGGTAAGCCAGTTGAATTTGTTGCCTCAGGGAAAACCAGAAGCATTGCGTCGTGCCAAGGCCATGATTGCCAAGATGGACGAATTAGGTTTCGGTAACTGTACCAACACCCGTGCTTGTGAAGCAGAATGTCCGAAATGCGTTTCAATCAGCAACATCGCTCGTTTGAACCGTGATTTCATCAAAGCAAAACTGAAAGACTAATATTACTGGATTTTTCCAGATAAATAAAGATTCGCCTCGGAACGCATGTTGTTTCGGGGCGAATTCTTTTTGTATTTTAAAAACTT
>NZ_DBEXBB010000082.1:0-4212 GCF_048170425.1 Phocaeicola sp.
ATGAAGATCAAACAGCACTTAGGATTCATCAGTATGCTGGCCATCACTTTCACAGCCTGCCAGCAAAAACCGACGGAGACAGACAACTTCCTGGAAAATGAAATCAAAAACATCGAAGCGCAACACACTTTACAGACCGACCTGATCGAAAAAAGTGGCAAAATCTTGAACCCTCGTACTATCGACGAAAAGGGAAATATTGTATATGTACCCATTGATGACTGGACCAGTGGTTTCTTCCCTGGAACAATGTGGCTGGATTACGACCTGACTAAAAATGAGAAATGGAAAAAATTAGCTGAAAAATACACAGAAGACCTTGACTCTGTAAAATACCTGAAATGGCACCATGACGTAGGTTTCATGATTGGATGCAGCTACTTGACCGGATACCGCTTGTGCAAGAAACCAGAATATAAAGATGTCATTGTTACGGCTGCACAATCTCTTTCTACCCGTTTCCGACCAGTGGCAGGTGTCATCCAATCTTGGGATGCCGACAGAGGATGGCAAGGTGAACGCGGATGGGAATGTCCGGTTATCATTGATAATATGATGAACTTGGAACTTCTGTTCGAAGCCACTCGTCTTTCTGGAGATTCTACATTCTATAAGATTGCAGTCTCACATGCTGACAATACCATGAAGAATCATTTCCGTACAGACAACAGCTGCTACCACGTAGTAGACTATTCTCTGAAAGATGGAAGTGTAAGAAGCCGCCAAACTGCACAAGGTTATGCACATGAATCTGCATGGGCGCGTGGACAAGCATGGGCTATCTATGGATACACCACTTGTTATCGCTACACACATGACAAGCGCTATTTGGAGCAGGCTGAAAAAACATTAAACTTCTACCTGAACGATGCAAACCTGCCGAAAGACTTGATTCCTTACTGGGATTTCGATGCTCCGAAAATTCCGAATGAGCCAAGAGATGTTTCAGCTGCTGCATGTATTGCATCAGCATTGTACGAAATGGACGGATACTGTCAAGGAAAGAATTATAAAGAACTGGCAGACAAAATTCTGAAAAATCTGTCTGGACCTGATTACAAAGCAAAAGTAGGAGAAAATGGTAACTTTATCCTGATGCACTCAGTGGGAAGTATCCCTCATGGAGCTGAAATTGATGTTCCTCTGAATTATGCAGACTACTATTACGAAGAAGCATTAATTCGTAAGAGAGACATCGAAAACAATCAACCTTTTTCTTTTATAAACGAATAAAAAACACCAATAATAAACCATGAAACATCTGCCCTATTCACTAATAGGGGGAATCGGATTGCTTTCATTGCAAGGTTGTGCCAGCAAACAGCAAGTAACTGAACAAGAATACCCCAATGTCATCTACGTGTTTCCAGACCAATACCGTAACATGGCAATGGGGTTTTGGCATGAAAACGAATTTAAAGAACACATCCACTTTGCAGCCGATCCGGTACACACCCCTAATATTGACAATTTTGCAAAGGAATCACTGGTACTGTCTTCAGCCATGAGCAACTGTCCGCTAAGCAGCCCGCACAGAGGTTCTTTGCTTACCGGCATGTACCCCAACAAAAGTGGAATTCCTTTGAACTGTAATTCTACACGTCCCATCAGTACCTTGCGTACAGACGTAGAATGCGTGAGCGACGTATTCAGCAAAAACGGATACGAATGCGCCTACTTTGGCAAACTGCATGCCGAATTTCCTACTCCGAACGACCCGGAAAACCCAGGACAATATGTAGAAACACAGCGTCCGGTATGGGATGCCTATACCCCAAAAGAACGCCGCCATGGATTCAACTACTGGTATTCTTACGGCACATACGACGTACATAAAAATCCCCACTACTGGGACACGGAAGGCAAGCGTCATGACCCGAAAGAATGGTCGCCACTTCACGAGGCCAAACAAGTGATTTCTTACCTGCGCAACGATAAGAACCAGCGCGACCCGAAAAAGCCGTTCTTCATCATGGTAGGTATGAACCCGCCCCACAGTCCGTACCGTTCTTTGAATGATTGCATGGAAGAAGACTTCAATCTGTATAAAGACCAGCCCATAGACAGTCTGTTGATTCGTCCCAATGCAGATAAACAACGTAAGAAGGCAGAATCGGCTCGTTACTACTTTGCCTCTGTCAGCGGAGTGGACCGCGCTTTCGGACAGATTCTGGAATGCCTGAAAGAGTTAAACCTCGATAAAAATACCATTGTCGTATTTACATCCGACCATGGAGAAACCATGTGCAGCCAGTTTACAGACGACCCGAAGAACTCACCTTATGCAGAGTCCATGAATGTACCGTTCCTTATACGTTATCCACAGCATATACGTCCCCGTGTTGACAACTTGCTGCTTTCTTCCCCAGACATTATGCCTACCTTATTAGGGCTTTGTAACCTGGATAAGGACATTCCGGCAAATGTACAGGGAAGTAATTACGCCCCAATTTTCTATGAAGATTCTGTGCAGACCGTAGCTCGCCCCACGGGTGCCTTGTACATTCAGAATATGGATGGAGATAAGGACAAAGACGGTAATGTAATCTCTTATTTCCCTCGCTCCAGAGGAATCAAGACACTACATTATACATTGGCTTTATACATCGACAGAGATAACAAACTGACACAAACTCTTTTATTTGACGATATAAAAGACCCTTATCAGTTACAGAACCTTTCACCGGAAGAACATCCGGAGATTGTAAAAGAACTCTATCAAGAACTGGCCAAACAATTAAAGGAAATTGATGACCCCTGGTATCAACAAAAGATACTTTCGGATATTCTTCCTTATTAAATCCATATCCCCGTTTTTCAGGATTCACTCTGAAAAACGGGGATATTCTTTATAATTGAATGAAATTACTTTGCAGTGCCTTTTTAAACTTACTTGAAATCGGAAGCCTTTCTCCACTAAACGGTGGATACATAATGCACTCATCCCCGTCTATCATAGCAAGATGCTGGATATTAATAATGTAAGATTTGTGAATCTACACAAACTGAGAAGAAAATCCTAAAATATTCATGGCATTAATAGAAGAACGCATTGCCAGCAATTTCTGGATAAACAAAAAGACCTCCCAGCATCTGCGCGAAGCATTGAATTTAAAATATCCTATTTCAGAAAGACGCAATACACGAATTTCCCCTGCCGGCAACTAGAGAGAAAACGCACCCTTACTGCTTTCCCCTTCCATTCCACGCATACCATTCACGATATTTACCTCTTCCTTTTTCTCTATTTTTGCCTGTACGAAACGATTTATAATCAAGTCAAGTTTCTTTATATCGAACCCACGTGAAGCTATAAAAAATCCGGAGCTAAAAATAGCTCCGGATTTTTTATACGATAATATGGTACTTTGTTACTCTACTTGTCCCAACTGATTGCCATATTCCATTTCACCCTGCACGACAAAGAAAATCGCATCCGGGTCAAACGGGCCCATTCCATCCTTGGCAGACTCTTTAACGATGTAGTTCACAATTTCATCCTGATCAATGTTGATATACCCTTCATCATCCGGCTGTGCATCCAGACAACCACTCGTGGTATAATAATCCACAATCAAATCCAGAATGTAATACAAATCATCGTCCGAGAAAACCTCTTTCATGTCCTGAGGCAATTAGTTCTTTATGAACTCGATGGTTTTTTCATCGTCCTCATCTTCCAACAAGAAATCGTCTTCTATTCCCATAACTTATCTGTTTTTTAGTTATTTCAACAAAGCTTCTACCTTTGCCTGCAAAGCAGATTTAGTGGTAGCTCCCACTTGTTTGTCTACAACTTCTCCGTTCTTGATAAACAATACGGTAGGAATGTTGCGAACACCGAACTGTGCAGGCAAATCTGTATTTTCATCCACATCACATTTACCGATATTTACCTTATCCTTATACGCTTCTGCCAGTTCTTCGATATATGGAGCAATTTGCTTGCAAGGACCACACCATGTAGCCCAAAAATCCAACACCACTGGTTTACCTTCAGCTACAATAGCTTCAAAGTTGTCATCTTTAATATTCAATGCCATAATTATCTATGTTTTTTTAAGTTCTCTACGCAAAGTTACTACAAAAAAGTGAAATGCGGAAAGATATAGTGATAGAATTGAGTTACAAGGGTTTTGGTTGAAGTGGCGATAATCCGTGAAGCCATTACAATCCCTGCCGAAGCCAAATCCTGACGCCGCTACGTTACTT
>NZ_DBEXBB010000083.1:0-2595 GCF_048170425.1 Phocaeicola sp.
TAAAACTAATATATGAATAAAATTGCAGTCTTTTGTTCGGCTTCGGATGCGATAGATTCTGTTTTTATGGAAAAAGCCAAAGAACTGGGTGCATGGTTGGGCCAGCATCATAAATGGCTGGTTTACGGAGGCTCTAATACGGGGCTGATGGAAGTCCTTGCCAAAAGTGCGAAAGAAAACGGGGCTATGATAATGGGAGTTATTCCTACGAAATTGGAGGAACATGGAAGAGTCAGCGATTTACTTGATGTGACATTTCATTCGGTAAACTTGAGTGACCGGAAAGATATTATGTTGCAGGAATCGGAAGTGATGGTGGCTTTGCCAGGTGGAATTGGTACATTGGACGAAGTGTTTCATGTGATGGCTGCATGCAGTATAGGTTATCATCAGAAAAAGGTGATTTTTTATAATGTGGAGGGCTTCTGGGATGATATATTGGCTTTTTTGAACCGCTTGGAGGAAACACATTTTGCACATCGCCCGTTGAAAAATTATTTTGAAGTGGCGAGTACGTTGGAGGAACTGACCCGTTTATTGGAATAAAATTATAATTTAATCATAATCTTATGAATTCATCAATAAAAGATTTATTACAACGTGAAGCACAGGCCGTGCTGAGTATTCCGATAACAGACGGATATGAGAAGGCGGTAGAGCTGATTGTGGAACAGGTGTATGAGAAAGGTGGAAAACTGGTGACCAGTGGTATGGGCAAGGCTGGACAGATAGCCATGAATATTGCCACTACATTCTGTTCTACAGGAATCCCTTCTGTGTTTTTACATCCTAGTGAAGCGCAGCATGGCGATTTGGGAATTCTGCAAAAGAATGATTTGTTGCTTTTGATTTCCAATTCAGGCAAGACAAGAGAAATTGTGGAGCTGACAGAACTAGCTGCGCGTCTGGATCCGGAATTGAAAAAAATCGTCATCACGGGAAACCCGGATAGTCCACTGGCGGAAGCAGCAGATATTTGTCTGGCTACAGGACATCCCGATGAAGTTTGTCTGTTGGGAATGACCCCTACAACTTCTACGACTGTGATGACGGTAATAGGAGATATTTTGGTGGTAGAGACCATGCGTAAGACAGGCTTTACTATTGAAGAATACAGTAAGCGCCATCATGGTGGTTACTTGGGAGAGCGTTCCCGGGCATTGAGCAAATAAAATATGGGTGTGCGAAAAGGCACACCCATTCCTTTTTACGGAAAGAAATAAAACATTTCTACCTATTGTGTCTAATGCCGTTATTGTAGTTTGTAGACTTCCGTACCAGCAAGCAGAAAACATCCTACTCCATAATCTTCGAAGTCTGGGACACTTTCGTAAGTGACAGGTTGTCCATCTTTAGGTTCTTTCCCAGTTCCTTGCACGTAACCTAAAAAGCCATTGGAATGAACAGCATCCTTTACCATGGCATTCCAGCCTTTTAATAGAATGGGCAAATATTCTTCTTTATCCAGTAATCCGTTTCGCACTCCCCATGCCATTCCGTAGACAAACAAAGCAGTTCCTGTAGTTTCTTTGCCACCGTAATTTCCGGCATCATGAAGACTTACGTTCCAGAATCCATCTGTACGCTGACAAGCTTTCAGTGCTTTGCTCATGAGTAAGAAATCATTGATGTAATCCTGACGATGTTTTTCGTTTACAGGAATTTCGTCGAGTACACGTACAAGTGCGGCGTATGCCCATCCGTTTCCTCTGCTCCAATAGCAGTCTTCGCCATTGGGCTCTTTGTATGGGGGTAAGAAATCAGCATCTCTCCACCAGAGTCCGTCTGCCAGATTGAACAATCCTTTTCCTCCCAGCTGGTTACGTGAGAATTCATACATATCCCACATCTTGTCGAAATATTTTTGTTCTCCTGTCAAGTGTCCCATTTTGGCCAGTACTGGCATACCCATTTGAATAGCATCTACCCATGTCCAGTCTCCTACTTGTGGAGTATTGACAAGCATGTTCATGTTAGATTTGATATTTTTCAGCATTTCAGGTTTGGGACAAAGATTATATAAGTCGATATAAGTTTGTCCACAGCAGTAATCGTCTGCATTGCGTGTAGTATTGCCGTTTCGCATACCCCAGTCATGATATTCAGCCCAGTTGTATGCATAATCGTAGTATTCTGCACGGGGGAAAATGGAATATAGAGACATTAATCCTTCATAGTATACTCCTCTGGTCCAGATATTACTAGGGCGGGTAACTTTACGTACAAAACTGGGAGTCCGGTAATCTGCATATTTCTCCATGAAATACTTGTTTACTTTAATCATCACTTCCAGTGTTTCTTTTTGTGGTGGTAGTTTTTGTGCAGTAGAAGTGGTGAATCCCCAGCTCATTATAAACATAAATGCGATAAGAATCTTTCTCATAATTAAATAAAGGTATTAGTTCTGAAATTGTATCAACAAAGATAGGAGATACAAGAACATTTGTACATGGAAAATCATGCAAATACATTGAAAATCATTCAAAAAATGCTCTTGGATTCTTCTTGTGGATGTTTTTTGTACAAAAAGACATGTAATTGCAGGATTTTCTATTCCTTTTTGTGGAAAATGTGTTGTAGTTTGGTTAGTTCGGG
>NZ_DBEXBB010000084.1:0-2984 GCF_048170425.1 Phocaeicola sp.
TTTCGACGTTGTTTTAACTTTTCATTTGCTAAAGTAGAACAAAATCCATACGATTGTACTCTTACCCTATTCTTTTTTCCGTCTTTTAACAATGAAAACAAGGGCATTAACCGCAGTTAACTGGCATATCTGACAAATTTACATTCATTACCAGTGAAATAGTGACAACGCTGACAATTCGTCCGGCTAGTTCTGACAGCTTCCAAAACACCCGAATCAAAAGAATCCTGACAATTATAGCACAAATTCCGTTTATTTGCGTACCTTTGCACGAAGAAAGCAGTCGGTCGGTCTGTCGCTGGTACATTATTATATAGTAAAAGAGGAAAGTCCGGGCAACGCAGAGCATCCTACTTCCTAACAGAAAGCTGTCCGTAAGGGTAGAGTAATGCAGAAGAAAATAACCGCCTCCACCCGGAGGTAAGGGTGAGAAGGTAGGGTAAGAGCCTACCAGCCGTATAGCGATATGCGGGCTGTGCATCTTAGGAGTTGTAAGGTCATGTAAACCGGCATTAACGAGGGTTGCTCGCCCCACGTCGGAGGGTGGACCGCTAGAGCCTGTCGGTGACGGCAGGAGTAGATAAATGACAGACTCCCCTGCTTGCAGGGTGACAGAACCCGGCTTATAGACCGGCTGCTTTCTTTTTCATTAAAACCAATCCACCATGAACGCACGACTCAAATCACTGATTCACTTTCTGGACGACGGTATCTGGCGCATCCGGGAAGAGGAAGTTTCTCACCTCCAATGGAAAGTATACACCTGTCTTAAGATTATTTACTTATCCATCAACCAGTTTATCAATGACCGTATTGTGGTGCGTGCATCAGCGCTGACCTACAGCACCCTGCTTTCCATCATCCCCATCCTGGCCTTGCTTTTCGCCATAGCCAGAGGGTTCGGATTCGACACCTTGATTGAATCACAGTTCCGCAGCGGGGTAACAGGTGCGCAGGCTGAACTTGTTATCAGCTGGATTAATTCCTATCTGGAACATGCACAAAGCGGAGTTTTCATCGGTGTGGGCCTCATTATGTTATTAGGAACCGTCCTGTTACTGATTGACAACATCGAACGCAGTTTCAATGCCATCTGGCAAGTAAAGAAGCCACGCGGTCTGTTCCGGCAGATTACCGACTATTCTTCTTTGATTCTGCTGCTACCGGTACTGCTCGTTATCTCCAGCGGTCTGTCCATCTTCATGAGCACCTATGTCAAAGAATTGCAGAACTTCATGGTACTGGCCCCGGTTCTGAAATTCTTCGTCCGCCTTATCCCCTATGCCCTTATCTGGGGAATGTTCATCGGACTTTACACCTTCATGCCCAACACGAAAGTCAAGTTGGCACACGCCTGGCTACCGGGTATTCTGGCAGGAAGTGCTTTTCAAGCCTTTCAGTATTTCTACATTAACAGCCAGATATGGGTTTCTAACTACAATGCCATCTACGGAAGCTTTGCGGCCATTCCTCTGTTCCTTTTGTGGACACAAATATCCTGGAGCATCTGCCTGTTCGGAGCCGAAATGAGCTACATCAGCCAGAACATATCCACCTTCAACTTCGGAAAGGAAACAGCCCATATCAGCCGACGATTCCACGACTTCTTCTGCACTATCATTCTGAGCTCTATCTGCAAACGGTTCGCCACTGGCGGCAGACCTTATACGGCAGAAGCCTTGAGTAAAGAGCACAAGATTCCTATCCGTCTGACAAAAAGTATTCTGTATGAGCTACAGGACATGCGACTGATTTATGAAGCAGGTGCCGATGGAGAAGAAAAATCCCGCGACCCTCAATACCTCCCTGGAATTGACATCCACCGGTTAAGCGTTGGCACCCTCCTGAGCCAGCTGGACGCCAACGGAGCGGAGGATTTCAAAATTGACCCGGGACATTATTCTACAGCCTGGCAAACCTTAATACAGGCCCGCAAAGAATTTACAGAAAAAAGCAGCGAAGTACTGCTCAAAGACCTATAAGAAAAAAAGCAAGGCGCAGCTTTCGGAAATCATTCCAGAAAACTGCGCCTTGAAGTTATATAACTGAAAGTATCACTCAGTAAGCTGCATCATGCGGCTCAGGTACTTACCGATAATATCAAATTCGATATTTACCACACTGCCCACCTTGATTGTATGGAAATTGGTATGCTCGTAAGTATAAGGAATAATCGCTACCTGAAACGTATCCGATGTAGGATTGCAGACCGTCAGGCTGACACCGTTCACCGTGACAGAACCTTTGTCTACCGTGAAGTATCCGCGCTTTGCCATCTCCTTGTCAAAATTATACTTAAAGGTGAAATACCAGCTTCCCTGCGCATCATCAACCGCCGTACAAACAGCAGTCTGGTCCACATGTCCCTGCACGATATGACCGTCCAGTCGTCCGTTCATCATCATGCTGCGTTCCACATTCACCTTGTCGCCTACAGCCAGCAGACCGATATTGGAGCGTTCAATGGTTTCCTTCATGGCCGTTACCGTATAAGTACCGTTCTGAATGCTGACTACCGTCAGACACACTCCGTTATGTGATACACTCTGGTCAATCTTCAGCTCATCCACAAACGAACATTTCAATGTCAGGTGCAGGTTTTCCTGTTCTTTTACCACCTTCACGACTTTTGCATATTCCTCTACTATTCCAGAAAACATAATCTTATGGTTTTAAAAATATAATCTGCGTCATTTCTTTTTCGACTCGGGAATCGGACTGCTCCATACAGTTTCTCCGCTGGAAGATACGACCGAAATCACCCCGCCCGCGTAATCTTCAATATAGCTGTTGCCTTTCACCAACATATCTTCCGCCATGTGAATGGCCTTTTCCGGAGTCTTGATAGAAAACCCTTTATGGTCGCTCGAACTGCCGTCCGAGAAATAAATATCATACGTTGTCATGTTTCTTCATTTTCTTGATTGCAGGCGCAAATATATCAAATTCCTCATAATACCCGCAACAGATATACAAAAAATTTC
>NZ_DBEXBB010000085.1:0-12859 GCF_048170425.1 Phocaeicola sp.
TGGATTACAGACAAAGCTGACGGATGTACTTCCCGGGACGGGGGCTCCCGCCCCTTGCCACACGGTGCTCCCCGAGCGGTGAGTTTTTTTGTCATACAAAGTTTGGTGTAAACCTTTTTAGGTGTAACTTTGTAACAGTGACAACCTTATCAGGTTTTAATACGAAAAGGTGTAAACCTATATATGATTTTAATTATTAACCTGTCAACTAAATTCAGTACACTTCAAACGTCTTTGCGTTCGCGAAAAAACGCTTTGACGTTTGATTTAAAACGTACTTGTGTTTGATTTAAAACGTAAGTGCGTTTCAGATAAAATGTCCTTGTGTTTGGATTGGAACGCAAGTGCGTTTTTTTAGGGCTTGATTTAAGGCAAGAAAAACGGCTCGAATTACCTTATTTAACGGGATGATTTTCTTTCGTTTCGTGACTTTAGTGTACTTTTGCACACTTATTAGATTTTAAGGATAACGAAAGGAAATTATGGCACAGTCGAGAGAGATGACATCAGGGCCGAGTCTGCCGCTGATTCTGAATTTTACTTTTCCATTGTTACTGGGCAACCTGCTCCAGCAGACGTATTCGTTGGTGGATGCGGCTATTGTCGGAAAGTTCTTGGGTATCAATGCGCTGGCTTCTGTGGGTGCAAGTACGTCGGTCGTCTTTTTGATTTTAGGATTCTGCAACGGGTGTTGCGGAGGTTTCGGCATTCCGGTGGCACAGAAGTTCGGGGCACGCGATTATGTGACGATGCGGCGCTATGTGTCGGTCAGCCTGAAGCTGGCGGCGGTGATGTCGGTCGCTGTGGCCATTGTCACGAGTCTGCTTTGCGGATTTATCCTGCGTTCCATGCGCACACCGGAGAATATCTTTGAAGGGGCCTACCTCTATCTGCTGATAACCTTTATCGGGGTGCCGTGTACGTTCTTCTATAATTTGTTGTCCAGTATCATCCGGGCGCTGGGCGACAGCAAGACACCGTTCTGGTTCCTGCTTTTCTCTACCTTGCTGAACATTGTACTCGATTTGTTTTGCATCCTTACGCTGGGATGGGGAGTGGCAGGAGCTGCCATTGCGACGGTCTTTTCGCAGGGGTTGTCGGCCTTGCTGTGTTACATCTATATGTACCGCAAGTTTGACATTCTGAAAACCGAGCCTGCTGACCGTCGTTTCCGTGGCGACCTGGCCCGTCAGTTGCTGTACATCGGGGTACCGATGGGATTGCAGTTTTCTATTACGGCCATCGGCAGCATCATGCTGCAAAGCGCGAACAATGCGTTGGGTACGGCCTGTGTAGCAGCCTTTACGGCGGCCATGCGTATCAAGATGTTTGTGATGTGTCCGCTGGATAGCCTGGGAATGGCCATGGCGACGTATTCCGGACAAAATTACGGGGCCGGAAAGCCGGACCGCATCTGGATGGGCATCAAATCGGCCACGCTGATGATGACTGTTTATGTCATAGCGATTGGCGCCCTGATGTGGGGACTGGCCGAGAAGTTTGCCCTGCTTTTCATCTCGCCGGATGAGACGGAGATTATCGACGATACGGCCTTGTTTCTTCATGTCAATACTTCCTTCTTCTTTTTGCTGGGTATGCTCAGTATTCTTCGTTATTCCATTCAGGGAGCAGGCTATACACGGCTGGCCATGTTCTCCGGTGTATCGGAAATGGTGGCCCGTGTGCTGGTCAGCTTGATTGCGGTTCCGTTGTGGGGATTCTGGGGCGTGTGCTTCGGCGACCCGACGGCCTGGCTGTTTGCCAACCTGTTCCTGGTTCCGGCGTTTATCTATGTATACCGTCGCTTACAGCAGATTGTGGTGAAAGAAGGACGATTGGTGCCTAATTCCTGACAGGCAGCCGCTTCCAGAGGAAAGGTGGTATCAGGCGCCAGAGGGCGACCAGTACGCGATAGCGCCAGTCAATCACGACAATGCGTTTCTTTTTCTCCAGGGCACGCACGATGTGGCGGGCCACCTTTTCCGTATGCATCAGCATGGGATAGTGTTTGCCGTCGTTCAGCAGTCCGGTAGCTACGAATCCCGGACGGATGTCTGTAAACCGGATGGGAAGTTTCTGGATGTGAGCCAGTTGTTCCAGTGCATCGATGTAGGTGTTCTGGAAACGCTTGGTGGCAGAGTAGGCCGGAGCAGCTCCCAGTCCTTTGGTTCCCGCAATGGAACTGATGACCGCCAGGTGTCCTCTTTTCTGTTGGGCAAAGTAGCGGAAAGCGGTTGTCACCATGCGCACAAATCCGGTGCCGTTGGTCTCCAGCGTGCGCAGCTCGATTTCCGGTACCAGCAGGTAGTTCTGGTGCCCGATGCCCGAGCAGTGCAGGTAGAGGTCCATGCCTCCCATTTCTTCAATCAGTTCCTGCAGGCGGTCGGTCGCATCCACCTGACAGATGTCGATGGCCCGGATGTGGATACGCTCCGGAGCCAGTTGTTGCAGTTCTTTCAGGTTCTCTTCACGCCGGCCTGCCAGTCCGAGTATCCATCCCTTCTGGAGCAGTTGCAAGGCCGTTTCTTTTCCGATGCCGGAAGTAGCCCCTACGATGAGGGCACGCTGTATAGGTTTCTTATTCATCAGTTGGTACGTATTTCATAAAGGAATTCCTGCGAAAGAGGAACTCCTTCGGTGGGTTCACAATGGATTTTTCCGAAAAGAGGCATCTGCGGCTGGAGCGGCTTCAGCTCTGCCGACAGGTGGTTGCAGAATGCCGTGTAGGAATGGTTGTGCATGCAGGGTCCCGCATCGTCACGGTACACCAGTACGTAATGGTTCAGGGGACGGGCATGTACCAATTGGTTGATTTGTAAAGCCAGGTCGAGTGCCTCCCGCGGAGCGATGCGGTCGAACAGGCTGGAGAGATTGAAAATCACCAGTTCGGTCAGTACTGCATGGGCTTGCCAGAAGGCAGTAGGAACGGTACTCAGGCGGGGATACCAGCTTGCCTGCATGTGCTTGTAGGCTGGTGAACGGAAAAAGGCTTCGGCCGTTTCTCCCATTTCCTGCATGGGATAGATACCCGTGTAGGTCAGGTCCAGATGGGGAAGAGAACGGCACACATCGGCAAAAGCCAGTCCCGAGGCTCCAGCTTCACACGAAAGGTCGCAGAACACCACGCGCCCTGATACCTTACGGATGAGGTCGTGTAGCCAGTTGCCGCTTCCGGTAAAGAGAGCCTGGGCAGCGGCATATTGTTTCCGCATGTACAAATAGTTGTAGACCTGGCAGAAGGCAGATGGGGACATCTCTTCGGGCAGGGTGCGGAAGTCACTCCGGCCGTAGGCCGTGGCTTCACGGTAGTAGGCTTCGTTTTCTTCCAGATGTGCCGGTGGGGTTATCCACTCCGAGAATACCTGCTTGAAATGCGCCGGCAGGGAATAGGTACCGTCTGCCACTTCCCAGTTCTTCCGGTACGAAGGCAGGGTAAAATCTCCCCGGCAGAACGAGTGGGCATCCGTCTCCAGGTATCCGTTGTGCAGGCGGATGTACTCCATCAGCTTGTAGAAGGTGATGTTGGCCCCGAGGACGTGCGGGTTACCCGTCAGCAGCAGTTGCTTGCGGGCGCGTGTCAGTGCCACATTCAGCTTGCGGTCAATCAGGAAATTGCCTTCCTGAAACGTATTGGCCGTAAGGAAGTTGAGCTGGCTGAAATTCTGTATGGTAAACGAATAGATGATAATGTCGCGCTGGCTGCCCTGGTAGCGTTCCACCGTGTCGATGGAGATGTCCTGCAAGGCAGGTAGCTGGAGGCGCGCAATCTCTTTTCGTATCATGGCAATCTGGTTGCGGTAGGGCACGATGACACCTACCGTCCGGTTCGGGTCGAAATGGGATTCCGTCAGACGGTAAATATGGCCTAACAGAGTGGCTACAATCCGGGCTTCGTTCGGGTTGGTCTTGTCCGAGCAGGTCAGGTGGTCCGGAGCCTCCGCGGGAATGAACACCATTCTGCGTTCCAGCAGCAACTGGTCGATGGGGTCCTGCGGAGTCAGGCCGACTTCGTAAGGCGTTTCTTCCAACTGATGAGGAAGAGGCACGCTCTCCAGTTGCTCCCGGTAGTAGAACGTCTGGTTCGGAAACTCGGCGATGGCCGGATGCATACGTCCTTGCTTGTGAAGGATGCTGCGGCAGGTGTCTGGGCTCGATTTGTAAAGGCGTTCGAACAGCGAGTTGCGGCAATCTTCCAGCCCGATGTTCCGCAGCAGGAGATCGGTCACGGCAGCTTCTTCCGCACTTTGCTGGGCAATGGCCGGCAACTGTTTGTAGTCGCCCACCAGTACGAACTTGTCGATGGCATTATGCTGCTGATGGCGGGCAGACAGGATGCCTATCAGGTCGGGCTCCAGAATCTGTGAGGCCTCGTCGATGATGGCCAGCTGGAAATGTTTCAGCGTGAACAGGTTGAGACGGTTGTTGATGGCGGTGGTGGTACCCACGAAGATACGTGTGCGTGCCATCTTCTGCTGGATGTCGGTCAGCTTGGGACAGTCATCCAGGCTGTATTTCAGCAGGTAAGGCACGAAACGCTTGTCGCACGACAGTTCGTTGCCGATACGGATGAACGGGGTACGGTCGGCAATGCCGGAGTCCGTGAGCATGGCACAGATTTCATCCACCGCCCGGTTGGTGTACGACAACAGCAGGATGGAGGTGTCCGGCTCACTCAAGGCTTCTTCCACCATGAAACGCAGGGCACACGAGGTCTTTCCGGTGCCCGGAGGACCCACCAGCAGAAAATAGTCCTTGGCCTGTTTCTCTTTCAGAATGAGTTCGTTGAAGCGTCCGTAATCGCCGTTCAGTTTGACGTCTTCCAGTTGTGCAGGCGGACGTACGCCGAGCAGCAGTTCTTTCCGGTCGGCCTGTGCGGACAGAAAAGCATACAGTCCGCGGAATCCGTTGTTGGCGGAAGTATCCGAGAAATCGTGTTCCACGGCAAATACCTCTTCCTTGCCGCCGATAATGTCTTTATTTTGCTGTCCGTTGCGCAGTACTAAGGTCATGCGGTCCGGCTGCAACTCCAGAATGTTTCCCTTCATGAGAATCTGCTTTCTCATGTCCGGTTCTTCCTTATACGCATAGAGAATCACCATGTCGCCCGTACGGAAGTTGGGCAGGAAGTCTTCATCCTGTGCCGGAATGTGCAGTTCGATAAGGTCGTATCCTTTGCCGGGGCCGCTGCTTTGCTTCTCCTGGATGGTCAGTCCGGTCAGGATATTGCCCGCCTCCAGTTTCTCGTGCAGTGGGATATGCCAGTTGCCGGCAAATCCGTGAGACGCATCGTTGCTTCCTCCGGTCTTGCTGAGAATCTGTTCCTTTGATACGAACGTGAAAAAGCGGTTGAAGTAAGCCCGCTCCAGCGGCGTACAGCGTTTCAGGGTATTGATGGCCGTCTGCAGTTGCGGTTCCTGGTAGTCGTTCCACAGCTTTCCGCCAATCTGCAATTCGTTCAGCAAATCGGTGCTCAGTGAGTCTACAATTTCTCCGATGGCTCCGTCGCCCAGTCGCATCTCGTTGTGTACGATGTAATTGCGGAGCTTGATGCTCTCTCGGAACAAGTTTTCGGCAAAGTGTTCTATCAGCAGTCCGTCAGCATACTTGGAATAGAGCAGGAAGGTCTGCATGTGGGCGGTTTCCTGTCCAAAATTGTACATTAGTACGCCTTGGTAGAGCATCATCTGAATGAAATGATCTTCCTTATGGCGGCGATGGTATTCGTCGCGCTTTCCGGCCTTCTGTTCGATGAGTACCTGGAAGTCTTTCTGCATCATGTCCACACGTCCCTGCAATCCTAATTTCTCACAAATGAAGGAGGCTTCGAGCAGGGTATTCTTCTTGTTGAAGTTCCGTATGTTATGAGGCAGCACGTCGTGGACAAACGAGCGGATGTTCATCATCTGTGCCTGTGCCTGTGCGTGAAAATCGGCCGGAAGCGAGCAGGTGCAGAAATCGAGGGCCGAAGCGGCAAAGAATTTCTTGATGGTGTGGGGGTAATTCACCGGCTCCTGCGGCTGCTCGTTGATGTAGTCGTCGAGAAACTGGCTGGCCAGGTTACCCATCAGGATGGGGGCGGTATTGGCTCTCGGCTTGATTTTGTTCATGAAATAGTTGAGCGGGTGGTGCCCGTACTCCCGAAAGCAGGCGGCCAGCGAACTGATGTCAATCAGGTAGTCGGGGTGAATCACAATGAGGTTGGGAATGTAGTGATTCTCCTCATCCACGCGCACATCGAGCAAGTTCAGCGGAAGATTTTCTGAAAGCAGGTCTTTCAGGTAGAGCAGGTCGCCGTCATACCCACCTTTGGCATAGTTGATGATGATGAATGGGGCGGTTTCGCTGTCGGTCGCTGCAAAAATCTGTGTGTCGTTCCAACTAGTCACCGAAGCCCGTACGTACGGGATGTGCGACAGACGTGTACCCTGATACGGTCGGTTGGAGTGGGGAATTTCCGGGAGGATGGAAGCCGGAATGTCTTCTTCAAAGCCCAAAGACACAAAACGCACCAGTGCCCGCAGGTCGTAAAGGTATTCCTGCATGTCGGCCTGAAAACGGTCGCCCATGGCTGCGTTACAGTTGCGGCGCATGGTCTGGATGGCATAGCGGTCGGAGGGAGTCATTTTCTTTTCCTTGCAGATGTAATCCAGACGGGAAAACAGGTTGGCGAACGAGAGCGTGACACCAGTGGTCAGTTCATAACAAGCCTGCTCCAGCACTTTGTGGAGCAGGATATATTTAGCTTGTAAGTTGTCGGGGGCAGCCGTCGGCTGATGATGAATCCGTTCGATGCGGTTGAACAAATCGAAGGATTGAAGTTCGATACGAGGCATGTGCAAAAAAGTGTCGGAAGAAGGTTAGGGCAGCTTGGTCAGGTGATAGATGCAATAAGCCTTACTGAGTCCGCTGAATTCTCCTTTGTATTGTGCAGTCACATCTTCTTTAATCAAGTTGACAGTAGTCGTTTCTTCTTGTCCGGTTGTAGTTTGAGCGGAAGATGCTTCGTCCTCGAACAACATGAATGTGTAGGTTTTTTTGGTACTTCCTGCCATTTCAGCTTCGATTTGCTGATAAGGTTCGCCGGTATCTTCCGCATATTTCAAGGTACGTTCAAAAATACCGATTTGATAATTCCCTGTGTTGTTAGGGAAGATTTTCAGGTCGCCGTAAGTCAGGGAAGCATCGGAATAAGTGAACAGCAGACGTCCGCCGGGCTGTACCGGTGCATCTTCGGTGATTCGTGCAATCAGTTCGGCTTCTTCCCCTTTGGTCAATTCGTCTCCTTCTACAGTGGCACTGATACTGTCTACCCGGTAATTGCTTTGCGGGTTGTTGACAGAGATAGACAGGGTGTAACTGTTGCCTGAGCGGTCGGCAATGAGGGTAGTCGTTTCTCCTATGCTGACAGGAATAAATGTCAGGGTATCACCATCGTAACGGTAGTCCACGATTTCTTCGTTCCCATTCTTGATGGTATAATTCCCTTCTCCTCCTCGAATCAAGAATTTTTCGCCTTTATTGAACAGGCTGATTTCCAGTTTGCCGTCGGTGATTTGCTGATGGTCTGTGACACTGACCAGGTAAATAGGTCCATGATCATCCTTGCATGCCATAAAGGAAAGGATGACTACAATCAGAAGTATTCCATGAAAAAAATGTGTTCGTTTCATAAGTCGTATATTTGAATTGTTGCTTCAAATATACGACTTTTTTTGAATTTGTGCGGGGTATGGGGTAAAAACAAGGTCAATCAGCTTTTTCTGTCAGGGTATAGTCTCCGGCTTTTTCATCAATCAGCTGTTGCAGTTCTGCAAGTGCAGGTACTTTCCCTTGGAAGGTAATGACGGCTTCTGGCGGAGTGAGTGTGACTTTAGCGGAGACACCTTCCCACATGTTCAGCACTTTCTCTACGCGGGTGCGGCAGTGATCGCACATCATTCCCTCTATCAGGTAGGTCTTCCGGACTTCGGAAGCGGAGGAAGCAGTGATTTCCGGCTGTGGAATAGCTGTTTCCACTGCGGGTGCGGTGATTCCTTCGGTGGGTTTCACTTCCTCCTGTACGGTCACTGTGGTGTGTGCGAATTTCTTCCGTTTCAGTCGCAGACTGTTGCTTACCACGCTGACACTGCTCATGGCCATGGCGGCTCCGGCTATCATCGGATTCAACAGGAAGCCGTTGATGGGGTACAGAATACCGGCGGCTACCGGGATACCTGTCAGGTTGTAGATGAAAGCCCAGAAAAGGTTCTCGCGGATGGTGCGTACGGTGGCCTGAGAAAGGCGGATGGCATCGGTAATCTTGTTCAGGTCGGACGAAATGAGTGTCATTTTAGCCACGTCCATGGCGATGTCGCTTCCTTTTCCCATGGCAATGCTGAGGTCGGCTTGAGCCAGTGCCGCACTGTCATTGATGCCGTCGCCCACCATGGCTACGATTTTGCCTTTCTTTTGCAAGTCCTTGATGAACTGGGCCTTCTGCTGCGGAAGCACTTCGGCCTGAAAGTGGGTGATGCCGCATTGTTCTGCAATCCTTTGGGCAGTTTCCGAATTGTCGCCGGTCAGCATATAAGTTGAGATACCCATCTCCTGTAATTGTCTGACGGCCTCTCTGGAGGTCGGCTTGATGCGGTCGGCAATGGCTACCAGTCCTAATGCCCGCTGTGAATCGGCCAGCCAGATGACGGTCTTGGCTTCATGGCTCAACCGGGCAGCTTCTTCCGTCAGGGCGGGGGACACGGTAAGATGGTGAGTCTCCAGCAGTCGGCGGTTGCCGGCATAATAATAGGCACCGTTGATTTTGCCTCGTACCCCTAATCCTGTCAGACTTTCAAATTCTTCCATGAGAAGTATCTGGCGGGTCTGATGCTGCACGATAGCTTGTGCCAGAGGATGCTCGGAAGCGCTTTCCAGGGTAAAGAGCACATCGCCTAACGGAGATTGAAGAAGCGGGTCGGAGATGTCGGTCACCGTGGGGCGTCCTTCGGTCAGCGTGCCGGTCTTATCGAGTACGATGGCGTTCACCTTACGGGCTGTTTCCAGACTTTCCGCATCTTTAATCAGGATACCGTTTTCGGCACCCTTCCCGATACCGACCATGATAGCTGTCGGCGTGGCTAATCCTAATGCACAGGGGCAGGCAATGATGGTGACGGTGACTGCGGCCAGCAAGCCGTGGGTGAATCCGTTGGCATTGTCCAGCCATATCCAGACTAAAAACGAAAGAACGGCAATGCTCAGGATGGTAGGCACGAAGATAGCCGCAATGCGGTCTACTAATTGCTGTACGGGGGCCTTGCTGCCTTGTGCATTTTGCACCATGCGGATGATATGGGCCAGAACGGTTTCGCTGCCTACTTTGTCGGCGATGAAGCTGAAACTTCCTTTCTGGTTGATTGTGCCGGCATATACTTTGGCACCGGGAGTCTTTTCGGTAGGAAGCGGTTCACCGGTGAGCATGCTCTCGTCCACATAGGAACAGCCTTCATATACGGTTCCGTCCACGGCAATGCGGCTGCCCGGTTTGACAACCAGTCGTTGCCCCTGCTGCACTTGTTCCACGGGAATTTCTTTCAGCTGTCCTTCCGGAGTGAGTATGGTGACCGTGGCCGGCTGTAGTCCCATCAGTTTTTTGATGGCTTCCGACGTATTTCCTTTGGCTTTTTCTTCCAGTAACCGTCCGAGCAGGATAAAGGAGATGATGACACTGGCAGCCTCAAAGTACACGTGAGGGTGAATGCCTCTACTTAACCAAAATTCCGGCCAGAACAGGTTGAACAGGCTGAATGTATAGGCAATACCAGTACTCACGGCTACCAGCGTGTCCATGTTGGAGGTGCGGTGCTTCAACTGTTTCCAGGCGTTGCGGTAAAAATCTCTTCCCAACCAGAATACTACGGGAGTGGAAAGAGTCCACATCAGGTAATTGGCATAAGTCCAGTTCATGAAGCACATGCCGATAATGGCTATGGGTACGGAAAGCATTAGCGAAAAGAAAGTACGCTGTTTCAGTTGACGGTACTTCCGGCTATGTGCATCTTCTGCTATTTTCTCTTTTGGGGCATTCGTTTCAATGACTAGGTCGTATCCGGCATTCTGAATGGCACCTTTTAATGTTTCGGGTGTACATTCTTGCGGGTTATATTCCACAGTGGCCGTAGCGGCTGCATAGTTCACCTGAGCATGGTATACACCCGGTTGACGGTTCAGCGTCTTTTCCACCCGTGTGGCGCAGGCAGCACAGCTCATATCCAATACCGGAAAGGTTTGTATCGTTTTAGGAGTATCCATAAGTTTTTTATTTTAAAATTGGTCAAAATTACAACATTCTTGGTTGAAATAGGAAACTTCCGTTTCATATTTATGCTTCAGGGAGATATTTCTTGTGAGGAATTCGTTATTTTTGCGTAAAAATAAAATACAACTATTATGTCGCATTTAGCTCCTCTTATCAGTGATCTGGCTTTGATATTGATTAGTGCCGGAATAATGACATTGCTATTTAAGAAATTGAAGCAGCCTCTGGTGTTAGGTTATATTGTTGCAGGTTTTGTCTGTAGTCCTCATTTTACGTTTACTCCTTCGGTGGTAGATGCAGATAATATTCAGACCTGGTCGGAAATTGGGGTTATCTTCCTCTTGTTTGCGCTTGGACTGGAGTTCAGTTTTAAGAAACTGATGAAGGTGGGAGGTTCGGCGGTGATATCGGCCTGCACGATTATTTTCTGTATGATACTGGTCGGTGTGTTTGTGGGCTGGATGTTTGGCTGGAAACAGATGGACTGCATTTATTTAGGAGGAATGCTGGCCATGTCTTCCACTACCATTATTTATAAGGCTTTTGATGATTTGGGGCTTCGCCAACAACGTTTTGCTGGGTTGGTGCTGAGTATCTTGATTCTGGAGGATATTCTGGCCATTGTGCTGATGGTGATGCTTTCTACCATGGCTGTAAGCAAGAATTTTGAGGGAAGTGAGATGATTTACAGCATCGGAAAATTGGTGTTCTTCCTGATTCTCTGGTTTGTGGTAGGTATTTATCTGATTCCGCTTTTCTTAAAGAAGGCACGCAAACTGATGAGTGACGAAACGTTGCTGATTGTGTCGCTGGCCTTGTGTTTCGGGATGGTGGTGCTGGCGGCCCGTGTGGGTTTCTCTCCAGCCTTTGGTGCATTTATCATGGGCTCCATTTTGGCGGAAACGGTGGAATCGGAACACATTGACAAACTGGTGGCTCCGGTGAAAGATTTGTTTGGAGCTATTTTCTTCGTGTCTGTCGGGATGATGGTAGACCCGAACATGATTGTGGAATACATCTGGCCGATTCTGGCGATTGTGGTAGCCATATTGCTGGGGCAGGCCATCTTCGGGACAGGAGGTGTGTTGCTGTCTGGCCAGCCGTTGAAAATTGCCATGCAGTGTGGATTCAGTCTGACACAGATTGGGGAATTTGCCTTTATCATTGCGTCATTGGGTGTGAGTCTGAATGTGACAAGCTCTTTCTTGTATCCGATTGTAGTAGCCGTATCCGTGATAACCACCTTTCTGACGCCATATATGATTCGTTTATCTGCTCCCGCTTATGGATGGGTGGATTGTCATCTTCCGATTTTCTGGCGACAGTTGCTGGAACGTTATTCGGTGGGAGGGCAGCCTGTGAACCATCAGAACAACTGGAAAAAGCTGTTGAGTTCTATCGTGCGTATCACGTTGATTTATCTGGTGCTTTCTATTGCAATGGTGGTCTTGTCCTTCAATCTTTTCCTTCCTCTCTTGGTTTCCACCCTGGGAGATTTTTGGGGAAAAGTGCTGGGGGCTGTGGTCACTATCTTATTGATTTCTCCTTTCCTCCGTGCCATGATAATGAAGAAAAATCATTCTATCGAGTTTAAGGCACTTTGGGCAGACAACCGTTTCAATCATGCGCCTCTGATTTCAATTGTATTGCTTCGCATAGTGCTGGCTGTCCTTTTTGTGGTCTACATCATCAAGCACCTGTTCCAGGCTTCTGCTGCACTGATGGTAGGTATTGCCATTCTGGTAGTCTTACTGATAATGATCTCTCGTTTCTTGAAAAAGCAGTCAATTGGCATGGAACGGGTGTTCGTACAGAATCTTCGTTCCAAGGAAATCAAGAAAGCGTATTTAGGTGAAAGCCAACCGGAATATGCTGGACGATTGCTCGACCGGGATTTGCACTTGTCGGATTTTGTAGTTCCGGCCGATTCGTTGTGGGGAGGCAAAACACTGATGGAACTTGATTTTGGAAAGAAATACGGGGTGCATGTGGCATCTATCATACGAGGTTCGCATCGTATTAATATTCCAGGCGGAGGTAACCGTATTTTCCCGAATGATAAGTTGCAGGTTATCGGAACCGACGAGCAGTTGTCTGTTTTCTCCGGACAGTTGGAAAAGGTGGCCGAAGGTTATAAGGATGAGGATTTTGAGAACCGCGAGATGTATTTGAAGCAGTTTGTCATTGCACGGAACTCACCGTTTTGCGGACGTACGATTCGTGAAAGTGGTATCCGCAACAAATACCATTGTCTGGTGGTAGGAATTGAGTCTGCTGACGATAGTGATCTGCGGCAGCCGGAAGTTTCTTTTGAATTACAGAAGGGCGATGTGGTATGGATAGTAGGAGAGGAAAAGAATTTGAATGCGTTGTTTGAGGCTTCCGAGGCAACAGCCAAAGCGGAATAAAAAAGCTGGACTTGCCTAGGGATATTCAGTAAATGTCCCTAAAAGTAAGATGGCATATAAAGTCGATAGAGTATAATCACTTTATATGCCATTATTATTGCCCTTTTTCTGTGTTTTTTCATATAGTCCTATCTGTTGGACATGACGTTCCGGAAGA
>NZ_DBEXBB010000086.1:0-23204 GCF_048170425.1 Phocaeicola sp.
TAGTCGGAGTATTTCCCCCGTTTTGGCTGCCAAACCTTATTTTCGGGGGAATACCTAAAGATACAAAAAAGCCAACTAATTCGCAATACTTTTTGTATGAATTAGTTGGCTAATTTTATACTATTTACTGAGTGTCCCTGACCAGGCTTCTTTCAGCAAGTTTTTCAAACGTTACTGCGGAATGTCGCCCGGCCAGTTTAAGAAACAAGCCTAAACCTTATTTTTAAAGGTTCACTTCCGTTACCACCTGTCCGTCGAAGAGATTAATGACGCGGTCGGCAAAGCCGGCATCATGCTGCGAGTGAGTCACCATCACAATGGTGGTGCCTTCCTTATGCAGCTCGGTAAGCAACTCCATCACTTCCCGTCCGTTCTTGGAATCCAGGTTACCGGTAGGCTCATCGGCCAAAATCAGCTTCGGTCCTGAGACTACGGCACGGGCAATAGCCACACGTTGCTGTTGTCCACCCGACAACTGCTGCGGGAAGTGCTTGGCACGATGTGTAATCCCCATCCGTTCCATGGCAGCCTCCACTTTCCGCTTACGTTCTGCCGAAGGTACGCCCAAATACAGCAAGGGCAGTTCGATGTTCTCAAACACGTTCAACTCGTCAATCAGGTTGAAGCTCTGGAATACGAAACCAATCACTCCCTTACGCAAGGAAGTACGCTGCGATTCAGTATAGCCACCCACTTCTGTTCCGTTCAGGAAATACTTGCCTCCCGTAGGATTGTCCAGCAGTCCCAAGATATTCAGCAAGGTAGATTTTCCACAACCTGAAGGGCCCATGACAGCCACGAACTCTCCTTCCTTCACTTCGATACTTACATTATTCAATGCCCAAGTTTCCACTTCATCTGTGCGGAATACTTTCTGTAAATTTTCTGTCTTAATCATACTTCAAAATTTTATTTTAATGATATTACTCTTGTTTTATACATTCTACCGGATTTACCCGACTCAATATCCAACCCTGCAGGCAGACAATGACCGCCGAGATGCCCCACACCACCAGCAACGGCCATACAAAGATACCAATTGAAAGCGGGGCACGGTAAGCAAACTGCTCCAGCCAATGCAGCATGAACCACCAGCCGACAGGCATAGCCACTACATACGCTACTACAGCATAGATACAGAACGGCTTGTTAAGCAGCCAGATAATCTGCGCCCGTGTTGCTCCATGCACCTTGCGGATACTGATTTCGCGTATCCGCTGTCGGGTGGCATACCAGGCGATACCAAACAATCCGAAACCTGTCAGCAACAACCCAATTACGGCATAGAAAGTCAGGATATGCGACAAAGAAAGCACTTTCCCGTTACGTGCCATAAAATCCCGGTGCATATCTGCATAACCGAAAGGTTGGTTAGGATTCATTTCATTCCATACGGCTTCTATCTGCTGCAAGGTCTCTTCACGGTTTTCCAGACGAAGACGCAGTTGCAAATAGAATCCTTTCTGCAAGTCACTTGCCGACAACAGCGTGATGACAAGAGGTGTTACCGCTTCTTCCAGCGAATTGACGGAAAAGTCACGAACCACACCTGCGATTACAGCCAGACTGTCTTTTGCCTCCGTATCGAACTCGCGCAAGGCATGCCCCACGACCTCCGTACCCGCAGGTACTAACAAGCGGACAAAACTCTCGTTCACCAGTACAGGAGATGCCTGACGCTCCAACAGACGAGAAGGAGATTCTCCACTCAACTGTTCAATGCGCAAGGTGCGCAACAAGGTGGAGTCGCCTTCCAATGTCAGCAGATTGGTACGCACTTCCTTCCCACCGGGACGCTGCACGTTCAACTGACGTATCCAGGCATTGAGCACCGAAGCCTTGGAAAGTGTCATGGATTCAATTCCTTTCACCCGTTTCTCCAGTTCTGCCTTGAAGGGAGCCAACGGAGCACCAAAGGCATCCCCTATCTCAATGCAGCCCTCGTAACGCGAAGCCCGCTGGCGGGTCAGCTCCATCTGGTTGCGTGCCGTCAGCGTAGCTAATAACAATCCGATGGAAATCACGAACTGCACCGTTACCAGTACCGCCACAAAGCACTGTTTGCGCCGGCCACTGTAAAGGGTACGGTACTCCGTGAACGACAAGCGTGACAGACGACAGCTGATATACCACGCCGGTATTACCGACATCAACAGAATGAATAACAGCAACCACGGTAACATCTGACTACTGAAGAAGAACGTCATGGTTAACCGCGAACCCAACAAGTCATTAAACAGTGACAGACAGTCGTTGACCAACAGAATGGACAAGCCGAATGCCAACACCACCGTCAGGAAAGCATCCCCAAAAAGTTGCAGACGGATATTGCGCAAGGTAGCCCCCATCAATTTCTCCACATGAATCATACGCAGCTGTTGCAGCAAGCGGCTCAAACTCATGTTAGTATAGTTGCAGCAAGCAATGATTAGTATCAGCACGGCTGCCAGCAGACTGATATAGAGAGTCTGCACGGGTGTCTGACTGACGAAATCGAGCGTCTGCTGAGAGGAATCATCAGGAGTAGTGAAACAAATGGCGTCCAGCGGATCTAAGTAATATTTCGTCTGACCAGGCATCAGTGTAGGTACCTTGTCCTCATTCAGTTTATCGGCCAAGTGACCCGCATCCGTACCCGGAGTCAGCTTCAGCAGTGTAAGTCCACCCCAGAAGAAATCAGGGTCGTGTGCTATCAGCATGTCAAACTGCAGAAGCGATTGTTCACGCTCCTTAAGTACTGCCGCCACTTCGTACGTACGAACCTCTCCAAAGCGGAAATGTACCTCCACCTGCTTTCCTACCGCTTGTTTCCCTCCGAAAAGGCGACGGGCACAAGCCTCACTCAACGCCACCTTCCCCGGCTGACAGAGTACCTGACTTAAACTACCTTCTTCCGTACGGTAATCAAAAAAGCTCGTCAAGGTCGTATCGGCCGACAACATCTTAAAATCACCTTCCACCTTCTGCTCGTTCACCTTGCAGTAAAGCAAATCCAGTTTCCCTAACCGAAGAAAGTTCTCTACCTCGGCATAGCTTTGCTTCAGCTGCGGAGGAATCTCTGCGCCGGCAAAGGCCACTCGTTTCCCCTCCGTCATCGGGTCATCCTGCCGCAGAAAAAACATGCGGTCACGGTCCGGATTACGTCCTTCCAACCCATGCTCGTGCACGAAGTATGTCATCAGCAGGTTGGTGCAAGCCAATCCCAATGCCAGACTGGCTACTGAAACAAGGAAAAACACCTTGTTACGCCACCAGCTTCGCAAAATCATTTTCAATACTACATTCAATATCATAACACATCGTTTTTTAGTTCATTTCTTATTCTGTCAGACGGATGCCTTCGATATAGTATCCCCCTTCCACGTGCCCGCCTTCCGAAAAGTCAAACCAGCGGGTATCTTTCGGCAGCGGAGCAAAATAGAGCGTGAAATCCATTTCTCCGCTATCAGGCATAAACACCTGCTCGCCTATCGCAAAACCTTCACTGCGCAGAAGCGGATAGTTCACCCCCTTGTCCGACATCAAAAAAGTCGCTTTGTCCAGCCGAATCCAATAATTTGGAATATACCGTGCATGCACGCGAAGCACCGTAGCCGAGTCGGTCAGCTCCACCTGACGGATGGTCAGCACCTCCATTTTTTCTGTTTTCTTCCGCGGATGATGCACCAGTTTGTGACCGTCTTTCCATTCGATACGCATCGGCTGTTTGGGAGCCATCGAGCCTTTAATTTTCAGTTTCAGCCAACCTTTTGCATATCCACTCCAGCTGTCAACCACCTTTCCTTCCGGAGAAATCAATACAAAATGGGGAATTCCTCTGACGCCATAACGGGCATACAGTCCGTTGTTCTCTTCCAAATCGTTCCAATTATTCCAGGTCATGGCATGCGATTTAGAAGCCTCTTCCCATCCCTTCCGGTTCTCAATGCTCAGGCTGATCACCTCCAGGCTGTCCTTGTACATTTCACTGATTTCCTTCAGTTCCGGTTGCGACATGATGCAAGGACCGCATCCCCGACTCCAGAAGTCCAGTAAGACGTATTTTCCGCGAAACTCAGCCAGGCGATGAACCTTTCCTTCCAAGTCGTACATATCCGCATCGGCAGCTTCCTCGCCCACTTTCACTACAGTCGGCGGATTCAAGGCCAGATACACACTCTTCCCTATGGACGTTTCTTTCTGTGCGTCATCCAGCAGGTTGTACAACTGCTGCACTTCTTTTTTATACGGATAATCTTTACGGAACTTAACCGACATCCCCATCCGATGCAATTCGCCCATCCAGGCTGCATTGACCGGCGACTGTTTCATAATCGCAATATTATGCTGGGCAATCTGATCACTCAACTTCTCTGTCAGCTGTTGCAGACTGTCTGCTTGCGCACGGGCCTGTTCTTTATTTCCTCCCTGCGCAGCCGACCTCATCAGTGCAAATTCTTGCATGGTCAACCGCTGAAACTCCTCCCATTCCTTATGGGAAGCCTGTATCAGCTGCTGCTGGAATTGCTGCTCCTTGACATCGCTCTCTACTTTCCAGGAGTAAATATAAGGATTCTCTCCTTGTATGAGCAGATGACTGCCAGGATTTACCCATAGTTCAAGCAACATGGGTGGGAATTTCGTATCATCACGTGCCATCAAGCCATAACCTCCCAGCTCGTTTCCGGCGGTAGTCAGCTCAAAACGGAATGTCCCGTTCTGCAGCGTATCGGTAGCTGCCATACTCCCCACGTTACCCTCTTGCTTCATCAAATAGAACACGGTTCCGTCGGGAATATTCTTCAACTGACCTTCCACCACAAATTTCTCTTGTGCCTGTGCCCCCAATGCACCTAAGAGCAGACAGGCTAATACTTGTTTTCTCATGGATATTTTCAAATTTAGGTTATTATACTACATTTATATCACTCCCGCTTGATTTCTTCTGCCGGATTCACTCGGGATACCTGCCAAATACGGAAAGCTACCGTAAGGGCGACGAACAAGGAGACACTCAGGAAGAGGCAAAAATAGAAAGCCACCCCATGCTGGAAGAACACCGTATACAAGGTACTAAACTGCCTCAACAAGAATTCAACCAACGCAAATCCCAACACAGCCGTCACCGTCAGTAAAGTAACATAAAGTCGGGCAAACAGCCAGACTATCTGACGCATTCCGGCACCGTTAATCTTTCGGATAGCCATCTCCTTCCGCCGATATTCCGTGTCGATGGTCACGGCTGAATACACGCCCAACAACGAAATCACCAGCACCACTACCGAAAAGAACAATACAATTCCGCGGAGCTTGAACTCAAGCGCCTGTGACTCACGGATGTCGTCCATGAACGTGCTTACCTTCACTTCCACACTTTCCGGCAACGTCTTTTTCAGTATCTTCCGGACCTCCTGAGAGACGGTTTCCGCCTGTCCTTCCTTACATTTTATATAGCAATGCCCACAATAATCATCGAACCCGCTCAGGAGGAATATAAATCCTTCACTATCATAATACACACTGGACACAAATGTCTGGCACACTCCTTTAACCGTGTAGGCATCTCCGTCAAAATTATAAAGCGGTTTCCCCATGATGTCCGTTCCGAGACGATGAGATAATGCCTCGTCTATCACCAAATCGGACGATTCACGCGGCGTATGTCCCGACCGCATCGGAATGTGCATGAAACGAAAGAAACCGGAAGTTATACGCATCACATTTACATCCACATAACTGCCTTTATTATCTTTCTCCGTATACATACCCGTACCGGAAACACCTCCCAAATAATTGATGTCGGCCGGAAGTACCTCTTCGACTCCCGACAAGTTTTTAAACTGATGTATCAAATCCTGCTTCTGCACGGCGTTCATAAAGGAAAAATCCATCGGAATGCTCAAAATCTGCTCTTTCTCCTCCAAGCTCAATGTCCCGAACAAGGTACGTCCCGTTTTATCCGATTGCAGATAAAGTGCCGCTGCCAGTGAGATAAAAACCCAACAGATGAACAACTGCACTCCCAACAACAGATTCCGCAGTCGTCTCTTTCCTCCCCGGTGCACACCGCCAGTCACCCCTGCATGCACCTGCATGCGACGTACCTTCCACACGACTATTCCACACACCCAAGCACATACTCCCAACAAACCAGCCAGATACTCAAGGCTCTGTACCATCAGCAGAGAAGCGTCAAACTGCAAATACAATCCGGCCATTTCCAGTCTCAACCAGGGAGCCATCACCTCGATGCAGACACCGGTCAACAGGCCGGCCAGCAAAACCAACAAGGCAGACTGTGTAAACAGTTGGACGAAAAGACTGTCTCCGGACACTCCCGCCACTCGCCGGATACTGAATTCACGCATACGAGTAAGAAAAGACCCCACGAGCAGATGAAAGAAATTGAGCAAGGCCACCAGCAAAATCAATACCCCGGCTACCATCGTAGTCCATACCATCGTACGAAGCAGTCCCCCATTCCAGCCCCTATCTCCCATCGGATGAGCTTCCACCGCAAAGCTTGTATCATGCATCCGATGCGTCTGTTCACTACAATAAAACCACTCATTGAGTTGCTCCGGAGTAAAACCCTCACGCAGCAACGCATACGTAAAGGAACTGATAATGGCATAACGAGCATCATTCTGGATGATTCCTTCCGAATCGTTGAGGGAAAACATATCCAGATGCTCCATAAAAGCAATACTATTGTTCTCTGGAATATCCTCAATCACTGCCTGAATGGTATAAACCGTTCCACCGGTACGTGGAGTAGAATCCGGCGAAGTGTACAACCGGCGCATCAGTACCAGCTGTTTTCCTACCGCCTGGCGAATATCCCCATATACCCGGCGTGCCATGCTCTCACTCACGACCAATGAATTTGGCATCATCTTGCTCACTTCAGCCGAACCGCACAAAATCTTAGGAGTCAATACTTGAAAAAAGGAAGAATCCGTCTCTGCCACGAAAAAGGTATAAGGTAACTGCTTCCCGTCGGGCATCTCCACGTTGAAAGGCCGTTCTATCGGTGAATAATCCACCACACATAATGCCTCAATCCCATCCGGCTTTTGAAGACGCAGTTCCTCGGCCAACGTCGCAGGAGTATAATTCAACACCTTCCCTTCTTTCATGTCACGAATATTGAGTTCGGCAATCCGTTCATAGTTTGCAAAACAATGATTCATACTGAAAGCATAACGGACTAAATACAAACAAATGCTGAAACACAGCAAGGCCACTCCCACTCCGACCAACGCAATCAGATGCTGTGTCTTGTATTTCCACAAATTGCGGAAAGCTACTTTCAAATAATGTGCAATCATTATAAGTTCATTCTTTTATTATTCACTTTTCATTACTTCACTCGGGTTGATGCGGGAAGCCTTGTTCACCTGCCAAAGCAACGTAGCCACGGAAATCACTGCCACTATCAGGAAGGCTGCCAGGAACAGACCGACCGTCACCGAAGCCTTCACCACCAAATCGGCAGTATAATAATGGATGGCCAGCCAAGCCAGCGGCACTGCCACCATGGCTGCCAGCAACAGCATCCCCACGTAACGACGGAGCAACAGCACATACAGGTCTTTCAGCATGGCACCGTTCACCTTGCGGATGGCAATCTCCCGATAACGCTGGCGGATGTCGAACAAGTAAATACCCAACAAGCCCAGGCAGGAAATGACAATGGCAATAAAGGCAAAAGCCGAGTAAATGGTAGCTACCTGCTGATCGGATTTATACAACTTCTGCACATCATCCTTCAGTAACGAATACTGAAAGTTTTCCGTGCCATATACTTCCCTTTCCAGCTTCCTCAGATAATCTATCACCTGAGAAAGTTTGCCCGGCTGACATGCTATCTGATACACGTCTCCCCGCATAGTAGGAGAAACCATGAACAGCATGGGACGTACTCCTTTGGAGATATGTCCGCTATAATAATCCTCTATCACTCCCACAATGGGACGGGCCTGCAAATCCGGAACAAATTCTTTCATACGGAGGTCCAACACGGTGGCTCCCTCTAAAGAGGTGTATCCCAAAGACCGTAAAGCCGCCCGATTCACCACAAACCCGTCTTCTTCAACGGGCAGTTTCCCTTCCACAAGCTTCAAATTGAACAAGGTAAAGAATTCGGGAGTGGCAAAATTCTGATTCAATGAAACGGTTTCTCCTTTCGCATTCTGAAACTCCGCCGTATAGTCGAAATCCAAAATGGAATACAAACCAGCTGTCCAACATGAAATGTCTGGACATTTACTCAACGCCTCATCAATCTGCGCAACCCGCTGCTTCCGGGCCTGTATCGATTCATCGGTATAAGAGGCATAGTCAGTCGACTCATACACTAAGTTGGCATGAATCACATTTTCCACCTGAAATCCCGATGGAGTATTCAACAGCAAGTTGAGATGACGATGGAAGAACAAGGCAAGGACAACCAGTACAATGGTTACCGTATATTGCACGAACAGGAATCCCTGACGCAAGCGTATTGACTTCCGGTCATTCCCCGAACGAACCAGCGACATACCCAACGGGGATTTCCAGCACCGAACTACCGTGCATAATGATATGAGCAACGGCAACCACACCAAAAGAGACAATGATACCCATACATCAAATGTCCCTATGGTAAACACCGTGTCAAACAAACGGTTGACAAAAGGTTGAGCAAGTTCCACCACTGTCCAGGCCAGCAACAACGACAAGACCGACAGCACCAGATTCTCCCAGTACACCAACATGAAGAGAGGACGGAAGCCTGCTCCCCACACCCGATGAAGTAGATAAATCCGTAATCGCTTGCCCAACAGCACCGCATACAAATTGATGTAATTAAGCAGACCGATAAAGAATATAAAGATACACATGGCCGACAAGACATACAACTGAGCCCGGTTGCCCGACACACACATCGTAGGAGAAGTGCGGTACAACAAGCGTGACTCCCAATATACATCCTTCAGTGACAGGAGGGAGAAAGTGTACATGCTGCCGTCTCCCACCTGCGTAGGACGCAAGATTTTACCAGCCTCATTTAATTTCTGAATATCCGCTCCTGGCACAAAACGGACAAACTCCATGGGCATTCTTTCCCAAAGTGCTCCCGGCATTTCAGAAAGAATGGCATCTACCTGCAAGATAGACTTATTTTCCGGAGTAGCGAAGATTCCGGATACCGTCACTGATTTCCCGGTAGACAGGACAAAGGTCTCTCCAATGGGATTCTGCTTACCAAACAACTTATGTGCCAGGTGCTCACTCAACAAGGCCATCCCTGGCTTTGAAAGGGAATACTCTCCTTGTAACAGCTGATAACGGAACAGTTTCAGAAAGGTCGTATCGGCCACTATCATATTCACCTGCAAACGATTGTCCTTGTAACGTATCATGTCATGATCCAGCAGTGTGACCCGTGAACGTTGCATGACCAGTGACGGGTCTACAGCCAGCGTATCACCATTCAATGTGGAAGAAACCAATGCATCGTTCTCGCCAATCTGACAACGAGACACATACACATTTTCCCGGTCCACACAATGGGTATCGACCGTCAGTTCCCGATGGATGTATCGAAGCAAAATGATGCAGCAGGCCAGACTGAATGCCAGCCCCAACAGATTAATCAGTGTGTACGTCCGTGCACGGAGCAGGAAACGTAATGCATAGCGTAGTGTGTTCATATAAATTTGTCTTTTTTATTATTCACTTTTCATTACTTCACTCGGGTTGATGCGGGAGGCTTTGTTCACCTGCCAGTACAGCGTGAGAACTGACAATACCATTACCACCAGGAAGGGTATCAGGAACAAGCCGACAGTGACTGGAGCTTTTTCCACAAAAGTGGCAGTGTAATGCTGAATCACCAGCCAAGCCACAGGAGCCGCTACCACAAAAGCAAGCAACTGAACCAAAAGATACCTGCGTCCCAACAAAAAGTACAAATCGCGGCGTGTAGCTCCATTTACTTTCCGAATGGCAATTTCCCGATAACGGCGACGAATCTCAAATAAGGAAATGCCCAACAAGCCCAAGCAGGAAACCCAAATAGCCATATACGAGAACAAGGTATAAATATCGGACGTCCGTTCGTCGTCCTTATACATTTCTGCCACTTTATCATCCATCCACTGATAAGTAAAATCATCCGTGTGATACACTTCCTGCTCTATCTTTTTCAAGTATGGCACAAGCTCTTTCTCTCTGCCGGGTACCGCTTTTATCAATGCAGCCCCCAATGAATTGGAGGAAATGACCAGCAGCATCGGAGGAACACCATCGGTAAGTCGTTGCGGGAAGAAATCTTTTACCACCGCATTTACCTGCATCATGGACGTGCCGTATTCCATCACCTTTCCTTGCACCATGGCAATCCATAATGGCGAAACACTCCGCACAGCCGCTTTTTCCAAGGTATCATACCCCAAAGTCTTCATGGCAGTCTCATTCAAAGCAATCTGATAATGCTCATACGAATCAATGTCACCTATCTGTCCTTCCTTCACTTTCAATCCTAACATCTTCATGAAATCCGTTGAAGTAAACATGACGTACAAAGGAAACTTCTCTCCTTTGTCATTGATTATATCTGTAAAATAACCACGCAGGAAGTCCCGGGGTGAAGTCATCCAACTTTCTATGAAAGGACACTCATCCAGTTTCTGATTAATGGCCTCCCGGCAGGCCCATTGCCTTTGCTGTTGCTCGGATGTAAGACTTTCGTAAGCACTATAGCTATTCTCCCGATACAAATCGGCAGACAAAATTCCCTGTGTAGTATAACCATGAGAAGTATGCATCAGAAAATCAAAGTGGTGCTGGAAGTAGAAGGCAAGTATCATCAGCAACATGGTAATGGCATACTGTATAAACAGAAAGACCTGACGATAGACCGACTTGCTCTTTCCGGCCTGATAGAAGCGCATGCAACTGACTGGATTCTTCAGTCCGTAGCGTACATAAAAAACGAAAGAGGCCAACAAAGGTAGCACAACCAGCAGACTCCCCGTCAGTACCCAGTCAAAAAAGGTGCCCGGCACAGATTCTCCAAACAGGTGGGTGATATAACGGGAAGAAAGTTCTATGATTCCCCAAGCCAACAAGATTGCCCCAGCCATCATCAGCAGATTCTCCAGGTACATCTCGACAAAGAGCCTGCCACGGGATATGCCAAACACTTTCTTCAGACCGTACATCCTTGTACGCTTCAGCATGGTGACGGAATACAAATTGACGAAACTCAAAATGCCTATTAAAAACAAGAAGATGTCCACACCCAACAAAATATACACATAATTCCGGTTGCCAAACTGGAAGATTCGATTGTATTTATCGGCTATGGAAGATTCAAAATAGAAATCTTTCCAGCCTATGTATCTATACCGGCACAAGGAACGTTCATCATAAGAGCACTTCCGATACACATTCGTTTGCTTGTTTACTTCCTCCAAGTTCAGATGCGGATCCACCCTCATCAATTCGATATTCAGCTTGCCCCAGTTAGGTTTCAGTTGACGCGATACCAACAAATCAAAGTTCCATGTAGTCTTGCAGACTGGTTCTTTCAGCACTCCTGCCACTGTCAGCATCCACTTGCCGTACATCAGTTTTTTTCCGATGGGCGATTCCTTTCCAAAAATCCTGCGGGCATACCTATCGGTCAGAATCGCCACATCCGGACGAGACAGAGCCAGACTTCCTTCCACCACCTGATAGGAAAAGAAATGAAAGAATGTGGAATCTACTGCAAGCAAGTCCGACTGAAAAGCCCGGTCACCGGAAAGAATGGAGGCGTTCTCCTCCTCCACAACCCGGCACTGTTCACGTATCCATTTCTGGTCAAGAGCTAAAACTCCATTACTCTCCTGCATCGGATTCTCCCCTGGATATACCGTCCCCTCAATGTCCCGAAGCGGCACCACAATAGTTGACAGATCCTGTCCATGCACATCGACCGTCAGTTCCCGATGGATGTATCGAAGCAAAATGATGCAGCAGGCCAGACTGAATGCCAGCCCCAACAGATTAATCAGTGTGTACGTCCATGCACGGAACAGGAAACGTAATGCATAGCGTAGTGTGTTCATATTGTTTTCTTTTCTTATTTCTATATCATTCTTTTATATCATTCACTCTTTATCACCTCTGCCGGATTCTCATTTGCCGTTTTCCAAATGCGATGCCCAATACAAGCCGCCACGCAAAGAGCAACGCCGACAAAAATCAGCAGAAATGGAAAGAATCCGATTTCCACCTGACGGTTATAATGTTCTATCCAACGTCTCATCACCCACCAGGCAGCTGGGAAGGCAATCAGCGAAGAAACGACCAGCAGCAAAGCATATTCTCTGAAAAACAGCGTAAGGATATTCCTCACCGTAGCTCCGTTTACCTTACGGATAGCTATCTCCTTGCGGCGCCACTCGCATGCTAATGTCACTAACGAGTAGATACCGAATATCGAAATGAAGATACACACCAGCGATGAGAACCCAAGCAATGACGACAAGGCATCTTCCGACTTCAGATAATCGTTGTAACGTTCTTCTTCACTATAGAGAAAGAGCTTGCGGTCGGGCAGTTCGGCACGCTGCATCTCTTCAATGCGACGGCGACATTCGTCCCACGTTCCCGGACGGTATTTGAAGAGTACGAAGCAACGGGCGTGCATCCACTTTACCTGATCGGTGTTGACAAACATCGTGCAGGGAAGTTTCTCAGTAGGCGATTTATAAGCACAGTCTTTCACCACCCCGATAACGGTCATCGGCTCTGTCTTGCGATCAACAAAAAACAGCTGCTTGCCTACAGCTTCTTCAGGAGTCCAACCCATCCGGCGAGCCGTACTTTCCAGAATGTTTACCTGCCGATAATCCGACTTTTCCGACACCCATTCGCCTGCCAACAGTTGCATACCGTAAAAACGGAAGAAGTCTTCACCAGCCAACACTTCATCAAAAGACAAAGGGTTCTTCAAACGGGCTTCCATACCTGTTCCTTCATCTATTAAAGACGATGAATAAGCTCCCATACCCAACAACGGCCAGTAAACCGGACGTATCACTTCCGTCACCATCGGCAAGGCCTTGATTTTCTCGGCCCATACGTTCATGTCCACATTCATCCAAATGCTGACGGCTGCCCGTCCGCGATAGTCCATGCCTGTATCCACATTCCGCAAATGGTGCAGTTGCAGCTGCATAGCCACCGTACAGAAGATGAAAGCCATACAGACTGTCAGCTGAAGAATGACACTTCCCTTCCGCCAAGCGATACCCGAAAGCGCATTGCCCGTATGCATATTTCCATGCAATGACCGCTTTTGAAACAGCCATACCCACAGCACTACGATAGCCATCATGACTACCGATACCGACAGAATGTAGAACAAGATTGAACGGTAGTTCGAAAAGTCGGCATCCTGAATCAGAGAATATCGGAGGAAAATCGGCATCAGCAACTCTACCAATACCATCCCCACGACCAAGGCCGCCAGGACTGTCAGCAGAAAATCAATACAAAGCAAAGTAACCAACGAACGCAGTCCTGCCCCACAAACCTGCCGCAACACCATTTCTCTTTTGCGCGTACGGAAACGGTCGATGTAGATTGTCAGGTAATTGATAAAAGCACAAACGATAATAAGTCCACCTACAGCAGCAAACCAGGTGATATAACGGAACTGCACCGTCTGGTTGTTTTTAAGGATGAAACCTTCCGTGGCACGAAGACCCGTCAGCGGCTCCAGATAGAAACGTGTCAGTCCCGTGTTCTCCTGATACCTGCTTTTGGTCAGTTCTTCGGGGAAGTGGGCATTCATCTTCTCCAGCAATCGGGAGACATCCGTACCTGGTTTCACTTTGACTAGTGTCCGGTAGGTGTAATCGTCCCAGCCTGTCCGTCCGCTTCCGTTGCCCAGAAAGGCGTACGGGAAATTGGTGTGCACTCCCCAGTCGCTCACTACAGCGCCAATGGTATATTCCTTGTTCCAGTTGGCATTGGTCACGGTTTGTCCAATCACATCCGTAGTGCCAAACAGCTGTTTTGCGGCCTTCTCCGTAATGGCAATACGGTTATCTGTGGTACCGGCACGAAGAAAACTTTCATCCCCCTCCAAGGTACGGAAGTCCAGCATACGCAAAGCGGTAGTATCGGGCAGAAGCATGGGCAACTCCAGCATCCGGTTGTCTTTCAACACAAAAAAAGTTTCTGCCTCAAACAAACAGTAATCTTCAATTTCCGAATAATGTTCCTTCAGGTAACGTCCCAAGGCATAAGGCGTGAAGCTCGCGGAAGACCCGCCGAAACTATCGTCATTCACTCCAACCAGATACAGGCGGTCTGCATCACGATGAAACGTATCGTACGTCATCTCATAATGTATCCAGAAGGCAGAAAGGGCAAAGCATGCCAAGCCCACAGCCAGTCCTAAAATACTGACCACACTCTGCATACGGTATTTCAGCAAGTTACGCCAGGCTATTTTCAGATAATGTACAATCATATCTTTTCACTCATTAGTGTCAATAATTATAAAATCAGGTATTTTTAATACCACATTATATTGCCTTCAATTTCCAATTCCAATGTCCCGATTTTAACGAGACACTGATGTCATTCACTATTAATTTCCCAACTTTCTGTAATTCTTCACTTTAAGCGTTCTCAGTACTTCCTTTGCAGTACTCCAGTACTTCCCTGAAAGTACTACAGTACTTCTTAGGCAGTACTCCGGTACTTTCGGGGAAGTACTGGAATCAGGTGAAAGCATCTGGTTCATTCACTTAAACACCAGCTCTTCCGCGTCGCCAAAGTTATCATATCCTGTGGTAATCACCCAATCGCCGGGCTGCAAACCTTCGGTTATTTCGTATTGCAGGGGGTTCTGACGCCCGATTACCACCGGAACCCTTCTCGCCCGGGTCTTGTCGGCATTGAGTTTGTAAATCCACTGCCCGCCGGTCTGCGAATAGAAATTACCGCGCGGAATTACCAAGGCTTGTTCCGGTTGCCCTAACTCAATCTGTACCCGGAAGCTCTTTCCCAGACGGACGTTTTCGGGCATTTCTCCCGTAAAGACTAAGTCCACATCAAAGGTGCGGTCTTTCACCTCCGGCACCACCTTGCTGACTTTCAAGGCATAGCGTTTTCCCTGATAAGTCACGGATGCCGGCAGACCTACCGTCACCCGGTCTACGTAGTATTCGCTCAGGGAAGCATGCACCTTGAACTGCGACATCACTTTCACTTCCGCCAGATTCTCTCCGGCTGCCACCTGCTGGCCTAATGTGACCTTCACAAAACTGAGCTGCCCATCGGTCGGTGCACGTACCACCAGCTCTTCCATCCGCTGCAAAGAACGTTCCAGCTTCTTCTGTTCCCGTTCCCGGTCGTTACGCAACAGTTCTCTGCGAATGACCGTCATGGCTGAATCGCTCTGCAGACTCTGCATCTTCAGCTGGGTAGAAGCCGTTTTATAGCGGTACTCATCTTCCGACACTTCTAACTGCGCCTTGCTGCGGATGCCCATGCGGTATTCTTCCTGCTCCAGTGCAAAGCTTTTCCGTATCTTGTTCAACTCGTAAGCAGCCTCCAGTGTCTGTTGTTTCAAGGTCAGACTTTTCTGTTCCATCTCAAGGGCCTTCTCCTGATAAGAGATGCGTTGTTTCTCCCATTCATCCCGCTGGTCGTCTATCTCGCGCAACAGGTCCGGATTGGTCAGCAGCAAGATGGTATCTCCCTGCTGTAAAAGGCTTCCTTCCTCGGCTACGATGCGGGCTACATTACCCGACTCGCGGGCATTGACCATCAAGGTCAGGATGGGATGCACCACTCCTTCCACGTCCACGTATTCACGGAAAGGGGCCTGCTTCACCTCGGCCAGTTGCACAGAGTCCGCATCAATGCGTAAACGCTGGGGACCGGAAGCCAGTATAATCACATAAATCAGTCCGGCCAGCAAGAGTACGCCGCCCGCCAGATAAAGACGATAGCGAACGTACCAGGGTTTCTTTTTCAATTGTATATCCATAATCGGTTTGTGTTATATTTCAGGTAAAGTTTCAGTCAGCGGACAATTCCGGTAAAAATCATATTGCGTCAGGCTGCGGAGTCCGTAATACAGCATCCAGTAGGTTTTCAAGGCCTCAATATAATTGCGCCGGGAGGTATCTTTCTCGGTGGTGGCCGCATTCAAATCGAGCACCGACGATTTGCCCATCAGGTAAAGGCGGAGTGCCACTTCATACCGTCGGCGGGCTGTTTCGTCGGTACGGGAAGCTACTTCCACCTGCCGTGCCTGAAGATTAAACTGCCGTACCATCTGCCGCACGTTCAGTTCAAAATCATTCATGCCCTGTTCCACCTGGGTATTGACCAGCTCGATGTTCGATTTGGCCACACGCACTTTTCCTTTGCCTCTCCCCCAGTCCAGTATCGGAATCACTACGGACAGGCTCACGTACTGCTGGTCGAGCGGGTCACGATAAGAGTCCCGAAGACGGGCAGCGGTCTGCGAAAGTCCGAACTGGAGGTACAAATCCGCCTTTAGTCCCCGACTGGCACGAGCAGAGGCCAACTGGCTGCGACTCTCCAACTGCATCCGCCGGTAAGTCTCGATTTCCGGACTGTGAAAATGGGCCTGTTCCAGCGCTTTGTCCAAAGGCACTTCAAAATCCGGCACACTGTCATGCGGAACTACCTCTATCTCTTCCTCCTCCCGGATACCTAAGAAAGAACGGAACGTAAGCATGGCGTCTTCCACACTGATACGGGCTTTCATCAGGTTGGTTTCCTCGGTCAGTTTGTTCACTTCCAGCTGCAACATCTCGTTCTCCGTAATGCTGCCGATGCGATACCGTCCGCGGGCATAGCGATACAAGGTGTCGGCGGAAGCATAGTTGGCCCGGGCAATCTCCAAGTCGGACTGGGCAGATGCCAGTGCAAAAAACAACTCGCATGTTTTCGAAGCAATCAGCTCCAGCGTCTCACTATATGTTTTCTTGGCTTCCTGAAAACAGACGGGCTCAATGCGGCGGTTCCACTTCAAGGAGTTATAACCAAAGAGCGACTGACGGTAACCTACCGTGAAAGGCTGGGTGTTATAAGCCGTGCTTTTCTCGCCCAGTTCATCCATACGCTGGGCAGCGGTCTGCATGAACAAGTTACCTCCCGTAAACCAGACGTTCTGGCTGACGGAAAGCGTCAGGTCGGTAGCCAGCTGGTTCTGGCGGAGAAACAGTTCCGTACCGTCGGGCTGAGTTACCTTATTAATCTGCCGGTTCAGATAAGGCGATGCAGACAAGCTTACCTCAGGCAGGTAGTCTGCCCGAAACGAACGGTAACTCCAGTAAGCTGCCCGGTAAGTATGCCGGGCAGCTTCTGCCTCTGGAGAGCTGGCCTGCGCCAACTGAATAGCCTCTTGTAGTGTCAGCTTCTCTCCCCACACAACTTGCCCGCAGAAAAGCAGGCAACTCATAAGCCACAGTATCTTGTTTCCCATCTTCATACGCATAGTTATCTGCTTTTTTATATCCAAAAATCGTACCATTCAGATAACACGCTGATTATGTACAAGATAGGAAAATCGAACAAATTCATTTCGTGTGCGAATCCGCACAAAAAGCGTGCGAAAATGCACATACAGCACATGCAAAAAAGCATTATCTTTGCGAAAGACACCTTGATATTGTATGGAAGAAAGAGGAAAAATACTCATCATTGACGATAACGAAGACGTGCTCTTCGCCTTGAACCTGCTGTTAGAGCCTTATATGGAGCAGATTCGAGTGACCACACAGCCTACACGGATTGAACATTTCATGACCACCTTCCATCCCGACGTGATTCTGCTCGACATGAATTTCCAGCGGGATGCCATCAGTGGGCAGGAAGGATTTGACTACCTGAAGCAAATCCTCCGTATCGACCCGCAAGCGGTAGTGGTGTTCATGACGGCCTACGCAGACACGGGAAAGGCGGTGCAGGCCATTAAAGCCGGGGCAACTGATTTTATTTCCAAACCATGGGAGAAGGAAAAGCTGTTGGCTACATTGTCGGCTGCCGTCAAACTCAGCCGCTCACGCCAGGAAGTAGGACGGTTGCAGAATGAGGTACAGGCCCTGAAGGGAGACGACCGCATTCCGGAACTGATTGGCAACTCCCCCGCCATGCAGAAGGTAAAAGAAACCATCTACAAGCTTTCCGATACGGATGCCAACTTGCTCATACTGGGAGAAAACGGTACCGGAAAGGATCTGGCCGCACGCATGCTGCGCTTCTTCTCTCCCCGCCGGGAACAGGTCTTTATTCCCATCGACTTGGGAAGTATTCCGGAGCAGTTGTTCGAGAGTGAGCTCTTCGGGTACGAAAAGGGGGCCTTTACGGATGCCCGAAAAGCCAAGCCGGGAAGAATGGAAACGGCTTCAGGGGGTACGCTGTTTCTGGATGAAATCGGTAACCTGTCCCTGCCCATGCAGGCCAAGTTGCTGACGGCCATTGAAAAGCAGTGCATCACCCGACTGGGAGCAGTCAATCCGATACACATCGATGTCCGGCTGATTTGTGCCACCAATGCCAACCTACATCAGTTGGTGGCAGAAGGAAAATTCCGTCAGGATTTATTGTACCGCATCAATACCGTGGAACTCCACATCCCTCCTTTGCGGGAACGTGGAGAAGATATTCTGCTGTTAGCCACGCACTTCCTGAATCAGTACAACCGGAAATACCGCAAGGAAATCAAGGGACTGACACGCGAAGCGAAAAACAAGCTGTTGAAATATGAATGGCCGGGTAATGTGCGTGAGTTGCAGCACACCGTAGAGCGTGCCGTCATCCTGAGCGAAAACGGACTCCTGAAACCGGATGATTTCTTGTTTCCACAAGGGAATACCGCCGCTCACCAGCCTGCGCTGACGGAGGAACTCAATTTGGAGAAACTGGAAAAGAATGCCATCGAACGGGCCTTGAAAGTGAGCGCAGGAAACATGAGCAAGGCCGCCGAACTGTTAGGAATTACACGTTTTGCACTTTATCGGAAACTGGAAAAATGGGGCTTATGAAAACGTATGGATATTACCTGATACTGCACATCCTGGGACTGACAGCTCTGATTACCGCAGGTGTTTTAGCCGTACTGCATGGACTGTGGTTCTGTACCATCATCTGCGGATTGTTGCTCGTGGGCATTTGTTACAGCCTGTACCGCATACAAATCCGGCAGACTGAAACCATGTACCGGCTCGTGGAGTGTATGAAACAGAATGACTTGGGACAGCGGGTTTGCGCACCTTTTGCCGACCCGCAGATACAGAAGTTAGCAGAGGACCTTTCACTGGCCCTGAAGAACCTGCGTACCCGTATAGTAGATGAGGAGGTAAAGCATCAATACTATGAAATGCTGCTGAACAAGGTAGATACGGCCGTACTCGTCACCGACCGGAACGACCGGATAGAATGGATGAACAAGGCGGCCCGCGAACTATTGGGACACTGCCCCCAGCTGCCCGAAGAAATCAGCACGGCCATTCAGGAAAACCAGCAGGTGGCCCACCTGCAAAAGGGAAACGCTACTTTCGACCTCTCCCTGTCCATCACGCACATCCAGCTGCAGGGACGAACCTGCCGCCTGATTAGCTTGAAAAACATCCACGGCGCATTGGAGTACAAAGAAATGGAAGCCTGGCAGAAACTGATACGGGTATTGACGCATGAAATCATGAATTCCATCACCCCGATTATCTCCCTGGCAGATACATTGAACGAACGAAGCCAGGAGCATCCTGACGATGCACGCACGCATACCTACATACAGCAAGGGCTACAAGTCATCTACCGCCGGGGAAAAGGCTTGCTGGAGTTCGTAGAGAATTACCGGAAACTGACCCGCATCTCGGCCCCGATGAAGACGGAAATCCCACTGGAACAATTTCTTGCCGATTTGCAGCGGCTTTATCCGGAACTGGAAGTGCAGTATAAATGCCCGTCTTCCCAGCTTACCTGGTATGCCGACCGCACACAGATGGAGCAGGTATTTATCAACCTGCTGAAGAATGCCCGTGAAGCATGTGCCCATCGCTCTCATCCGAACATCCGCATCCAGGTAGAAACCCATGCCCAGGAACTCATTTTCGAAATCAGCGATAATGGAGAAGGTATGTTGCCGGAAGTAACAGAACGTATCTTCGTGCCTTTCTTCACTACTAAGAACAACGGTTCCGGTATCGGCCTTACCCTCTGTAAACAGATTATCAGCCTGCACGGGGGACAAATCAGCGTACAAAGCACAGCGGGGAAAGGAAGCTGTTTCCGCCTCTCTTTCCCCGCCGTATAAGTATATAAGTTATGGTCCAATTACTTATTTCATAACCCATTGCAAGCAGACCGGTTTATCGGTATGAATGGTCTTGCCTGTATCCCGCAAAAGACCGGTTTCCGCATCACGCGCAAACACTTGAATCTCGTTAGTATCCCGACAAGCTACCAGCAGATACTTACCGTTCGGTGTAATCGTAAAATTACGCGGATGAATGCCCGTCAACTGATACCCCACCTTAGTCAGTGTACCATCGGAAGGAGAAACCTTGAAAATAGCCACGCCATCTGCCTGCAGACGGTTGGAAGCATACAGGAATTTTCCATCGGGCGACAAATGAATATCCGCACTACCTTTCGCCCCCACCGTATCTGCCTTGATGACTTGCTGCTGTGTCAGGGCCTTTCCATCATACGTCCACACCACTACTTCGCCAGACAATTCCGTCAACAGATACGCATGCTTTCCCTGCCTGTCAAAACAAGTATGACGCGGACCTGAACCTGGGGCCAGCTCAATATCAAAGGCAGCCGCTTCATCCAATAAATCGGTCCCTTTTGTTCCTGACAATTGTTTTACTGGGAAAGCATGAATACGGTCCAAGCCTAAATCATTTGCCAACAGCAGCTTCCCGTCGGGAGTGAAATACACGCAGTGCAAATGAGGCTGATTCTGCCGTTCCTTATCGGCTCCTTTTCCCTGGAAGGAAATGACATGCCCCTCTCCTAACTTTCCATCTGCCAGACGAGGGAAAACCGTAATATTCGCTCCCATGTAATTGGCCGTCAACACGAACTTACCATCCGGACTCACCGTAATATAACACGGTGCAGCCCCACCCGTAGACTGGCTGTTCAGCAACGTCAGCCCCGCAGTCAACGTATCCAATGCCAGGGCATTAGCGGTAAACCCTTTTTCCGTTTCTCCCACGGCATATACATGCGTACCGTCTTCTGTCGGCACTAAAAACGACGGATTCTCAATCCCCGACAACGTACTGGCCAGCACAGCCTCTCCCGTCTCCTGATTGAAACGATACGCTTTCACACCTTCCTGATTGGCACTTGCATAACTACCCACCAGCATCAATAAAGTATCCGGTTCTTGTGACCCACTCATTTTCTGCTCACCTTTTCCAGCACAGGCCCCCAGCAAAAGAGAGCCGGCACACAACGACATTAAAATGTGCTTCCTCATAGTTCTATATTATCCAAGTAAATAATGTTCCAAAAGTAACCTCATAAAAAAACGAAGAACCTTGACTTGCTAAACCCAAGATTCTTCGCTTTTATAAAAAAGGAGAAGCCGTACCCGAGGCGTGACGAAACTCCGAATGACAGGTTTTGAGTGCCCCCCTCCTTTGTAATCCACCGGCATAAATGCTACCCGAAGGCGTGGCCCGCCATTGGAGGTAGAAGCGTGTCTCGGTATTTCTTATAATTTGATGAGTTTCCCGATTCTGCAAGTACGGCTTCAATTTTGTATTACAAATATACAACAATTATTTGAACCCGCAAAGAAAATGCATAAAAAAAGGATGCCATTTTCATGACATCCTTTATACATTATCTCCGTTTCCGAATCAAGCAGCTTTAGCTTTAGCAACCACAGCCTTGAAAGCTTCTGGGTGGTTCATAGCTAAATCGGCCAACACCTTACGGTTGATTTCAATACCTGCTTTGTGCAATGCACCCATCAACTTAGAGTAAGACATACCTTCCAGACGAGCAGCTGCGTTGATACGCTGAATCCACAATGCACGGAAGTTACGTTTTTTGTTCTTACGGTCACGGTATGCATAAGTCAGACCTTTTTCCCAAGTATTCTTAGCAACGGTCCAAACGTTTTTTCTTGCACCAAAATAACCTCTGGTTAAACCTAAAATTTTCTTTCTTCTTGCTCTAGAAGCAACGTGATTTACTGATCTTGGCATAGTTTTAATTCTTTTTTGAATGATAGCGCCGATATATTCTCAACCGGACTTGAGGCTAATGCATTCGGTTAATAATTTAAAATGATACGTTTTTACGCTTTTGTTAAGATTACTTCATGCAAAGAAGTTCTTTTACCTGAGCTAAGTTAGCATTGTCAACTAAGCCCATGTGGCAAAGGTTTCTTTTCTGCTTTTTAGTCTTCTTAGTCAAAATGTGACTGTGAAAAGCGTGCTTTCTTTTGATTTTACCTGTTCCGGTAAGAGCGAATCTTTTTTTAGCACCGGAGTTAGTCTTGATCTTTGGCATCTTGTTAAAATTTTAATTATTATTATTCACATGGTAACGCACTATACCGGCGCGTTACGCATTTTTTCTTTATTCTTTGGTTTCAACCACCTTCGCAGGTTCTGGTTTTGCCACTTTTTTCGGAGTACCCGTTTTCTTCGGAGACAATGATATGGTCATTCTCTTTCCTTCAAGTAATGGCATCTGCTCTACTTTTGCATAGTCTTCCAAGTCGTTGGCAAAGCGAAGTAATAGAACTTCCCCCTGTTCCTTAAACAAAATAGAACGTCCTTTAAAGAAGACATATGCTTTTACTTTATCTCCATCCTGCAGGAAGCCGATGGCATGTTTCAGTTTGAAGTTATAATCGTGTTCGTCTGTCTGAGGTCCGAAACGGATTTCCTTCACGTTTACCTTCACCTGTTTAGCTTTCTGTTCCTTTGCGCGTTTTTTCAGCTGATAGAGGAATTTAGAATAATCTATAATTCGACAAACTGGAGGAACTGCGTTAGGTGAAATTTCGACCAAGTCGGCTTCATGTTCTTCCGCAAGTCTCAAAGCCTGCGCGATTGGATATACCGCCGATTCAATATCATCTCCCACAATACGTACTTCTTTGGCGCGAATCTGTTCGTTGATTCGGTGTTGCCCTTTTAACGTGTCATTTTTCATTAAAA
>NZ_DBEXBB010000087.1:0-3477 GCF_048170425.1 Phocaeicola sp.
ACTTTTGATTGTTTTTCTCTCTTTTTGTGCAACAAATGTGTCAGCTCAAGGCTTCTTGAAGAAATTGAAGAGTGCGGCAGACAAAGTAGAATCTGTGACAAAAACGGTGAATGAGGTTACAGGAGGAGAGTCAACAGAACAGAAATCGGAGAATGATAGTATTTCACCTAAGGAGTTTCTTGAAAAAGCGCCTTACTATTCAGTAAAAAAGGTTACAGAAACAGATTCATTGGGAAATGCAATTACAAATGAAGACGGTACTTCACGCTATAAGTTTTTGCTAATCGATAAGGACGGCAAAGCTTGTGCACCCAATACGGCAAAGAAACATTTGAATTCGGCATTGAAATCCGGAGCTTTCATCTTGTTGAAAGTGGGTGGAGGAGCCACTGCTGGAGCTTTATTAGGAAAAAAATTTGGGGGCTCTAAGAAAGGAGCTTGGATTGGGGCTGGTGTAGGTGCTGCTGCCGGTGTCTTGGCTTCTATGAACGATATAAAGGCTGTAAAGGAACAGGTGAAACTGATGAAGGAATGTAAGAAGGTCTTGAGCACTTATCAGAATACGTTCACCGAAGAAGGTTTTCCTATGGATGCAACGGTAGACTTGTCGAATGTAGATGGAATCAATTTCTTGGAATGTGAAGAGATTACCAAGAGTGCGGCTGATGTAAGAGCTGAACTTCTTGCTTCTCAGGAAGAAGGTGAGTCACTGGAGGATGTAGAATTTCCGGACGAAGCTTAATAAAGCAGTATAAACTGAACACTACGTAAGAAGGGCGATAAATGGCTTTGTGATAAGAGCTGTTTATCGCTCTTTTATTTTATCTGGAAATGAAAGAATCAGGCTATAACTTGTAATACAAATATGGATACAAAGGTACGGAGAATGAATGGATAAATGTTATATATTTGCAAATGTCATGAGAACAAAATGAATAAGTACAGGCCTTATATAGATAAAAGGAAATACATGTCCAAAATAGTAATGGGCTGTTTTCTCCTTTCATGCCCCTTCCGCATGATTGCGCAGACGTTGTCAAATGATTCCGTCAGCCGGACCATCGCGTTGGATGAGGTGACTATCGTGGCATCGAATGTGTCGCGGGTAGACAATCATTTGGTAATTTATCCTAACTCTCAGCAGAAGAAATCGACTAACAGCGGCTATGGAGTGTTGAAACGCTTGATGATTCCGGGTATGATTATCGATACACGGTCCAATAGTGCTGAGGCAATGGGGATGCCCGTGTCGTTCTATATCAATGGGCAGCAAGCCGATTCCAAGGACATCCAGATGCTTCGCCCGAAGGACATAGAAAAGATTGAGTATCATGACAATCCAACCGGGAGATATGCAAAAGATAAGATAGCTGTCAACTTTATACTGAAGCAATATAAGGCGGGTGGTTACTTGCAAATGGATGGCTTGCAGACAATTGGATATACGCATGGCGACTACAATATTGCTGCCACCGTCAACCGTAATAATACGACCTATTCCTTGTTTGCTGGAAGTGATTACTTTAATGTGAAGGATAATCATAATAACATGTCTGAAACCTATGCATTACCCGGGCAGTCCGTCGAGCGTTTTAGTACATCCGATGAAGATTATTCCCGGCACAATAAGTATGTACAGTTCCGTCTCCAGCATCAGAAGGCAGGTCGGTATATCGTCGGGAAACTGTCGTTTATACACAAAAACACTCCTCGTGAAAATATGGTCGGCACGGTAGAGTCGGTGGGTAATGCTTCTAATTTTGCGATGTATACTGACCAGAAGAGCCTTTCTCCTAAATTAGATCTGACGGGTACTATCCCTATATCGGAGACACAGGATTTTACTTTTGGATTGCATGGTACTTATTCCCGTAACTTGTACAACCGTACTTACTCTGAGCAGAACTATGAGACGGGTTCTTATGAATCGGAAAATGCCGGAGGATTTCAGTTGTCAGCCATCTATAACCTGTCCAAAGGAAAGCATTCTTTTTCGGCCGAGCTGTTCGATTTTCATCATGTGTGGAATGCGCAATACGAGGGCAGCCATCCGCTGAGGCAGTCACTATGGAAAAATGAGTCGCTGGTTTTCCTTTCCTATAATTATGCTTTTAGCCCGAAACTGTCACTACGGTCAAGGGTGGGAGTGGACTGGCTTCAGTACCGGCTTCACGGCAGCGAAAAATTCAGCAAGCTGTCGCCGCGTGTCAATCTGAACCTTCAATATCAGCTGAAAGGAGGGATGCTGTTATGGTCTTCCTCCTATAACAATTACAATTACGGCATGGACCTCATCAATCAGGCACGCATCGGTCTCAATCCTTATCTGGTACAGACCGGCAATCCGAACCTGAAGAGCGGACGTTCATTCAATTCCTTCCTGTATTATTCCGGTAAGATAAAGAAAACCGGACTTTCGGCCATTCTCCAGTACAAGCTGGAGCATAATCCGGTGGTTCACGACTATTATGTTCAGGATACTTACCTCGTCAGGTCGTTCATTAACCGTGGAAACATTCATTACTATGCTGCCATACTGGCGGCTTCGCATTCCTTTAACCGGATGTTCAGTCTGTCGGGCGATATAAGATACAATTATACGTCTGTTCACTCCGTGTGTGGTTTCGGCAACAGAAATCTGACCGGCAACCTCAATGCCAATGTTTACCTGGGTGATTTCACGCTTTCGCCCTACGTCAATTTCAGAAACAAGATTGTCAACACCACTTCCCTGGGAATAGAAGAGACTCCCGTCAACTACGGTCTGGAGTGTACATACGGCAAGGGAAACTTTTTTGCGGAAGTCAATGTCGTGTCTCCGTTTACCGACCGGAAGTTCCGAAAAACGTTCCAGCATGAACTCTATACATATTATTCGGATGAAGATTTCAGGACAAACGGTCAGTACTGCCACATCAAATTAGCTTATACCTTCGACTTCGGTTACAAAACGAAGAAGGTCAGACGGGAGGTAGACCGCTCGGTGAACAGTTCGCTGCTGAAGTCTTTTTAAATTTTGCTGAATAACGAAGCGGATATAGTATATTACTTTAAATTCAGCGAGCTTACTGCAAAAAATCATTTATGGTGGAACCTTTTATTACAGTCTTTACATATATAATTGGCGTTAGAAATTTTTCCCAAGAATGCAACTACAAGAAACGAAATAAACATAGACAATGCTATATAATCGGCAATAGTTGATTTGATACCAAAATCATTTGCCCAAACAAGATAAAGTCCCGGAATAAGAAAAAGAAAGATGCACCATAATGCTATAGCAGTTCCGTATTTATTACTTACGGCTATGGCTGACACATTATAACTTCCACATTTAGGGCACCAGACATGAGATTTATTTCTACTATCAACAATAGGATTTATTATCTCAACAGCTTTCTCATAATCTTTCTCGAAAACATATATCGCAATACCTGTGATAGCACCATAAGCACCTGGATTTTGGTCTTGCCCCTC
>NZ_DBEXBB010000088.1:0-15943 GCF_048170425.1 Phocaeicola sp.
AGGTGGAAACTATATTTATAATGGTACGAAGGCGACGGTAAGTGACATGCGTTACTGGAATAACTCGAAGGAGGTACTTCAGAATTACTGGACTCCGGAAAGAAAGAATGCCATGTTCCCGAAACCAGTGTATGGCGATAATTATTCAAACGGTTCGGCCATGCCTATCAGCGAGTGGGTGGAAAAAGGTGATTATTTGCGTTTGAAGAATATTTCACTGGGTTATACCTTCAATACGAAGAACTGGGCGAGCGCTATCGGCATCAGCAAGTTGCGCGTATATGCACAGGTGCAGAACTTGTTCGTAATTACGGGCTATTCGGGTATGGATCCGGAGGTGATGTCGAATACGACCAATGCTACTCTGGCTCCGGGTACGGATAAAAATACCTTGCCACAGGCACGTACCTACACATTTGGTGTGAACTTGGCGTGTTAATTGTTGAATTTTAAAAGCAGATTCGAATGAAAAAATATATTGTATATGCTATATTGATGGCTGGAACTACGTTGAGTAGTTGCAGCAGTAGTTTCTTGGATCAGGAACCGCCTTTATACATTGAGCCGGGAGATATTTATAATGATGCAAATCGTTTGGAAGCAGCTGTATTAGGCTTGTACGGTTCGATAAAAAATGATGCGTCGGATTCCTTCATGGGAGGAAAAACCTATTTGGTGTTTGATAACCGTGGAGAAGATATTGTAAATTCTGACCCGAACTTGATTACGCTGGCCAATACTTATAAGTTTAATGTGGGCAAAACAGATGCAGAAAATACGGTGACCTGGAGCATGGCATACGCAGCCATTAACCGTGTCAATATTTTCTTGGATGAATTGGAAGGCGCTAAAGCTGTTGCTGGAGAAAAATATGAGCAGTACAAAGCAGAAGCAAAGTTTGTGCGTGCATTTGCTTATTATTATTTGAATAATCTATATGCTACACCATACGTAATTAATCCGGATGCGAAATCTGTGCCTTTACGTTTAACTCCGGAAAAAGATGGAGAACATAATGCTCTGAAACGTGCAACAGTAAAGGAGGTTTACGAGCAGATTCTTTTGGACTTGGAAAATATCAGTGCTTTGCCGGTAAAAACAACAGCGGATGAATCGGCTGTGACTCGTGCTACGCAGGCTGCTGCCAATATGTTGAAAATGCGTGTATATATGTCAATGAACAACTGGACAGAGGCGGTAAAAGCAGGTAAGCTGGTGACGGGATACGTACTGACTCCCAAGTTTGGAGATATGTTCAAGGCACCTTATTATACGGATGAAACCATATTCTCTTTGCCTATGAAGGAAACAAATCGTCCGAATACCCAGCAAGGATTGGCAGAATATTATTACGCTAAGAATACAATTCTGTGGGTAGACGTGGAAAACGGTATCATGGGCAAGCCGAATTACAATTCAGCTGATGATGCTCGTGTGCAGATGAAAAATGAAAAGAATCAGCTGCTGAAGTTTACGGATGCTGCACAGAAACTGGATTGGGCACCGATTTTCCGTTATGCGGAAACATTGTTGAACTTGGCCGAGTGTTATGTAAATTTGGGTGGAACTGAAAATGAAAAGCTTGCCAGAGAATGTTTGAAACAGGTGAGATTCCGTTCATTACCGGAGACAAGCAATCAGCTGGATATTGATCATTTGTCTGGTGAAGATTTGAAGATGGCGGTTTACAACGAGCGTCGTCTGGAGTTTATTGGTGAGGCGATGCGAGGCATTGATGTGTTGCGTCGTGGGGCAAACTTTGAACGGAAAACACAGATTACTCCGCAAAGTAGCGGATATGTCTGGCCAATTCCACAAAGCGAAGAATTGATGAATCCGGATTTGAATAAATAAGAAAGAAATAAAAGAGCGTATCTGTAAAGAGATGCGCTCTTTTTGCTTATATTTGTGCCGTATAGAAATTAGATTTACACTGAATGAAAGAATTTGTAATATCAGAAGCACAGACTGAAAAAGCTGTGCTGGTGGGTTTGATAACCCAGACTCAGAATGAACGTAAGACCAATGAATATTTGGATGAGCTGGCTTTCCTCGCTGAGACGGCTGGGGCAGAGGTAGTAAAACGTTTTACACAGAAACTGGATACGCCGAACTCGGTGACTTATGTAGGTAAAGGTAAGTTGCAAGAGGTGAAAGAATACCTGGAGTTGCAGAATGAGAGCGAGGAGACGGAAATCGGGATGGTGATTTTCGATGATGAACTTTCGGCCAAGCAAATCCGTAACATTGAGAATGAACTGAAAGTGAAGATTCTGGACCGTACTTCACTGATTCTGGATATTTTTGCGATGCGTGCGCAGACTGCCAATGCCAAGACGCAGGTGGAACTGGCACAGTATAAGTACATGCTTCCGCGTTTGCAGCGTTTATGGACGCACTTGGAACGTCAGGGTGGTGGTTCCGGTGCCGGTGGTGGTAAAGGTTCTGTAGGTTTGCGTGGTCCGGGTGAAACTCAGTTGGAAATGGACCGCCGTATCATCTTGAACCGTATGGCTTTGCTGAAGCAGCGTTTGGCTGAAATTGATACGCAGAAGTCTACTCAGCGCAAGAACCGTGGACGCATGATTCGTGTGGCCCTGGTGGGATATACCAACGTGGGTAAATCGACCTTGATGAACCTGCTGGCCAAGAGTGAGGTCTTTGCGGAAAACAAATTGTTTGCTACGCTCGATACTACCGTACGTAAAGTCATTATCGAAAATTTACCTTTCTTGCTTTCGGATACGGTAGGGTTTATCCGGAAATTACCGACTGACTTGGTCGATTCGTTTAAGTCTACGCTGGACGAGGTGCGTGAGGCGGATTTGCTGGTACACGTAGTTGATATTTCACATCCCGATTTTGAAGAGCAGATTCAGGTGGTAGAGAAAACAATTGCCGATTTGGGTGCAGGTGGAAAGCCGAGTATGATTGTATTTAATAAGGTAGATGCCTATACGTATGTGGAAAAGGCAGAAGATGACTTGACGCCGAAGACGAAAGAAAATATTACGCTGGAGGAACTGATGCATACTTGGATGGCGAAACTGAATGATAATTGTATCTTCATTTCCGCACGTGAAAAGACTAATATTGATCAGTTCCGTGAATTATTATATAAAAAGGTAAAGGAACTGCATGTGCAGAAGTATCCTTACAATGATTTTTTATATCAGACATATGACGAAGAATAACAACAAAAAATATGACACAACACTATCGTTTACTGACAAGAGAAGAAATCGCACGATTGGAGGCACAGCATTGTATTGCTTCCGACTGGAGTGGAGTTGAAGTAGCTGATAATTTTCGCACAGATTATATTTATCACACCCGTTTCTCTGGAAAAGTGCGACTGGGCGTTTTTGAAAAGGAGTTTACTCTGGCTGGTGGAATGGCTAAGCATTCTGGTGTGTATTATGCTACTTTACACAATGTAACGGTGGGTGACAATTGTTACATTGAGAATGTAAAGAATTATATAGCTAACTATGAGATAGGGCATGATACGTTTATCGAGAATGTAGACATCATTTTGGTAGATTGCCATAGCCGTTTTGGAAATGGAGTGGAAGTTTCAGTTCTGAATGAAACCGGTGGACGTGAGGTAATTATTCATGACCGTCTTTCTGCTCATCAGGCTTATATTATGGCACTTTACCGCCATCGTCCGGTGCTTATCGACAAAATGCGAAAGATTATTGAGTCTTATGCAGAGTCACATGCGTCAGATACAGGGACTATCGGGAGTCATGTAATGATAGTGAATGCCGGTTACATCAAGAATGTACGGATTGGGGATTATTGCCAGATTGAAGGTGCCGGCCGTTTGAAGAATGGAAGTATCAACAGTAATGAGTACGCACCGGTGCATATTGGGTACGGAGTGATTTGTGATGATTTTATCATCTCAAGTGGCTCATACGTAGAAGATGGTACGATGCTTACACGTTGTTTCGTGGGGCAGGCTTGTCATTTGGGGCATACCTATTCGGCTTCTGATTCATTGTTCTTCAGTAACTGTCAGGAGGAAAATGGAGAGGCTTGTGCCATTTTTGCCGGACCCTTTACCGTAACGCACCATAAGTCTACATTACTCATTGCCGGCATGTTCTCGTTCATGAATGCAGGTTCAGGCTCTAACCAGAGCAACCATATGTATAAGTTGGGGCCGATTCATCAGGGGGCATTGGAACGAGGTGCTAAGACCGCTTCTGATTCTTATATCTTGTGGCCAGCCCGTATTGGTGCCTTCTCACTGGTGATGGGGCGTCATGTCACTCATCCGGATACTTCGAATCTGCCTTTTTCTTATTTGATAGAGGAAAAGAATACAACTTATCTGGTGCCGGGTGTCAATTTGCGGAGTGTAGGTACAATCCGCGATGCGCAGAAGTGGCCTAAACGTGACCAGCGGAAAGATCCGAACCGTTTGGACCAGATTAATTATAATTTGTTGAGTCCGTACACCATTCAGAAGATGATGGCAGGGCGACAGATTTTGAAGGAATTGGCTCGTGTGTCGGGGGAAACTTCCGAGATTTACTCTTATCAAAGTGCGAAGATTAAGAATTCGGCACTGAACAAGGGAATCAAGTTTTATGAGACTGCCATCCATAAATTCTTGGGAAACTCTGTCATCAAGCGTCTGGAAGACATTCATTTTGCTTCAGATGAAGAAATTCGTGCTCGTCTGGTTCCGGATACGCCGATTGGAACTGGAGAATGGGTGGATATTTCCGGGTTGATTGCTCCGAAGAGTGAGATAGAACGCCTGATGGAAGATATTGAGTGCGACCGTTTGAACAGTGTGGATGAGATACACGACCGTTTTGCAGAGATGCACGCCAATTATTATACGTATGAATGGATGTGGGCCTATGAAAAAATGCTTGATTTCTATGGCTTGCGGGCTGATACGATTACAGCGGCAGACATCGTAGCTATCGTACGCCAGTGGCAGGAGGCTGTAGTGGGACTGGATAAAATGGTGTATGAAGATGCCAAGAAAGAATTTTCGTTGACTTCCATGACCGGATTCGGGGCAGATGGAAGCAGTGAGGAGAAGGTGCGCGACTTTGAAGAAGTGCGTGGCGTGTTCGAAAGCAATCCGTTTGTGACTGCGGTACTGGAACATATAAAGGTTAAAACGGAGCTTGGAAACGAACTGATAGAACGTGTAAAGAATCTATTGTAAAATGGGAGGTACTGCGTATGGAAAGAATATGCAGATATATATGTTTGCTTTGCGTTTGCTTCATGGCTTTGCAGGTGCAGGCCAATAGAAGAAAGGTGATGGAATATCCAGGTTTCGTATTGTCGAATACGGCGGAGATAGAATTCAAACGGATTATCCAGACCAGTGAACAGACTCAGGTTGATGCGGTGATGTATGGTAAGCCGGGAACCCCGGTCGTCATTTCTTCAAAAGCGGCATTGAAATGGGCTGATGGAGGTATTGCACAGCTTCGTGAGGCAGAACGTATTTCCATTGATGGAGTGACTGAGCCGGAAGTAATTGAAGAGAATGGGACTTTGGAAGTAACTCTTTCTTTTTCACCGATTCCTTCGGATGTGCATGAAGTGGATTTTATAGAGCCGGAGGTGGGATGGGGCATCTTTGGTATTCAGTTGAGTAGGGAAGAACCTTATGTGTATGTGCCTAATTATCTCACGACAGATAAGCCGGAACGGAGCAATGAAATTCCAGAGCCTGGATTGTCGGTAGGAAAGGCCATAGTAAACGGTTATATTCTAGGGTATGATCCGAGAATGTCATTGTTTACGGAACTGGAATATGAAGACGGCCTTTTTCCTAAGGAGTGGAAGCAAAGCATTAAAGTCCGTCAGGATGGCTCGTTTCATCTGGAAGCAGAGTTGTTGCAACCAACTTTGACAGCATTGCGGTTGAACGAAGCGGTTTTGAAGCTGTTTCTTGTCCCTGACGAAGAGGTGACGGTATACATCAATCTTCCTCGCCTGAGCATGTCCGCTTCCCGTTTGTTGGGTAGGCGTTACGAGAAAAAACAGAAGGCCTGGTTTGATGGAGCTGCTGAGACCATTAACCGGGAGCTGGCCGGTTCCCCTTCTTCTGCTGCACTGAATGCCTATCGTGCCGTTGAAAAAGGCTTGATGGAGAGTCCGGAGGTCGCTTCTAGGTTACAGTCTGACTATGAGCAGGTGATGCCCATCTGTAGTCGGCTTACAGCTTCCTCTTCTCTGTCTTCAGATGACCGGAAAGTACTGAGAATGGTGAATTTTCCAGAAATTCGTATGTATGTGGAAGCCGTGGCAGAAGCACTTCAGCAGAATGCCGAACGGATGGAGTCAGTGAAAGAAGCAGTGATTGCTTCGCTGGATGCGCAGGTAGAAGGGGCAGATATTCTTCCTAAGATTATTGCTCCTCATAAAGGGCGTGCCATTTTGATAGACTTCTGGGCTACGTGGTGCGGTCCTTGTAAAAAAAGTATGCAGTCTATGGTACCGCTGAAGAAGAATCTGTCATCAAAAGACATTGTATATATTTATCTGACGGGGCCTTCTTCTCCGGAAAATATCTGGAAATCAAACTTGTCTAAAATGACTGGGGTACACTATCGGCTTACCGAGTCACAATGGAAATATCTGTGTAGTTCTTATGGCATTACGGGGATTCCGGCTTATTTGATTATCAGCCATGACGGTAAATTGCAGGGACGTTATGTGGGATTTCCGGGAGTAGATGTATTGCAGAAGGGCTTGATTCGTGCAATAGAAGAGTAGGAATAATTACAGATAACTTTTTGTAGGAATTAAGGAAAAATTTCGATAATACTTTGTAACTTTGTGTCCACTAATAACTCACAATTAATTTAATGTATTATGGCAACACCCGAATTCAAGTATCAGCCGATGTTTGAACATGGCAAGGATACAACTGAATACTATTTGCTTACAAAAGACTATGTGTCTGTAAGCGAGTTTGAAGGAAAACCCATCCTGAAAATCGAAAAAGAAGGTTTGACTGCGATGGCCAATGCGGCTTTCCGCGATGTTTCTTTCATGTTGCGCCGCTCTCACAACGAACAGGTGGCAAAGATTCTGACTGACCCGGAAGCAAGCGATAACGACAAGTATGTAGCTTTGACTTTCTTGCGCAATGCAGAAGTAGCTGCCAAAGGCGTACTTCCTTTCTGTCAGGATACCGGTACAGCAATTATCCACGGTGAAAAAGGACAGCAGGTTTGGACTGGCTACTGTGATGAAGAAGCGCTTTCTCTGGGTGTGTACAAAACTTATACGGAAGAGAATCTTCGTTATTCTCAGAATGCGCCGCTTACTATGTACGAAGAAGTGAACACTCGCTGCAACCTGCCGGCTCAGATTGATATCGAAGCTACTCAGGGTATGGAGTATGAATTCCTCTGTGTAACAAAGGGTGGTGGTTCTGCTAACAAGACTTACTTGTATCAGGAAACAAAAGCCATCCTGAATCCGGCTACTTTGGTTCCGTTCCTGGTTGAAAAGATGAAGACTTTGGGAACTGCAGCTTGTCCTCCTTATCACATTGCATTTGTAATTGGTGGTACATCAGCTGAAAAGAACCTGTTGACTGTGAAATTGGCTTCAACTCGTTTCTATGATAATTTGCCCACTACAGGTAATGAATACGGACGTGCATTCCGCGATGTAGAACTGGAAAAACAAGTATTGGAAGAAGCTCACCGCATTGGTTTGGGGGCTCAGTTCGGTGGTAAGTATTATGCACACGATGTACGTATCATTCGTTTGCCGCGTCACGGTGCTTCTTGTCCGGTAGGCTTGGGCGTATCTTGCTCTGCTGACCGTAACATCCGTTGTAAAATCAACAAAGATGGTATTTGGATTGAAAAACTGGATTCAAATCCGGGTGAACTGATTCCGGAAGAATTGCGTCAGGCAGGTGAAGGCAATGCTGTGAAGATTGATTTGAACCGTCCGATGCCGGAAATTCTGGCTGAACTGGATAAATATCCGGTAGCTACTCGTCTGTCTTTGAACGGTACCATCATCGTAGGTCGTGACATTGCACATGCCAAACTGAAAGAACGTCTGGATCGTGGTGAAGACCTGCCTCAGTATATCAAGGATCATCCTATTTATTATGCGGGTCCGGCTAAGACTCCGCAGGGTATGGCTTGTGGTTCTATGGGCCCGACTACTGCCGGCCGTATGGACCCGTACGTAGACTTGTTCCAGAGTCACGGTGGTTCTATGATTATGCTGGCTAAAGGTAACCGTAGCCAGGCTGTAACAGATGCCTGCAAGAAACACGGTGGTTTCTATTTGGGTTCTATCGGTGGTCCGGCTGCCATCTTGGCTCAGAACAATATCAAGAGCATTGAATGTGTAGAATATCCGGAACTGGGTATGGAAGCTATCTGGAAGATTGAAGTAGAAGACTTCCCGGCATTCATCCTGGTAGACAACAAGGGTAATGATTTCTTCAAACAAATCAAACCTCGTTGCACTGGCAACTGTAAGTAATTGACACATCTGATATGCTTCTTCCTGTAAAAGGTAAGAGGTATAAGACCATACAAAGGATTTGCAAACCGTAGCCTGTAGATGGCCGGATTTGCAAATCCTTTTTCTTTCACTCTGCACTGGCAGGTTTGTTTCACCATAGTGGATTAACAATGAATATTCTACGTTTTTGTAAAAATTGGACGTTGCCCATAGCCATGGAAATGGGAGTCATTCTGTACTTTGTGTATGTCAATATCCCTTTTCTGGCACCTACCAAGCCCTTTGTGGCTCATGCCATCGATATTATACAGCCGGTATTGATTTTCCTGATGCTTTTTCTTACCTTCTGTAAAATCAATGTACACGATTTGAAGTTGTGTGCCTGGCATTGGCGTTTGCTGCTGATTCAAGGAGTAAGTTTCTTGCTTTTGGGATTGCTCCTGGTGATTTTCCCAGATTTCCCGGCCCGTATATTGGTGGAAGGAGCCATGATTTGCTTGATTTGTCCTACAGCAACAGCGGCTGCGGTGGTTACACGCAAGTTAGGAGGAGATGCAGCCCATCTGACCACCTATACCATTTTAGTCAATTTGCTGGCAGCTATTTTGGTGCCGCTGGTACTTCCGTTAGTTCACCCGCATCCGGAACTGAATTTTGGCAGTTCGTTTGCGCTGATTTTAGGTAAGGTGTTCCCCTTATTGCTTTGTCCGTTCTTGGCAGCCATTTTACTGAAGGCTTTGCTTCCAAAGGTTCATGCCAAGTTAGGACAGTATCATGAACTTTCTTTTTATCTGTGGGCTGTGGCGTTGACATTGGCTATTGGGGTAACGGTGAAGAGTATTGTACACAGCGACGTGTCTTTCTGGTATCAGGCCGGATTGGGAGGCGTTTCTTTGGTTTGCTGTGCTCTGCAGTTCTATTTCGGGAAAAAGATAGGACGTTGTTACGATGATTCCATCAGCTCCGGACAGGCTTTGGGGCAGAAAAATACGGTATTTGCCATCTGGATGGGTTACACTTTCTTCACTCCTGTGACGGCCGTTGCGGCAGGATTCTACAGTGTGTGGCATAATGTAGTCAATTCCTGCCAGTTGTATTTGCAGCGTAAATCGGAGGGAGAGTCCGACGCTTTGAAAAATTAACAGCTTGTCTGTCACTGCTGTGGCCGGAAAATTGTAACTTTGCCGCCACTTTGTAACGTAGAAGAATAAAGTCGCATGATTTCAATAGAAGGATTAAAGGTGGAGTTCGGGACTACTCCACTATTTGAAGATGTATCGTTTGTTATCAACAAAAAAGACCGTATTGCACTGGTAGGAAAGAATGGGGCCGGAAAATCGACCATGCTGAAAATCCTGGCGGGGTTGCAGCAGCCCACAGAAGGAGTAGTAGCCGTGCAACGAGGCATTACCATCGGTTATTTGCCGCAGGTCATGATATTGAGCGATACACGCACGGTTATGGCTGAGGCCGAGATGGCTTTTGAGCATATTTTTGAGATGCAGGAAAAACTGGAGAAGATGAACCAGGAACTGGCCGACCGTACGGATTATGATTCTGAAAGCTATCATGAACTGATAGAGCGGTTTACCCATGAGAACGAACGTTTCCTGATGATGGGAGGAACCAATTACCGTGCAGAGATAGAACGTACACTTACGGGATTGGGATTCAATCGTGCGGACTTTGACCGTCCTACTTCTGAATTCAGCGGGGGATGGCGTATGCGTATTGAGTTAGCGAAACTTCTGTTGCGTCGTCCCGATGTGCTGTTGCTCGACGAGCCGACCAACCACCTGGACATTGAGAGTATCCAATGGTTGGAGAATTTCCTGAAGATGAGTCCCGGTGCGGTAGTATTGGTAAGTCACGACCGGGCATTTATTAACAATGTGACTAACCGTACCATTGAGATTTCCTGCGGACGGATATACGATTATAAAGTAGCTTACGATGAATTTGTGGTGCTGCGTAAGGAACGTCGCGAACAGCAATTGCGTGCTTACGAGAATCAACAGAAAGAAATAAAAGATACGGAAGACTTTATTGAACGTTTCCGTTACAAGGCTACGAAGGCCGTACAGGTGCAAAGCCGCATCAAGCAGCTGGAGAAAATCGTACCTATTGAGATTGACGAAGAAGATACTTCTACACTTCGCCTGAAGTTTCCTCCTTCTATTCGTTCCGGTAACTATCCGGTGATTTGTGAGAATGTGAAGAAGGCGTATGGTGATCATGTAGTCTTTCACGATGTGAATCTGACCATCCACCGCGGGGAAAAGGTTGCTTTTGTCGGAAAGAACGGTGAAGGTAAGTCTACGCTGGTGAAGTGCATTATGGATGAAATTCCGTATGAAGGGAAGTTGACCATCGGACATAACGTACAGATTGGCTATTTTGCCCAGAACCAGGCACAGCTGCTCGATGAAAACGTGACTGTCTTTGATACTATCGACCGTGTGGCAAAAGGAGACATTCGTCTAAAGATTAGAGACATCTTAGGTGCCTTCATGTTTGGAGGAGAGGCTTCTGAAAAGAAAGTAAAGGTGCTTTCAGGAGGTGAACGCAGTCGTCTGGCTATGATTAAGCTGCTGCTGGAGCCAGTGAACTTCCTGATTCTGGACGAGCCGACCAATCACCTTGATATGCGTTCGAAGGATGTGCTGAAGGAAGCCGTGAAAGAGTTCGACGGTACGGTCATCGTGGTATCTCACGACCGTGAGTTTCTTGACGGACTGGTGACCAAAGTATACGAATTTGGTGGCGGACTGGTGAAGGAACATATCGGCGGTATCTATGACTTCCTGCAAAAGAAGAAAATGGAGAACCTGAACGAACTTCAGTTGTCTCAATCTCCGCAGACTGCTTCGCCCAAGAAAGAAGAGCCGGCAGAGAGCGAGAGCAAACTTTCGTACGAAGCACAGAAGGAATTGAACAAGAAAATCCGCAAGCTGGAGAAGCAGGTGGCCGACTGCGAGGCAAAGATTGGGACTCTGGAAGAACATGTGTCACAATTGGAGGAACAAATGGCCACTCCCGAAGGTGCTTCTGATATGAAGTTGTACGAGCAGCACCAACAACTGAAAAAGCAGATTGCAGAGGCAGAAGAGGAATGGACACTGCTTTTGTCAGAACTGGAAGAGATGAAATAAGAGAGACTTAATAAAAACAACACATTTATGAACAAGAAAAATTATGTAGCCGTAGCTACGTTGGCTGTTGCTATGCTGACAAGCTGCGCCGGACAGAAGGAAGCGAAAAGCACTTCTGGCATTGATTTGGCAAACATGGATACCACTGTGTCTGCCGGTACGGACTTTTTCCGTTACGCATGTGGAGGATGGAATGATGCTCATCCGCTGACTGCTGAATATTCTCGTTACGGCACGTTTGATGAACTGTTTGAAAACAGCCAGAAACAGTTGCGTGAACTGATTGAAGGACTGGCCGCACAGAAAAACAATCAGGCTGGTTCAGCCGCACAGAAAATCGGTGACTTGTATAACATGGCGATGGACAGCGTAACCTTGAACAAGCAGGGGGCGGAACCAGTGAAGGCCATGCTTGACAAGATTGCTGGCATGAAAGACAAGAGTGAAATCGTGCCGATGATGACTGAAATGGCTCATATCGGTATCGGTACCTATTTCCACAGCTATGTATATGCTGACCCGAAGAATAGTTCGCTCAACATCTTCCAGATGGGACAAGGTGGTATCAACTTGGGTGAAAAGGAATATTACCTGGATACCGACAGCATCACTCAGAACATTCGTGAACAGTATAAACTTTACATCGGCAAGTTGTTCCAGTTGGCTGGTTTCTCTGAGGCAGATGCACAGCAGAAAGTGGCCGATGTCATGGAAATCGAGACAGCCATTGCCAAAGTTTCACGTAGTGCAACAGAACTTCGCGATCCGGAAGCTAACTACCACAAAATGTCTTTCGATGAATTAAAGAAGAACATTGCCGGAATCGACTGGGATGCCTATATGAAAGGTTTGGGTATTCAGGCTCCGGCTGAATTGAACGTAGAGCAGGTAGAACCGATTCAGGAAGTAGCTCGCCTGATGAATACGCTTCCGTTGTCTAAGCATGTGTCTTATCTGGAATACAACCTGCTGGATGCGGCAGCTTCTTGCCTGAGCGATGACTTTGTAGCTGCCCGTTTCGATTTCTATGGCAAGGTATTGTCAGGTCGCCAGGTAAATCAGCCGCGCTGGAAACGTGCTGTAAACTCAGTGAACGGTATGCTGGGTGAGCTGGTAGGCGAGATGTATGTGGAAAAATACTTCCCGGCTGCTGCTAAAGAACGTATGGTGAAGTTGGTGAAGAACCTGCAGACTGCCCTGGGTGAACGCATTGACGCACAAGATTGGATGAGCGACAGCACCAAAATCAAGGCTCATGAAAAACTGGCCACTTTCCATGTGAAAGTAGGTTATCCAGACAAGTGGAAAGACTATTCTAAACTGGAAATCAAGAACGATTCTTACTGGGCGAACGTATGTCGTGCTTCAGAATGGGGATTCAATGATATGTACAGCCGTTTAGGTAAGCCGGTCGATAAAGACGAATGGCTGATGACTCCGCAGACAGTCAATGCATACTATAATCCGTCGACTAATGAAATCTGCTTCCCGGCTGCTATTCTTCAGCCACCGTTCTTTAACATGGAAGCCGATGATGCGGCAAACTACGGTGCCATTGGTGTAGTAATCGGTCACGAAATGACCCACGGATTTGATGACCAGGGTCGCCAGTTTGATAAAGACGGAAACTTGACCGACTGGTGGGCTCCGGGCGATGCCGACCGTTTCAAGGTACGTGCTCAGGTGATGATTGACTTCTTCAACAAGATTGAAGTGTTGCCGGGTTTGCATGCCAATGGTGAATTGACTCTGGGTGAAAATCTAGCCGACCATGGAGGACTGAAAGTGGCTTATCTGGCTTTCCAGAACGCTACTAAGGATGCTCCGCTCGGAGTTGTGGACGGCTTCACTCCAGAACAGCGTTTCTTCCTGGCTTATGCTACTTTGTGGGCTGGTAACATCCGTGATGAGCAGATTCGTGTGTATACTAAGTCAGACCCTCACTCATTGGGCAGATGGCGTGTAAACGGTGCGTTGCCACATATTCAGGCTTGGTATGATGCCTTCCACATCACACCGTCTGATCCGTTGTACGTAGCTCCTGAAAATCGTGTGAATGTATGGTAATCAGTTGACTCCTGTGATATAAAAGTAAGTGGGACATATCCGTTGTTGAAGGTGACGGATATGTCCCACGTCTTTTGTAGTTAGCTTAAATTATTCTGGAGTCTTTTCTCCCCAGTGTACTTTACTTTCTCGTTCTTCCCGTTCCCTGACTTCTTTCGCTTTTTGTGCGTAGATGATAAGTCGTAAGGACTGGTCGTAAGTGAAATAGCTCCATATCCAATTCAGCAATACATTCATTTTGTTGCGGACACCCAGGATAGAGCGCAAATGAACCACTAGCCATAGTATCCAGGCGAACCACCCTTGCGTTTTGACTGTGTTAAATTCGGCAACAGCCTTGTTTCTGCCTATGGTGGCCATGGTGCCCAGATTTTTATAATGGAACGGGCGCATTTCTTTTTTCCTCTCCAGTCTTTTCAAGTTTTCGGCCAGTAGCTTTCCCTGTTGAATGGCTACTTGAGCCAGTTGCGGATGTCCCTCCGGATAGTGTTTATCGGCTGTCATCAGGCATTGGTCGCCGATGCAGAAAATATTTTCCATACCCTTTATCCGGTTGTAGGCATCCACCAGGATACGGCCTCCCCGCCCGATAGCTTCCTGAGGAAGGTTGGCAATCTCATTGGCACGTACACCGCTGACCCATATAAACGTTCGTGTAGGTATTTCCATACCATCTTCCAGTATCACTTTGTGTTCCAGAAAATCCGTCACACGTTTGTTGAGGTAAATGTTTACCCCCATTCGGCGGAGAAACTTTTCTGCCTCCCGGGACGATTCGGCCGACATACCGGAAAGCAGACGGCTGCCTGCTTCAATTAGAAAAATATGCAGGTTGCTGGGGTCTATCTCCGGATAGTCTTTCGGTAATACATACCGTTTCATTTCGGCAATGGCACCGGCTATTTCTACTCCGGTTGCTCCTCCTCCCACAATGACTACATTCAGCAGTTCCCGTCGTTCCTGGCTGGTGGCACACGTAATACTTCGTTCCAGGTTGCTGAGCAGGGCGTTTCTTAGTCCCATTGCTTCCGACAAGGTTTTCATGGGCATGGCGGCTTCTTCTATCCGTTTGTTCCCAAAGAAGTTGGATGTGGTACCAGCTGCCAGAATCAGGTAGTCATATTCAATTTTTCCGATAGAGGTTTGCAGAACCTTCTTGTCTGGATACAACTGCCTTGCTTCGGCCAGCCGGAAATAAATATCCTTGTAGCTGTGGAATAATTTCCGGAAAGGGAAAGAAATGGAGCTGGGCTCCAGTCCCGAAGAAGCTACTTGATAGATGAGCGGAGGAAACTGATGATGATTATTCTTGTCAATGAGGACAACTTGGAAACCGGACTGGTGCAGCTTATTAGCCAATTGTAGTCCTCCAAATCCTCCACCTACGATGACTACTCTTTTCTGGCTTGTTTTTGTAATATTGAAACTCATGATGTTACTAGTTAATTGATGGTTTGTGTATAAAGCTTTCTATCCCCACTCTTTGTAGTATGTGTGGTGATAAAGTTTATAAAATCGTACTGTGTAACAGAGTTTACTAAATAAGAATGTGCCGGATGATGTAAGTGTAACGTTTTTTCTGTCGCCTGTGTTCGAGGGTATGGCCTTGTTTATGCAGTGTGGCAGAGACTTCTGTCCGGTTCCGGGCAGCATACATGATTGCCTTAGCAAGTTGCTGCGTGTTTTCGCGGATAGAGAATTGTATATGCTGTAAATACCGTTGACAAGACTGCTTGAAAAGTACATGGACTCCGTGTGTGCAATCGGTCGGTAGCATGCAGTTAGCATGGAAAGAGTATGAAATGAGTTGTGACTTATACTCCTCGGTTGGCAAGACTTTTTCAGAAACCGTGTGCGTCACATCCCGGGATTCTTCTTTGTCCGTCATTTGTATGGCAAAAAGAGTGAGTATGAATAATATCAATGTAATCAATATTCTCATTTCAATGATTCTATTTGCTTATATAACAAGCCGGGACTAGATTTGTTCAATGTGCAAACGTTTAGGCTATACACGAGGTAGAGTTTTTGCATCGGTGGTAAGTTGCATAGTCTCCTTTTCCTTTGGATATTTTTTCTGATACTTTCTTCCAAACACCTTGAAAAATTCTCTGTTTCATAGTGTGGAATTTGTATTTCACAATGTGAAACAGAAAATTAATAGAAAAGTTTGGGAGAATGAATAAGGCAAATTTGTAGTCTGTAAGAAAAGAATTCACAGTTTCCGGTGATGTATA
>NZ_DBEXBB010000089.1:0-3428 GCF_048170425.1 Phocaeicola sp.
TTTTTACCTATTGGTTTCACAACCACATTGCAAAGGTAATTCTTTTTTGATTGATAGCAAGAACTTGCAAGATGTTTTTTTAATAAATAGTTGTTTTCATGATATAAATCAAGAAAAGGGCTATTTTTAGTCTTTGTGTACGGAAACGGTAGCCGTGTGCGACAACGTTTTTTGCCGTGTACGATAACAATGTGATGAAACGGGAAACGGGTATAAAATATATCCCTCGATTTTAGTTGCGAATTTATTAACTAAAATCGAGGGATATGCTAATGAACTAATGTTCGGCTATTTCAGTTTAAGGATTCGCTGGTTACTGCTCCCGCAAAAGTCTAGAAAAGGAGAGTAGAGCGATTCGATGAAAGGACCGTCCACGAGTACGTCTATGTAGGGGAGCAGTTTCTGGTGGATAGGGTCCTCTTTCAGTTGTTCGTATGTATATCCTGTATAACACCAGATATTCATGCCCGTTCGCTGGCTGACTTCTTTCAGGACAGGCAGAAATTCTTCCGGATTGTAAAAAGGGTCGCCACCTGAAAAGGTAACTCCGTCCAGCAGAGGATTGGCATTGATTTCCTGAATGATTTGTTCCAGGACTTCCTGCGTGAGAGGTTTGCCGGCCTTCGGATTCCATGATTCCGGATTGTGACATCCTTTGCAACGATGGGTACATCCAGCCAGATAGATGGAATACCGAATGCCCTCACCGTCGACAATTGTTTCAGGATATGTATATAAATAATGTAACATGTACGTTTTCTTTCAGCTTATGCATGCTTTACACGGTCGTGCTCTTCCGCTCTCTTGGCAGAGTTCCAGCTGCTAAGGTCGCCTGTCAAGTAACCGGTGATACGGCGCATGCGCAGGATGTTTTCGCTATTGCATACCGGACAACGGCTGTAGATGACTCCTTTGTAGCCACAATCGTGACAAGTATCTACCGGATGATTGATAGAACCGTATCCAATCTGTTCATCGTGCATCACCTTTACAATCTTCGCAATGGCCTTCACGTTTTTCTGTGCTTCTCCATCCAGCTCTACATAGGTGATGTGTCCGCCGCGTGTCAGTGCATGGAAAGGGGCTTCACGTTTGATTTTTTCGACAATGGTAATAGACTCTTTCACGTCTACATGGAACGAGTTAACATAATAATCACGGTCGTTTACTCCTTCAATGGTTCCGTATTTCCGTTTGTCCATGCGGGTAAATCTTCCGGACAATCCTTCCGCAGGGGTAGCCAGCACCGAATAATTCAATCCGTATTTCTTTTTATACTCTTCGGCCACTTTGTTCATCTCTTCAATAGCTTCGTAAAGCGTGTTCCACGCCTCTTGGTTGTGTCCATGTCCTTGGCCGTATAATGCCATCATGGCATTGTGTCCTCCGATAAAGCCGATACCTAAAGTACCCTGTTTCAATACATCTCCTACTTCTTCGTTGGGATGAAGAACGTCTCCGCCTTTCCATACATTATTGCCCATCATGAACGGGAACTGACGCGCAAGAGCGGTACGCTGATACTGGTAACGGGTATACAACTGCTCTGCGATGAATTCAGCCATGGAGTGTACAGACTGGAGGAAAAATTCCTTTGCTTTCTGGAGCTTGCCTTCCGGAGTCTCGTTAGTCAGACTTTCTGCTTTCCGGTGCGCTTCGATGGCCAGACGAGGCAGGTTCATGGTCGTGAATGAAAGGTTACCTCTTCCCAATGAAGTCTTTTCTCCATTCAGGTTCTCGAATACGCGTGTGCGGCATCCCATGGTCGCCAGTTCATAACGGTAACGTTTCGGGTCGTCAGCACTCCATTTCTCGTGTTTGTTGAACGGAGTATCCAGGAACATAAAGTTCGGGAACAGTGCTTTGGCCGTCGTACGGCATGCTTGCAGGAAGAGGTCGAAATTCGGGCTTTCAAATTTCACTTCTCCTGAGAGAGCTGCTTCAAAATCCTTCATGGCCAGTTGATAATCGGCTTCAGAATAGCTCACTCCGTCTTTCACTTTAAAAATCTGGATAGGGAAGACTGGAACTTCTCCATGATTTCCCAAGCCTTCGATGGTAGCCTTCAATAATTCTTGAATCACCATTCTTCCTTCTGCCGAGGTGTCCGTACCGTAGTTAATGGAGCTGAATACCACCTGATTACCTCCTCTGGAATGCATGGTGTTCAAGTTGTGGATAAAGCCCTCCATGGCCTGATGCGTATCCTTGCGGGTTTGGGCCAATGTTTTGCGGAGCACATACTTCAATTCGTCTGCTGTCAGGTTGATACCTGCCGCTTGCAAAGAATCCAGGTAAGCCTTTTCAGTTTCTTCGTTAGGAGCGATGCTGTGGAAGTAGCTGCGTATTCCTTTTAGGATTTCCTTTTCATCAGTAGCGTGTCCTTTGATGTCGAGCAGCAATCCTAAATGAGTAGCCATGATTTTCTGGAAACTTTTCAGCACTCCCTTGGCCATGAAGAAGTCGAAGGCCGGAATGGCCTGTCCTCCGTGCTGTTCATTCTGGTTTGTCTGGAAAATGATGGTAGCCAGTGTAGCGTAACTCTGGATGGACTGCGGAGTACGGATGCTTCCGTTCTTGGTATGAAATCCGCGTTCAAACAAATCATCTAAGTCATACTGTATGCAGGTAGTCGTCTTGGTGGGGTAATAATCCAGGTCGTGGATGTGTATGTCGCCCATTTGATGTGCTTCTGCATATTTTTTAGGAAGAAGATATTTGTAAGTATAGTCCTTGGTGATTTCTGAAGCAAAAGTCATCATCTGTCCGGCCGGCGTATGGCTTGACATGTTGGCGTTGCTCAGGTTTACATCATTCTTGTCAATGGCCACAATGCCGTCCATGATATGTTTGATGTGCGTCTTCCGGTCTCTTTCCGTATTTCTCCACTGACGGTAGATGATGTATTTTTTTGCCACTTCCGGCTGCACTTTCATTAATTCGTTTTCTACAAGGTCCTGAATTTCTTCCACACCGATGGTAGGCTGTGAGAAGTGTGACACTACCTGTCGGGTAATCAGATCCAGTTCCTCTTTCTGCTGAGGAATACCGGTTGCTTCGAAAGCCTTTCCGATGGCGTTGGTGATTTTAGCGGCTGAAAAGTTTTCCTGCTTTCCGTCGCGCTTGATGATGCGGATTTCTGTCAAATTCATTTTTTCAATTAAATGAGGTAAAACATAACTTATAGTTTTGCTTTTCCGGGCAGGTCTTCTGACTGATCTTTCCCCATGGACGCCTTCCCATGAATCCGATTCACAGTGGCTTGCAATGCATGTCCAGGTTTGCACAAGAATCACAGCAGCAGGTACTGTTGCCGATTTCCACGGCATTCCCTTTTGAAACGGTTAGGTTACCTTTTGAAAAGCAGGACAAAGATAGAAATTTGGGAGAAAAATAAAAAATGAGATTTTCCAGATATTTCTAAATTG
>NZ_DBEXBB010000090.1:0-5019 GCF_048170425.1 Phocaeicola sp.
ATAAGAAAAATAATATTTACCGTTATATTTATGCATCCATGAAGCTTCGAAGAAACGATGCGGGTCGTCGGCTCTCAATGGTTTTCCATCTTCTCCTATCACTATAACAGGACGTGGCTCCTCGGCAAACCCCAACATGTCATCCGACAGTTTTACCACTCTGCTTGGCAATGCGGGTTCATCAGGAGCAGGAAAATGCGGATTTTCAATGGCTTTGTTATCACGATAACGTTGCAACTGTCCTCCCCAAATACCTCCAAAATACATATAATAGCTTCCGTCATCATCACGGAAAACTGCCGCATCAATACTGTAACTTCCACGAATCGGATCGGGCTGAGGAATAAACGGACCTTCCGGCTTATCGCTAATGGCTACCCCCATACGGAAAATATCATTCCGGTCTTTCAACGGGAAATACAAATAATATTTTCCATCCTTGCAGGCTATGTCACAGTCCCAGAGCTGGCGTCCGGCCCAAGGAATATCAGCTACTTTCAAAGCCACTCCATGATCAACGATTTCACCATGCATCACGTCGTCAGTCGACAATACATGGTAATCATTCATGTCAAAATGGTCGCCGTTGTCATTTTCAGGGATACCTGATTCACGGTCGTGTGAAGGATAAATATACAAACGTCCGTTAAACACATGTACTGACGGGTCTGCCATGTAATCAGCAGGAAACAAATATCTTTCTTCCTTTTTCATTTTTATATTGATTTATGAGACTCCCATTGAAAGCGCCTCCAGTTAAACGTTATTTCTGTGCAACTGCTGTCGTATCCGACTGCTCATCTATCATTTTCTGTATAAATTCCTTGGGCTGATAGTTCCGGTCAAAAAGCAACGGATAGTCTCTTCTCCCCCGAATCGGGAAGTCATTCTTCCACGAATCACCATCTGTAACTCCCCATGCCGTAACACGTGTCACAATATCGGCATGTTTTTCAAAAAGCTGGAAGAATTGTTGCATTCTTTTATTCCATGCCTGACTGACAGAATCAGGAAGTTCCTGCGGATAAGGATTCAACGTTTTCTTAAACGCAACCGTATCCGAGATGTTGGCACTGCGAAGTGCGGTAGGCAGCGCACTCATATCCCATTCTGTAATCATCACCTTGACACCGGCTGAAGCAAAAGCAAGCATACTTTCTTCAAATATCTGAATATCGGGGTAATCCATTCCCATGTGTCCTTGCATACCCACTGCATCAATGCGCAATCCTTTTTCCTTCAATGAGCGGACAAGCTTCACAACTCCTTCCCGACGGCCCTGTACGTCCATACCATAATCGTTATAATAAAGTTCGGCATCCGGGTCAGCCTCGTGGGCATATTGGAAGGCCAGTGGAATAAACTCTTCTCCCAGGATTTCATAAAACTTACTTTTGCGATAGGAGCCGTCTTCCACAATAGCTTCATTCACCACATCCCAGCCTTTCACCTTTCCTTTGTATCGTCCTACAACGGTCTGAATATGCGTTTTCATACGCTGTTTCAACTTTTCAGGAGAAACATTCTGACCTTTTTCATCTACGCAGAACCAGTCCGGAAGCTGAGAATGCCAAATCAAGCAATGTCCTATCACCGTCATGCCATTGTCTATTCCGAACTGCACAAAGCGGTCGGCATCCTCAAAATGGAATTCTCCCTCTTTAGGCTGAATTTCTCCGCATTTCATGCAGTTTTCTGCTACAATGGAATTGAAATGCTGCTTCACAATCTTCACCGCTAAAGTATCATCCCCCGACGACTGATGTACATTCAGAGCTACCCCCATTAAAAACTTGTCTTCCACAACCCCTTTTAAAGACTTCTCTAATACAACCGTATTAGAAACTTTACTACCGCAACCCATAATAAACAGGCTGCACAGCATCACTGATGCAATGTGTTTGTTCTTCATATCTTTTTCCTTGATTAATAGTCACTTTTACTTCTTCGAGCAGTTAATTCAGCCTGCATCTTCTCGTTATACTCTTTACTGATAGGATAGAAACATAATGCCACTACACCGACAAAAAAGAATGCAGCTGGAATCAGACTTGATGAAAGAATAATACCATGAACGGCTGTATCACTTTGAGCTATATCCGCTCCCGAAACATAGCCGAATCCCGACAGCAAGAAGCCTAATACAGCTCCTCCAATACCTAATCCGGCTTTCAAGGCAAACACCACTCCCGAAAAGATAAATCCCGTGGCACGACGGTAATTGATATATTCCGAATGGTCGGCCACATCTGCAATCATAGCCCAAAGCAAAGGTACCGTAGGTGCATAGGCCAAGCTCTTCAAAAAGTTCAATACGAACATCATTTCAATATCGCATTTTGAAGGGAAATAGAACAAAGCCGTAAAAATTGCCGTCAGTGCAAGACATACGATAAACGTACGTTTCTTACCATATTTGTTGGCTAAAAATTCCGATAAAAAGATTACACCGAAAAACTGGACCAGAGCTCCCACCATATTAAATACGCCAAAGCCTACTTCATATGCTTTGTCTGGAGAAGTTACAATCAACCCAAAAGCATCAAGGATATGATACCCGACTGAAGTTCCACCTTCGGTAGCTACCAATCCTATATTATCCAAGAAGGTAAACAAGGCTGCTTTATCCACATAGTTTTCAAAATAATAGTTCATGGCACTTCCCCACATGGCCAGTGTGATGAACACAAAAAGAGTCAAGACAAACATGGCACGCCAGGGCACGCTGCTCAATACATCTTTTATATCCTGACGAGTATCATTTTTCTGATTGGCAGGAGGAGTAATACGTTCTTTTGCCGAGAAAAATACAATCACCAAAAACAAGAAGCCTACGGCAGCAAACAAGGATATGGTACAGAGCCAGCCGTGTGCCTTATCGCTACCTTCCGAGAACTTGCTGACCAACGGTAAGGTAAGCCCTTGTACCACAAACTGTGCAATGGTAGAAAAGACAAAACGCACAGAAGTAATACTGGTACGTTCTTTAATATCTGACGACATGACTCCTCCCAATGAAGAATAAGGTGTATTATTAAAAGAATACATCGTCATCAACAAGGTGTATGAAATTGTAGCATACAATGCTACCAGTCCTTTTTCTTCAATGCCCGGATTGTAAAAGGCCAGTACATAGAACACCATGAAAGGAAGCGCTGTCCATAATACCCATGGACGATATTTTCCCCATTTCGTCTGCGTCCGGTCAGACAATATGCCTACAGTGGGATCTACAAATGCATCTACAATACGTGCTACCAACATCACGGTTCCTGCAATCGCCCCCTCCAGTCCAAACACATCCGTATAGAATTTAGTCTGGTAAATCATCATCATCTGGAATACCAGATTTGCGGAACAGTCTCCTAATCCATAGCCTACCTTCTCGACCATGGAAACTTTCTGATTTTGAATCTTGCTCATATCTGTTTATTATTTTTCATTCTGTATCACAGCTTCTACCAAACGAGTAGCAGCAGTTTTCTTATCCAAAGGGTGAATGTCATTCCATTCTCCCGTATCACTGTTTTTTATCAAAGTGACGTGTGCATTGTCACAGGCTGTTTTCGCCTGCTGACTTCTCAACTCAGCCCATGCAGCCCTTCCCGGATCATCCGGTGCTAAGAAATCAGCTAATTCAATGATATAGAACGACAGAGTTTCATTTTTGAAAAGTGTTCTCCAGTCGGCTATCAATGCGCTGAGCAAAGAAGAATATTCGCTCCAACGACCCACATTGGACTCTCCTTGATACCACACTACACCTTTGAACGTATAATGACGTAATGGATAAATCATACCATTATACAAGCCGACAGGAGTGTAATGGAATGCTGTAGAAGAAGGAGAAGGGGGCATCACCGTACCTATTTTGTGCTTCCATCCCCCTTCCAGATTTACTTCTTTCCCGTCACAAATCAACTTATAAGGCTTTTCCTTTACAAAAGAAGGACGTCCTCCATAACTAAACAACCGTACGGTAAGCTGATTTTTTCCCTTCTTCAGGAACTTGGAAGGCACTTTGTACATACGAGGAGGATACTGATAGGAAACAGTACCCACAAAATGTCCGTTTACAAACACAGAGTCAGCATCCACAATGCATCCTAAACGCAGAACAGTCTCTTTTCCACTCCAGTCCTCAGGCACAAAAAAGTCTTTCCGAAACCAATGTACCCCGTTCAAAGGGCGGCCATTACGAATAGCCCAGTTATCCGAAAACATATCTACCTGTTCCCAATCCGAATCATCATAGTCCTCCGCATACCATGGTGTCACGCCCCGAAGCCCCGCATCAGACCTATATAATACCTTATTCCATGCTTGTTGATGCAGCCTTTCAGTTTCTGTTATCCGAGAAACCAATTCAGCATCTTCATATAAGGCTTTCTGATGTACATACTCCGGAAAGTTTTGTAATCCTTTTTCACTAATCCAAGCCTCTACAGGAGTACCCCCCCAGCTCGCATTAATAATACCGACGGGCACATTAGTCTTTTCTTCCAACAATCTGGAAAAGAAATAACATATCGCAGAAAAATCTTTTACATTTTCAGTCGTCATCGGGCGCCAGGTTACGGGATGAATATCTTCTCTCTGTTGAGAAAAATCATACGAATAAGGAACTTTCACATATCGAACGGATGCATTTTCATACCCCTCTATTTCATCTGCATATTTATCCATCACCCGATTAACCGGAAGTTCCATATTAGACTGCCCAGAGCATAAAAAAACATCTCCTATAAGAATATCATTTAAAACAATGTCATTAATTGTCATAGAGTAAGGTCCTCCGGCTTTCATGGCCGGCAGTGTTACAGCCCATTTTCCATTCTCATCCGCTGCCACCTTATATTGTTTCTTTTGAAACTTTACACAAATCTTCTCAGCTGGATCAGCCGTGCCCCATATCGTCAACGGAGTATTTCTCTGCAACACCATACCGTCTGATACCAGCACTGGTAATACCACCTTAGCAAAAGCTCCAAAACCACAAGAAGCCAGCAATACTAAGCC
>NZ_DBEXBB010000091.1:0-12171 GCF_048170425.1 Phocaeicola sp.
TTTAAAATTTGATTTTATGAAAGTGCTATTAGTCGGTCTGGAACGTGTCGGAAAGCTGTTCTCTATGGAGTCTCTTTTTAAGAAGAAACTCACCGAAGCTGACATGACCGATGTGGAGGTAGTAACAGCTGAGATGACAGAATTTGGTTCTCCGGGAGGGAGAAAGTTGGAACGGAGCATGAACGAAGCTTTACGCGATGAAGCTGACTTCGTAGTAGTAATGGAGCCGTGGCAGAAAGATTTGCTGACTCGCTTTATGGATTATCGTAGCTGGCACAAAATTCATTTGTTTGCAGATATCTGTAAGCATAAATCTAAAGCCGACATGCCTTCATGTGATGTGGATTTTGGTTACAGGAATGGCAATGAGGAGATGAATGATGGATGTCGGAACTTATTGGAAGGACTGAAAATGCTTTTGAGGAAACGTGAGTCGGATTCTTCCGACTTGGCAATGGTTTAACATACCGTTAGTTGTTATGATTCAATTTATTTAGAGAAGCCTTGAATGAATGTAATTCAGGGCTTCTTTGCGTTTAAAAGAATTCTAGCACGAAAGTGGTATTCCATCCGTTGGTTTCTGCTTTCAGCAGACTGATACTGCCGTTGGAAAGTTTCATAATCTGTCGGGAAAGAGACAGTCCGATTCCGCTTCCTTCTTTTTTAGTGGTGAAGAACGGCACAAAGATTTCTTCTGCTTCCTTTTCGGGGATGGCAGGACCGTCGTTGCTGACATAGACTAAAATATGTTCTTCTTTAGTGGAATAGGCTCGTATATGGATTTTTCCTTTACTTTCTCCAATAGCTTGTGTGGCATTTTTGAGAAGATTGATAAGTACCTGACGAATCAGGTTGGGGTCGGCATACAGCATCAGGTCGTCCGGTTCAATCTGGAGAGTCAATTGAATATGCGAGGGGATTAAATGAATACTTTTTACCTGAAGGAGGAGCTCTTTCAGGTAGAACGGCTCTGGAGAAGGTTTTTGAAGCGCAGAAAACTTCCGGTAACTGTCTACAAAAGAAATAAGTCCGGTAGATGTTTCATGAATGGCACGTATACCTTCGTAAATCGGACTGTCTATTACGTCTTTTCGTAGCAAGAAGGTTTCGCTTAGAGAGGAAATCGGAGCGATGGAGTTCATGATTTCGTGTGTCAGTACCCTGGTTAGTTTTATCCATGATTCGAGCTCCTTTGTGTCCATTTCGTTACGAATATCATTCAGGGTAAGAATCTTTACTGTATTGCCTCCTAGTTCCATGATGGAGGCACGCACTAGCAGTTGGATTTCACCTTTAGAAGTAGCGTATTGCAGGTTGCATCGTTCCCCGGCAGGAAGCGAGCAGAGTAATTCAGGAATATCATTTCCATAACGCTCCAGTTGCTGCAGGGTACCGAGCGCCGGAAGTCCTAATAGTCTTGTGGCCGCTGGATTGGTCTGTATGATTTTGTTTTGTTCATTCAGTACGATAATGCCGGAACTGATACCTGAGAGAACCTGTTCATAAAACCGTTCCCGTTGTTCCATCAATTGTTTTTGTTCGCCCATCATGGCCCCGAACTCGTTGAGTGCATTTTGCAGAATACGTTCTCCTCCGATGAAGCCATGTGTAGGAAGGCGGAAAGAGTAGTCCCTGTTGCGGATGGCTTCCAGCATCAGCCAGCTTTTTTCGCGCAACTGTTTCTGGCTGGAATAAAACAGATAGATGGCTAAGGCAATCAGAAAACCTCCTATCCAGAGCCATTCGTTCTCATCCCGGCTGATACCGAGCGTCAGCAGTACGGTACCTCCTGTGAGGAAGGCGAGCCGTGCCAGCGGAGAAGATAACCATTTAGATGCCATGACGTTTCATCTTGTTGTAAAGTGTCTGCCGCGTAATGCCCAATTGTGCCGCTGCCTGTGACAAATTACCATCGCATTGTTCGATGGCTTTCTTGACGAGATTTTTCTCCATCTCGTCCAAGGTTTGCAGCGGAGTGTCTTCTTTATTCTCTTCGTGTATGCTTGGAGCATCCTGTCCCGAAACTTCTGTCAGTTGCAGGTTTTCGGCTTTCAACAGATTTCCTTCTGAAAGGATAACTGCCTTTTCAATGGTATGCTGTAGCTCACGGATATTTCCATACCAGGGATAATTCAGCAGACGCTGTTCTGCATCGGCACTGAATCCGGTCAGCGTGCGCAGGTATTGCTGATTATATTGTTCTAAGAAACGCTGTGCCAGAGGAAGGATGTCTTCTTTCCGTTCCCGGAGAGCTGGAATGTGCAAGTGGATGGTGTTAATGCGATACAGCAGATCTTCACGAAACTCTCCATTGTGTACCATTTCATCTAGGTTGCGGTTCGTGGCACAAATCAGCCGGATATTGGTCGGCTGGGGAGTATTGCTTCCCACCTTGATAAAATAACGCTTCTGAATCACCGTCAACAGTTTGGCTTGCAGATGATAGGGCAGGTTGGCAATCTCATCGAGAAACAAGGTTCCGCCATCGGCTGCTTCAAAACGTCCTACCCGGTCAGTGTGGGCATCGGTAAACGAACCTTTTACATGACCGAATAATTCGCTTTCAAACAGTGATTCGGTAATGGCTCCCATATCGACGGCCACCATCGGACTGTTGCGGCGGGGAGACAGCCGGTGAATTTCTCGTGCCAGCATATCTTTTCCCGTACCGTTTTCTCCGGTAATCAGGATATTGGCATCGGTCGTGCTGACCTTCTCAACCAACAATCGTAGCGGACGGATGACGGAGGAATTTCCCCAGTACATACTCGATTTTTCCGTCGGTTGTGAGGCCTGTTTTCCTTTCTTTTCGTTTCCACAGGCTTTGGCATAGGCTTCTTGCAGAGTCTGTACCAGCTTGGCATTGTCCCAAGGCTTTACAATGAAGTCGGTCGCTCCATCCTTCAGCCCTGTTACCGCTAAGTTGATGTCGGCATAGGCAGTGAACAATACCACTTGAATCTGCGGACGCAGCCGTTTGATTTCGCGCAACCAGTAAAGTCCTTCATTTCCGCTGTTGATGCCGGAAGAAAAGTTCATGTCCAGCAGCACCACATCAATCACTTCCCGCTGTAGCAGAGAAGGAATGGTTATGGGAGAATTCAGGGTGATTACTTGCTGGAAATATTCTTCCAGAAGATATTGCAGAGAAGTAAGTATGTTGCGGTTGTCATCTACAACGAGTAAAGTTCCTTGTTTTGCCATCTGTGATTGAGATTTTGCGACAAAAATAGGAATTTTCAAGGCATACCCCTCAAAAATGTCTAAAAAATATGTACAGTGACAAAAAATTAGACACTCATTGTCAAAAAATTAGACACTTGAGATTCTATGTAATATTCTATCTTATTGAAAATGAATTAAATAAAACTTTGGCACGGTATTTGAATGCTCTTTTGCGGATAAAAGAAAACAATATGAATAAAAAGAATCTATTACGCATGATGATTTGCTTCTTTTCCGGTTGGATGGGGCTGGAAGCTGCGGCACAAGATGTATGGGATGTAGACCGCTGTATGGACTACGCCGTACAGCACAACCGTACCGTCCGGCAGCGGGAACTTGAAGCAGACAATGCAAGGTTGGATCGCATGAAGGCTATCGGCAGTTTCTTGCCTGGGGTAAGTGCAGGTACCAGCATACAATATAATTTCGGTCGTTCGGTCGATCCGGAAACCAATACCTACAATACCTTGTCTACTTTCAACAACGGTTATTCCATGGAAGCTTCCATGCCTATTTTCCGTGGTGGGGGACTGGTGAATGAGGTGCGTCGGGCAAAGGCTGCCTGGCTGATGGGAAAAGCCGCCTGGCAGGAAGCCAAAGACAATACAGCGTTGGAGACTTTTCAGGCTTATATTGATGCCCTATATTGCTACGGCACTTTGCGACTGGCCCGCAAGAAATTACAGGAAAGCGATTCGCTGCTATACAAAACGCGCCGTCAGGAGGAATTAGGGTTGAAAGGCTTGTCAGATGTGGCCCAAATGGAAGCCCAGCAGGCTACGGACAGTTATAACCTCACCCGCCAGAAGAACTTGTATGAAACAGCTTTGCTGACATTGAAACAGAAAATGAATTTTCCGGCAGAAGATACTTTACAGTTGGATACTGCCGTACTCGATACACAAACACTTCAATATATTCAGTTGACTCAGGAGCGTGCGGACGATGTGTTCCGTATCGCACTGAATGTCAATCCTACCCTCCAGCAGGCTGCACTGAATGCGAAAGTAGCCGATATGCGCCGTAAAATTTCATGGGCCAATGTGGTACCGTCCATCACGTTGTTCGGTGGAATTTCCAGTTCCTATTATAAGGAACTTCATTCTACGGCTTATCCTGATTTCCGTACCCAGTTCAATAATAACTTCGGTTCCTACGTGGGTATCAGTATGAGTATTCCTATATTCAACCGGCTTTCAGGAGTAACCAGCATGCGGCAGGCAAAAAACAATTACCGCATTGCTTGTGAACAATATGAATCGCAGAAAGAGGAATTGCAGAAATTGGTGCTTCAGGCTGTACAGGACCGGGAAGGCTATCTGAAGGAGAGCATACAGATGGAAAAGAAAGTCAGTTCCGACTCGCTGGCCTATCATGTCACCCGGCGCAAGTACGAAGAAGGCCTGATGACCTCACTCGATGTACAAAACAATGCAGCCACCTTGCTTGAAAGCGAAACTTTACTACTGCAAAGTAAGCTGACCTACCTGATGAAATGCCGTCTGGTAGACTATTACAAGGGAGAAGAAATTATTCGCGGGTTTGATGACACAGACAAATAAATAGAAATTGAAAAAAGACGATATTATGGATATACAGTTAGAAAAGAAAAAAGGAATCCAGAAGAAACATCTTCCTTATATTGGGGGAGGAGCCGTTATTCTTCTGCTGTTGGGCTGGATTATTTTCGGCAATCATGCTTCTACATTGAAAGTCGATGGTAAGTCACTGAACATTGCTGACGTGACTTATGGAAAGTTCAATGACTATATCCGTGTGAACGGGCAGGTGCAGCCTATTTCCGTGGTACAACTCAGTCCCGAAGAGGGAGGTATCGTGCAGGAAAAGGTGGTGGAAGAAGGAGCTCACGTGAAGAAAGGCGACGTGATTCTCCGTCTCAGCAACTCCAACCTGGATTTGCAGATTCTGAATGCAGAGTCTGAATTGGCCGAAAAGCAGAACCTGCTCCGTAATACACAGGTCACCATGCAACAGGACAAGTTGAACAACGAAACCGAGAAAGTACAGCTTGACATTGATACGCGCCGCAAACAGCGTACGTTCCAGCAATATCAGCGTCTGTACAAGGAACGTCTTATCAGCCGCGAAGAATATCTTCAGGCCAAGGAAGATTATGAAGTGGCCCAGAAGAAGCATAAACTGATTACAGAACGTCTGGTGCAGGATTCCATTTACCGTAACATTCAGATGGATCAGATGGAAGATAACTTGCAGAACATGCGAAAGAATGTCTTGCTGATTCGCGAACGGAAGGATAAACTGGAAGTGCGGGCTACCATTGACGGAGAATTAGGATTGCTGGATGCGGAGTTAGGACAGAATATCAATGCCGGGCAGATGGTAGGGCAGATTAATGACTTGTCGGACTTCAAAATCGAGGCCATGATTGACGAGCACTACATTGACCGTGTGACCAGCGGACTGCCTGCTACTTTTGAACGTCAGGGCTCTTCGTTTGACTTAAAGGTGCGCAAGGTGTATCCAGAAGTACGTGAAGGACGTTTCCGTACGGACTTCATCTTTCAGGGCAACCGTCCGGAAAATATCCGTAGCGGACAGACCTACTACATCGATTTGCAGTTGGGTGAGCCTACCGAAAGCGTATTGATTCCGAAGGGTACCTTCTTCCAGGTGACCGGAGGCAACTGGATTTTCGTGGTCGATAAGGAAGGAAAGAAAGCCTATCGCCGTAAAATCCGTATCGGACGTCAGAATCCGCAGTATTATGAGGTGCTGGAAGGATTGGAAAAAGGCGAACGTGTCATCGTTTCCGGTTATGAGAGTTACAAAGACAATGAAGTATTGGTGTTAAACTAAAAAATAAATTGTGATGAAAAAGATAGTACGTATATTGGCAGGTTTGGTAATGGGTTTGATGTGTGTAAACTGTGCCAGTGCAAGAAGTGGTAACGAAGAAAAAGTAAGTGAAACCCGCAGTGTGAATCCTTTCCATTCCATTGAAGTGGAGAGTGTAGCCAGTGTGTATTTCACTCAGTCGGATACCTATTCTCTTCGTGTAGAGGGAGAAAAGAAAGGGGTAGACCAGACAAAGTGTACGGTGAAAGACGGAGTATTGCTGATTGCGTGGGCTGAGAAAGGAAAGAAAACTACCCGGAACGTGAACGGACTCTCTATTTACATCAGTGCGCCCGATTTGCAGAAAGTAGCTTTTGAAGGTGTCGGATCATTCAATTGCAAGTCCCGCCTGAACCTGAAGGATGTGAAGTTTGATGTGGAAGGCGTGGGCAGTCTGCACGTGACCGACTTGCACGCCCGGAATGTACAAGTCAGTCTGGAAGGTGTAGGAAGCGGTGAACTGGCCGTAGATTGCGAACACCTGGATGCCAGCATAGAAGGTGTCGGTAGTCTCACTTTAAGTGGAAAAGCTAAATCGGCTCAAATCTCCAAAGACGGAATCGGTAGCGTTTCTACCCGGAGGTTGAAAGTCGGTGAATAAATTTCGTAATTGCAGTATAAAAACACTTACCACTCATGAACACACTTCTTAGAAATTTCTCGCATACCTTCCGGCGTTTCTTTACGGCCAGTGTATTGAATCTGTTAGGATTGAGTATTGCGTTTGCCGCCTGCTTCGTCATCCTGACACAGGTGGACTACGACTATAACTACAACAAAGCCTATCCGGCACACGATCGTATTTACCGGGTAGAAGTGGATGCAGGCGGAGATTACGGCTGGCAAATCTGGCTGGCTCGTCCTTTCTGTGAGCTAGTGGGAGCTTCTTCTCCACACATACAGGCCATTTCAGTTACTTCATTGTCAAACAATAAGAATGATTTTGAAGTAGACGAACACATTTACTCTGAACCTTGGTTTACGGGATTTGGTGATTACCTGGAGGTATTTCAGCCTACTATGGTATGTGGAACGACTGCTTCGCTTAATGAACCCAATCATGCCCTGATTTCTGCATCCATGGCTCTCCGTTTTTTCGGTACTACAGATGCCATTGGTAAGACAATTTATGTAGACCGCAAATCCCGTAACCAGCCGTTGGTGATAGGAGGGGTTTATCAGGACATGCCGGAAAACTCTCAGTTAGGGAATTGTGTCTTTTCTTCCTACTCCCCGAACCTGAACAAAGATTCGTGGACAAACTGGAATTATGCCTTGTATATCCGGCTTGACAATCCGGCTTCATTGGCCGATGTCCGGCAGTCGGTGATAGAAGCCTGCAAGCGGATGATTCCAAAAGACCTGATTAGCGGAGAGGGAGAGGAAGACTGGGAGAATTTCATTCATTTTACACCGCTGGACGAAGTGCACTATTCTACGGTAGGCAACAAGGCGGCTACCAGTAAGGCGGCCGTTTACCTGCTGCTGTGTGTATCGGTACTGATTTTGCTGACGGCAGCAGTCAACTACATGAACTTCTCGCTGGCAGAAACTCCCATGCGGTTGCGTTCCATTAACACCCAGAAAGTGTTGGGTGCTTCCACACTCTCTTTACGGATGTATCTGTTGTTGGAATCCGTATTGGTTTGTGTGTGTGGCTTCCTGCTGTCATTGCTTTGGCTCTATCTGTTGCAAGATAGTTCTTTAAATACCCTGGTGGCATCCGACCTCTCTTTGATGAATCATCCGAACTTGCTGATAGCTTTGGGCGGAATGGCCGTGTGCATGGGCTTGCTGGCCGGAGCCTATCCTTCTTACTACGTCACCTCTTTTCCACCGGCACTGGTACTGAAAGGCTCGTTCGGTCTTTCCCCGAAAGGAAAGATGCTGCGTACGTTTCTGGTTTGTTTCCAGTTCTTTGTCTCTTTCATGCTGATTATTGCGGTAGGCATCATGTACCTGCAGAGCCGTTACATTCAGCACAGCGACTATGGCTATGACAAGGAGGTCGTACTGGTGGGAACGATTCCTTATGAATATCTCGATCGTAGGGAAGCGGTTGTCAGTGAATTGTCCGGACTTTCGGGTATAGAAGGTATTTCGATTTCCCAGTTCGTTTTAAGTTCAGCCGATAATTACATGTCGTGGGGAAGAGGAGAAGGAGAACATCACATACAGTTGGTTTGTTTTCCGGTAGATTACCGCTACTTATCTGTGCTTGGCATCAAGATTACTGAGGGGAGGAACTTTAAACCGGGCGACGGAGATGTGTATATTTTCAACGAAGCAGCCCGGAAGAAATATCCCTGGATGAAGGTGGACGAACCCGCTACTCCTGGTGATTATCCTGTGGTCGGATTCTGTGAGAATATTCGTTTCAGTAGTTTCCGCAACAACGATGCCGTAGAGCCGATGGCTTTCTTTATTTACGGAAAAGATTATGCAAATTGGGATGCCAACAATATCTTGAACATCCGGGTGGCTGCGGGAGTAGACAAAGTGGACATGCTTCACCGCTTGGCTGAGGCAACAGAAAAGATGGCACCGGGCCGTGATTTCAGATTCCGTTTCATGGATGAGGTGATTGACCAGAACTATCGTCGGGAACTGCGTTTCACCCGTCAGATTCTGTTGTTCTCCCTGATAGCCATTGTCCTCAGCATGATTGGTGTGTTCGGACTGACCTTATTTGAAAGCGAATACCGCCGGAAGGAGATTGGTATCCGGAAAATCATGGGAAGTTCCACTAGTGAGATTCTCTATATGTTTACCAAGCGTTATTTCGTCATGCTGGTGGTCTGCTTCGTACTGGCAGCTCCCTTCGGCTGGTGGATAGGGCATGACTGGCTGGAAAGCTTCTCCGACAAGACGCCTATCCGTGCCTGGGTATTTGTGGCCTCCTTCCTGCTGGTCAGTCTCATTACGGTGCTGACGGTGACGTTCCAGTGCTGGAAGAATGCCAATGAAAACCCCGTACGGAGTATCAAGACGGAATAGCACATTAAACCATAAAATACGATGAAAGGACTGAAAACTTATTTTACCTATCTTCACCGCAACAAACTGTTTACGTTAGTCAACGTGGCGGGACTGGGCATTTCCCTGATGTTCGTGCTGCTCATTGCCAACATGGTCGTGCGGCAGCTCACTGTGGGTAGCGATATAAAAGACATTGAGCATATTTATGTGCTGTCGAACGAGGAATACATTGCCAGCAATTACCTGGTGGGTGAACGGCTGGCCAGCCGTTATCCGGAAATGGCCGACTGGTGTGCCGTGAATGCTGAAGCCTATAACTCGGGCAGCTATGCGGTGGTAGATAACCGGAAAACCAGCCTCGAAATATATTGTGTGAAAGATAATTTCCTCCGTTTCTTTGGTTATTCGCTGTTGTCGGGAAATCCGGAACAGGCACTGGTCGATGAACACAGCATCGTGCTGACCGAATCGGCTGCCCGTAAACTGTTTGGGGATGAACCTGCGGAAGGCAAGATGCTTCGTTTGTCTGCAGACAAGAAGGAGATGTACACAGTGACAGGCATCATAAAAGACTTTGATAACTCTGTTATCCCCGATGAGGTAGAAGCTATTGTACCGTTCGATTATGTGGATTTTGTCAACTGGGGAAGCAGCATGCGCAATCCGGATATGAACAACATGGGAGGCACGGCGATATTGGTCCGTTTTCCTCAGGGTGTCAATCCCGGGCGGAAAGCTGCCGATATGTTGTCCTTTCTCAAAACCTTTTCCTGGGGATATCAGCATGACTTGTTCCGCGAGGCATTCTGGATGCCGTTGAAAGACGTGTGTTTCTCCGAAGTATTGAGTCCTCAGTTCCGTCAGTACAATCCGGTGAAAGTCTGGATATTCCTGGTAGCAGGTATCCTGATTCTGCTGATGGCCGTATTTAATTACGTCAGCATGTGCGTGGCACAAGTAAGCTACCGTGCCAAGGAAATGGCTACCCGCCGGTTGTTGGGCTCTTCCGCACGGAGCATCTTCTGGCGCTTGTTGGGAGAGTCGGCCTTGTTTACCACAGGAGCTTTTCTGCTGGCTTTGCTGTTGGCTAAGGCGGTGGAACCGACGGCTTGTAACCTGCTGCAAACACGGCTGGACATCTGGGGCGACTTAAACGCCATCACTTTGCTTATCTATCTGATAGGAATTATTCTGCTTTCCTTGCTGGCCGGACTGGTACCTGCCGTTCTGCTTTCTCACTACCATCCATTAGATGTGGTGAAAGGCACTTTCCGTCGGAAAACCAAGGCGGTGTACCTTCGGGCACTGTATGTGGTACAGAGCGGACTCACCGTAGCCATGCTGACTTGCACCCTCTATCTGTCCGCACAAATCTACCGGATTCTGCGTGAACCGTTGGGTTATACGTACGGTCATGTGCTCGACTATCCTGCCATGACAGTCGGTTCCTCCGAAAAGATACGTCTTTTTCGTGACGAAGCCCGTAAGAAGCCCTTTGTAAAGAATGTCTGCTTGACTGCCGGTACGCCTGTAAATCGGGGAAACAACAATACCACCCAGCTTTACGACAACAACGGGATACCTCAAAATGTCAGTTTTCAGGTATTCCGTACTGATTCGGCCTTTTTGGACATCTTTCACATCCAGGTGTTCGACGATAGGAAACTTCCACGGAAATGGGGGAACATGTATTTTTCCGAAAGTACGTTCGATTCTTTGCAGCTGGATTACGCGCGTACGGCAGAATTACGGAATGAATATGGCCGCCAGTATGCTGTAGGCGGACGGTATGCCGACATCAAATTCGGTTCCATTCTCCTTCCGCAGTCACCCACCATGATTTCAGTAGAGCATCCGGACAAAGTAAGGCCCTGGAACGTACTGGTAGAAACCATTGAAGGCGATCAGGCAGCATATAAGAGAGAACTTGATGCCTTGTTTTCGGAAGTGGTGGAGGGTATTTCCTTTGAATCTAAATGGTATGCCGATGAAATCAAGGAAGTCTACAAAGATTTGTTGCACATGCGTACTACTATTGTGGCCTTCACGTGTGCGGCCCTGTTGATTTCCCTGTTGGGACTGACCGCCATGAGCATTTATTTCATCAGCCAGCGCAAGCGCGACATGGCCATCCGAAAGGTTTTTGGTTCCAGTGCAGGTATGGAACGGGTACGACTGCTTCGTTTCTCCCTGCTGTCTTTGCTGGCAGGCATGCTGCTGGCCGTTCCTTTGGCATGGTTCGGTGTACAGCAGATAGACGGTATCCTGCACTATTCACCCATGGCGATGTGGGGCGTGTTTGGCATCGCCTTTCTGTTGGTAGCCTTGGTTTCTTTAGGCTCCGTGTGTCTCATCAGTTGGGGAGCCGTTCGTGAAAATCCGGTGAACCACATTAAGACCGAATAATTTTTCAGTGTGTGTAAAAACAGATAAAACAATCGGGACCTCCGCTCATTTGCCGAGGCCCCGATTTATATTTTAGAGACGGGCAGCTACTTTCTGCCAGTCCACCAGTGTCCAGAATGCTTCGATGAAAGCCGCCCGGCGGTTGCGGTAGTCAATGTAGTACGCATGCTCCCACACGTCGATAACCAGTAACGGTTTCAGTCCCTTCTTGAGCGGATTTCCGGCGTTCGATTCGCTGACGATGGACAAATGTCCGTCCTTGTCACTCACTAGCCAGGTCCATCCTGAACCGAACAGCGTGGTTGCTGCCTGTGTAAACTTCTCTTTGAAAGTTTCTACCGAACCGAAATCGCGAGTCAACGCATCTGCTAAAGGTTGAGGTATTTCCGGCTGCTGAGGAGTCAGTGTATCAAAGAAGAACGTATGGTTCCAGGTCTGGGCTGCATTGTTAAACATCGGTCCTTCCGCTTCCAGCAAGATTTGCTCCAGCGTTTTTTCTTCGTAAGGCGTGCCGGCAATCAGTTTGTTCAGGTTGTCTATGTACGTTTGCAAATGTTTTCCGTAATGATATTCCAGTGTCTCTTTGCTCATTTTCGGAGCCAACGCTTCCAGTTGATAAGGAAGTTCGGGAAGTAAATGTTTCATATTTTCTTGATTTAAAGTTGATAATTTTTCGTTCTATAA
>NZ_DBEXBB010000092.1:0-10937 GCF_048170425.1 Phocaeicola sp.
TTCTTCTTTACTTTTTATCGGTAAAGAATATGTTTCTTTTATCTGCAATGCCAGTTGATATGCCAATAATGGTGGTACAGCATTTCCTATTTGGTTGAATTGCTTGATTTCCGTACCTTCAAACTCAAACCAGTCCGGAAAACTTTGAAGCCTGGCCGCTTCCCGCACAACCAGTCTTCGTCTTCTTCCGTCTTTCAGCCTTACTCTTTGCATGTCACTTGTACAACCGGCAAGATTACGGCAAGTAAGTGTTCGTGCAGGCTTGTCAGGATACAAATCTCGGGGATTTACACAAGCTGATTTTTTTTCATATACAGCTATGTATTCATCTTGACGAGGAGTCAGAATCTTACTTTCATCCTGAATCGTATCAATCAGGTCGCCGATAGCTTCTCCCACCGAAACTTTATTTTTTTGTATTGCGGGGTAATGAAAAGATGATTTGTGCCCTACAACAATCATTCTTTCCCGATTTTGCGGTACCCCATAATGTACTGCATTCAGACATTTAAATTCGATGATATAACCCAGCTTTCCCAAGGCATCCTTAATTAAATCAAAATACCATCTGTGAGAGTAGGCAAGGTTTCTTACATTTTCGAACAAAAACACTTTAGGTTGTATCCGTTGGATGGCATCGATGAAAATCGGAAATCCGTCTCTGGCGTCTTCCATTCCTTTTTGATTGCCAAAAACACTGAAGGGCTGGCATGGAGGCCCCCCAATTACGATATCGGCCTGGGGGTATTCAAAACCGACTTCCAGCTTTTGCAAGTAGCATTTTCCTTTTAAATTCCGGTTATAGGTATTGACGGCTGCTTCATCCAATTCATATCCGATAGTTTCATATCCAGCTGCTTCAAAACCTAATGACAAGCCACCACAACCGGCAAAAAGGTCTATGACTTTTGTCGGTTCAGTTATTTTGGGAGTCAATATTTCGTTGATATAATTCTTGTACATGATGCAAAATTAGTGATTTGTTTTTGATTATAGAATCAAACGTTTGAATTAATGGAAAACTCTTATCGTGCGGTACTGATTTTCTTTTTCGCCATTTCTTATTTTTTTCTGTTATCACCGTCACGTAACATTAGGAAAATTGGCGGGCAAATTATAACTTTGCCTGAATTTTCAACTAGACTATGTATATATTCCGATCGATTCACGAAATTATCAATACCATTGCGGCAGCCAGGGGACTGCTCACGGAAATGTTCGAGAAACGAAAGACGCTGAGTTTCCGCTATTCCGACGCACTGGCACTGCTCAAGGACGATGAAAACCGGTTGAAACTGCTCATAGAGAAAGAAGTCATCCGCCAGAACGGCAACTTCGTGGAACTGGATGCCCGCTTCCTCGACTTTTTCGAACTGCTCCTCGAAGCGAACGAGGAAATCAATACGGCCATCATCGACGAGCATATTGCTTTCCTGCACGAACTGATGGACTACTACGAAAAGGAGCAGATTGCTTCGCGCAAGGAGAGTTACGTGCGCCACATCAAGATTACTTTCCAGAAGATTGCGCGTACCACCATCCGCAACATCATGAACCTGCAGAGCAGCATCGACAATGCGTTCAAGCACGAACCGACTTACCAGATAAAGATTGCCAAACTGGAAAATCTGGACAAGAAGCGGATTCACATCCAGCAGCTGATTGATACCACCGAAAACCTCATCCTGCACGAGGAACGGCGGTTTTTCCAGCAGGCTACCGACGAGGAACTGAACCGCATCCTGCTGGAACTGCGTAGCGAACTCCAGCTCTCGGCCCACAGCCTCATCCGTGCCCAGCAGGACATCATCAACTACCTGAACCAGATTAAGAGCCAGGTGATTCTGGTAGAGAAAATCCGGAAGGTGAAGTACCTGCAAGACCAGTTTGAGCTGCGTTCGCGAAGCAACCTCTCGGAAGTGCTCGAAAGGGAACATTCCGTACTGGTGGAAGGCAGCGTGCCGTCTTCGTTCAAGCTGTCACTGCCCTACCTGAGTACCGACGAGGCACGTCCGGTCATCCTGAAAGTGCTGCGCAACCTGCAGTACCGTGAGATTATCCGCAGCAACGAGGCGGGCGCCTTCAGCGAGGAAGACATGGAATCGCAGGCCATGTACCAGGAGGTCATCGACCTGGAAGAAACCCTGAGCGACTACATCCAGGCGCAGGCACAGGCCCGCTGGAACGATGCGTCGGCTCCGGAAGAAGACCTCTTCCACTACCTGATGCACTACACCTTCGCCCGCGAAGTGGACGAACAGGAACGCACCACCTTGTTCTGCCAGATGGTGTCGCTCTACGAAAACCGTCTCCGCATCAGCGAGGAATTCGGTCTGTATCACCAGTACGAATATGCCAAGGTGTATCCGGCCAACTCGTAACCCATTCATCCCTATACATTTGACTTATGGAACTGAACATACATATACCTGACAATACTGCGGCCTTGTTCGACTGTCTCCAGAAGGGACAGTTCATCAGTTCGAACAGCTGCAACGAAGCCGTGCGCGACATGTACGACCAGATAGATGACCACTTCGAAGCGCTCTCGGTCTACTTCGCCCAAATCGGCTACACCCTGGAACGGGGCAACGAATACTTTTATTTCTCGCGCGTGGAACCGCGTACCACACTGGAACAGAAAATCATGCGTGCCTACTACTGGATTGACGTACTCGACCTGTTCAAGACCTACGACGAAACTTTCGGTGCAGGTTTCCGCTTCCAGCCCGAACAGATTCTGGTGGAGGCCAACATCAACGTGATGCTGCAAAACAAGCTCGACGGGCTGCGCAAGCATTTCTCCGACAAGGACGTGCGCAAGGACGTGCTCGACAACCTGATTCGCCAGCTCACCAAGGAGTCATTCCTGGAGCTGGAGAACGAGAAGACCAACACCTACAAGGTGATGAGTTCCTGGCACTACCTGGAACGCCTGATTGAAAGTATCCAAATTTACGACGACACTGAAACGGAAGACAATGAGAAACCTGAATAGAATCATCTTTATCAACAGCGCCAACATTCCCTATGCCGACGACATTTACCTGGACGGGAATGTGCACTTCATCGGCACGCAGGGAGTGGGAAAAAGTACCGTGCTGCGCGCCATCCTGTTTTTCTACAACGCCGACACCCAGAAACTGGGTATCCCCGTAGAGAAGCAGAGCTACACGGAATATTACTTCCCCTACTCCAACTCCTACATCATCTACGAGGTAACCACCGAACAGGGAGCGTTCTGCATCCTGAGTTTCAAGTCGATGGGCCGCGTGTGCTACCGTTTCATCGACTCGCCCTACCGCATGGAGTTCTTCGTCGACGAGAACCGCACGGCCTACAGCGGCAACGACCGTATCCGTGCCGCCCTCGACCAGTACGGAGTGGACTACTCACGCATCATCTATACCTACGACGAATACCGTAACATCCTCTACGGCAACGGTGCAGGTCCCGAAATGAGCCGCTACTCACTCATGGAGAGCAAGCAGTACCAGAACATTCCGCGTACCATACAAAACGTGCTCCTCAACTCAAAGCTCGATGCGGAGTTCATCAAGAAGACCATCATCTCGTCCATCAACGAAGACGAGACCGCCATCGACCTGAATACCTACAAGGAGCACCTGAAGAACTTCGAAACCCGCCTGCGCGACATCGAAGAGTTCCAGAAACGCGAGACACAAAAACAGGCCAAGGAAATCACCTCCCTCTCGGCACAGGTGTCACGTCAGCAGACCGCTCTCGTGCAGTGTTGCCGCGAACTGGCCGCCACCTTCCGCCTCACCGAAAGCCAGTTGCCCAAGGCCGAGGAACAGAAGCACCAGGCTGAGAAAGCACGTACCGCCCTCCTGAACCGCCGTCAGGAATTGCAGGAACAGTCGCGCCAGCGTTGCGACAAGATGCAAGAGGCACTGGCCATCCTGAACAATGAACTGCAAAAGGCACAGCAGAAGGAAAAGGAATATGCCCGCCAGCAGATAGAGGAAATCATGGAACGCTCGGCCCGCAAGGAGGAATGGAAGAACAAGCAGCAGGGATTACAGGAAGAACAGCGCATCCTCACCTCGCACTACACGGAAATCTCCACCAAGTACAAGTCGCTCATCCAGAGCCTCGACGAGCAGTGGAACCGCATCCACGAGGCCAAAATCAAGCAGCTTGAGGGACTGAGCAACGCGTTCAACGCCCGCATCGAAGAAGCCCGCCGCCAGCACGAAGCGGCTACCGAGGCGCTTTATCAGGAATACGAACAGCTTTCCCAGCAACTGCATCCGGAACGCAGCAGCAAGCAAAACGAACTGACCGCCCTCGACTACCAAATGCAGCTGTGCCGCAAGGAGACCTTCTTCGAAGCCGAGCAGGAAGAGTTGAAACACCGCATCCAGTCGTACACGGGCTTGCACATGAGCAAGAAAAACCGCATCAACAACGCCCAGCTCATTATTAAGGAACTTACCCTGAAGTGGGAAGAGGAGTTGCAGAAGGGACTGAAGGAGAAGGACGAAGCACTGATGCAGTTGCAGGCGGAGCATGTGCAGCTCCGCCCGCGCATGGACGAACTGGCCACCTTCCTGAAAAACAGCAAGAGCACTCTGCAAGGCTGGCTCAAGGAGCACAAGAAGGGATGGGAGGAAAACATCGGAAAACTGTGTGACGAGTCCATCCTCTGGCAGACCAACCTCTCGCCGAAAATTGTAGACGAGGGTACGTCGTTCTATGGCATCTCCATCTCCCTGCAGGACATCGAACGCCATATCCAGTCCATCGACGACTATCAGGCGGAATATGACAAAGGGGTGAAGCGGCTGGCAGAGATTCAGGCCGAAACCCTCCGTCTGCAACAGGAGAAAGAGGCTCTGGAAGAGCAGCTGAAAGCCAAATACCAGCCGCGCATCAAGGAACAGAAGGACGTGATAGCCGTGCAGGAATACGAGCTGGAGAAACTGGAACAGCAGTACCAGAAGGATATGCTCGACCTGGACGACTGGAAGAAGAAGGCGGAAGCCGAACGCACCGCCAAGCTCCGGAAACTGGAGGAGGAAAAGCAACGCATCGCCGCAGAGCTGAAGGAAATTGACGGCAAGCTGCAAAACCTGAACCGCGAGAAGAGCGAAAAGTTAAGTCAGCTGAAGCAGGAATGGAACCGGGTGCAGCAGGACATTGCGCACGAGAAGGAGACACAGGCCGGCAGCATCCGTCTGGAAGATCAGGAAGAACAGCAGCGCATCGCCACGGAGAAAGCCGAATACGAGCGTCAGATGAAGCAGGAACTGCACTCACAGGGCGCCGACACCGAACGTCTGCAACAGATTAGCAGCCAGTTGCGCGACATAGACCGGGAACTGCTCTTCATCAAGGAACACGCCACCCTGCTCATTGAGTACCAGAAGGACAAGCGAGACCTCATCGACCACATTCCGGAATGGATACGCGAGCAGGAGGAACAAAAACGTCTGCTCAATCAGGAAAAGGACAACCTGCGCCGGGAAACCTCGGGCTTGCAGGAGCAGATTGATGCCCTGAACAAAGATTTACAACAGGCGGAAAAGGAAGTGACGCAGCTTCAGGCCAACCTGGAGGCGTACGGCAAGATTTCGGCCTACGACTGGTACAAGCCGCATCAGGATATTTTCAATCCCGAGAACCCTGTCACACTGGACATCCACACGCCGCGCACCTGCCTGGAACTGATTGACGAACTGGGCCGCACGGACAGCCAGTACATGACGCTGCAAAACCGTCTGCGCAAGGAGGTGAACCTCTTTACCGGCCATTTCGACGAGGAGAATACCTTCAAGTTCAAGACCAAGTTTACCGAGGACTGGGAGTACATCCGCTTTGCCGAGGAACTGCACGACTTTGTGGAAGAGAACAAAATCAGCGAGTTCGTCCGCCGCATCAACAACGAGCATTCCGATATCTTCAAGCGCATCAGCATGGATACCTCGATGCTCACGGCTTCGGAAGACGACATTCAGGATCTTATCGGCAAGGTGAACAAGGGATTCCAGACGTGTAACTTCGTGGGCGTCATCCAGTGCATCGAGATGAAGGTGGAAGAAAGCAGCAACCGCGTGGTAAACAGTCTGCGTGCCATCCAGAAGTACTACAACGAACATGCCTACGACCTCACGCCGGGTACTAACCTCTTCTCGTCGGAAAACGAGCAGCTGGTGAAGCAGGAGGCCATCGCCCTGCTCCGCGATTTCATCAAGGAGATTCACGCCTACCGCTACGACAGCATCCGCCTGTACGACTCGTTCGAGCTGCGTTTCCGCATCATCGAGAACCACAACGACACGGGCTTCGTGGAGAAACTGTCGAACGTGGGTTCGGAAGGTACGGACATCCTGGTGAAAGCCATGATTAACATCATGCTGCTGAATGTATTCAAGGAGGGAGCTTCGCACAAGTTCAAGGACTTCAAGCTGCACTGCATGATGGACGAAATCGGCAAGCTCCATCCGAACAACGTGAACGGTATCCTGAAGTTTGCCAACGACCGGAACATCATCCTCATCAACGGCTCGCCTACGGAACTGAACCGCGATGCCTACAAGCATGTGTACCTGCTCACCAAAGGGGCGCAGAGCAAGACACGCATCGCCCGGCTTATTTCAGACCAAAAGCTATAAATGGTCCATATAAAACGCAAACGTCCGGCCTTACCTCATACATGAGTGTAAGGCCGGACGTTTGCCTTCAGGCTGTTTCACTTCCACCTTAACGGTCAGACTGTTATATGGCTTCCCGATTATCGCTGGACTTGGGCAACCCTCGGTTGTTCAACCTGAACAGTCTTACCAAGCTTCTCGCTCCACGGCTGGTGACACTGCCAGTTCATGAACCAGTCATAATTTACTCCATAATCCACACTGAACTCACGGGATTATATACCTCCTGATAATCAACTTTCTCTTTTCTATTGATAGGACTGAAGTTCCCGGAAATTTAATCGTGAGAATCTATTGACAAAAGTCCAATAACATAACCCTGTATCAATTTAAACATAAATTTGGGTGCCCTCCTCCAAAATAATTTAGGCCAATAATATCTACTAAGCAATAAACTCTTGATAATATGCCATGCAAATTTAAACTTGTTACCTTTAAAATCTTTCTGAAAATTAACTGCACCAAAATCGCCCTGTTCAAAAAGTTCTTCTGAAAGCCTAAGAAGATATTTCTTGTTCGAACCTTTTGTCCATTTTTCCAAACCAGGAAAATCCAATCCCAATTCCACTCTGGCCAATTCGGAAAACTCTGTAACAAACCTGTTCATCCCCATTCTTCTTGCTTCTTTCAGAACCAGTTCACAATCAATTTTTTCATGATTGTTTTTCAAAAATACAGCCCAATCACATAAAAACCTATATCCTATGCCTGGAATCAAAAAATGACCTGCAGCATGTGAAAGTAACAATATACTATTAATATTTGCATCCAGTACCCTCAAAGACATATCCCCAACAGGCTCATTTACAATGGTAAAATCCATTTTAGGTTTATAGGGGGTTGTCATAATTTCCGGATGGATCTCAATTGTCACACCTTTATAAACGATTGTATCGTGCTGGCGTTTATGCTTACCTTTAATACCCCAACTGTTTAAGATGCTGATGCATTCATCAAATCTCTCAGGAATAAATATATCAATGTCACTGGATTGTCTTGACATCGGATGCGCATACCATTTTGCCACAGTCATTCCCTTTAAAACTACAGGAAAAATCCCCACAGCTTCAAATTTGGCATTTAATTCCTTCCAGACTTTCATTTTTTTATAATTATTTGCCTCAATAAACCTGTTTACTCCTATCCATTGAAGCAATAATTTGGTAGGCGGTCTCATGTTGGTTGGCAAATCCATTATTGACTTGAGACAAACACCAAGTACTGTCTGCTTTCCAGCAATCATGTATATCTCAAGCCAATCAAAGTGAGTCAACTCCTTAAAGATTTCACTATTAGGAGTATTTCCCCATATACCGCACCTCAACAACTCCAAAAAAGCGTCTTCATTTTTATGGTTCTTCATAATATCGGCAATTATAAGAGAATCAATCTTTAAAACAGTTTTTTCCTTTTCTTCTCAAAAGTATAGCCATAACCGTAGCCATAACCATAATATCCGTAATAACCATAGCCTTTTTTATGCATCTTCACACCATTCAGAACAACTGCCATATTTTTAAGTTTTCCATCAGCAAACAACTGTTCCACTTCACCCAATTGCCTACGATCCATTTTTCCTGCCCTTATAACGTAAAGAGTAAGGTCAGCCACACGGTTTACAATCATCGCATCCGCTACCATATTCGAAGGTACATTATCCAACAAAACATAATCAAACCTTGCCTTTAACCTATCAATCAATTCATTAAGTTTATTGCTAAGAAGTAATTCAGCCGGATTGGGAGGTACCGGGCCACTGTAAATCATACTTAAATTTTCATTTAAATCAGATTTAAAGATGATTTCGTCAATGTTCGTCACACCACCTGCCAAATAATTGGTTACACCAAGCTTCTGTTTTCTCATCCTAGCACTAAGAGTACCCTTACGGATATCCAAATCCACCAAGACCACCTTCTTGCCGGTAAGCGCCAATGTCATTCCCAAATTTGCAGAAATAAAAGTTTTCCCTGCACTCACATTCAATGAAGTAATCATTATACTTTTCACAGGGTTTCCATCACTGCTCATAAATGCCATATTTGTACGCAATATTCTGAAAGCCTCAGATACTGCATCAACACTATCAGCTTTTACAGCAATAGAATGTTTATCCTCACCTTTCACCCTGACACGTTCCGGAATTTCACCAAGGAAAGGTACTGACAGTACACTGGTTACATCCTTCTTTGTTCGTACTGCTGTATCTAAGAGACTCATAAGAACCAATATCGCAGCCGGTATAGCCAGACCAACCAGTATGCCAATCATCAATATCTGTTGCCCGTTCGGCGAAATTGGCGCATTGCTACCCATTGCAGGGTCAATGATACGGGCATTTGTTTCCGCCATAGACTGTGTTAATGCATTCTCCTCACGCTTGTTGAGCAAATAAATATAAAGAGACTCCTTGATTTTCTGTTGGCGTTCCACGGACAGAACATACTTCTGCTGACTTGGGACAGCCGCAATACGCCTCAAAGCTCTTTCCTCTTCACCCTTTATATTATTAAGCTTCATGTTAAGTGCCGCAATGAGGTTATCAACAGTACGGATCATAGTTTGCTTCATTGCCGCCAAAGTATTATTCATATCCATCACTACCGGATTTTTCGTACTACTGTTCGAAAGCAACTTGTCGCGTTGCAACATCAAAGCATTATACTGTGATATCTGTCCTTCGATATTTACATCAGAGATACCGGTATTAGAAGGAATCAATTCATTACTTTTAGTAGGATCCACCAAATAATCCCTTATATACTTCGTAAGAGCAAGTTGCCCCTCCATTGCCACACCTTCCTGTTGGTATCTGCTTGAAGCCTCCATGAATGTTCCGGTTTGCGAAGCAATGTCGGTAAGCCTGTTTTGACTTTTGAATGTAGCAATCTGCGATTCCACTCCTCCCAACTCCTGCTCAATAATAATCAGACGTTCGTTAATGAAATTTGCAGTATTAACCGATATGCGGTTTTTATCGTTAATAGCATCCTGGTTATAAACATCAATCAATGTATTAAGAATGTCTTCGGCTCTTCGTGGAGAAACATCCGAAATGCCAAGTTTGATCATGCTTGCCCCGTTACTCATAACCGAAACTTGCAATGCCGCGTTATATCTGGCAGCCGCTCCTGCTATATTGGTTTTCGTTACAGTATATTGCGACCCAAAATTATCTTTTGAATAAAACAGACTTGGAGTAACTACCACCTTACCCACCGGAGTATTCACTGTATCATTCAGTTCAGCCACGATTTCCTTTCCATTCCATGTTGGAGAAGAAAAACCGGAAAGTGACACTTTCTTTTGCGTTAAAGGAGTTACTTTAAGTGAAAAAGAAGCATTATCCCTCACCTCAGGAAATGAAAGTACAACAGGACACTCATGATACAAATCAAAATCACGGAACTTACCTTTTATGGAATAATAAACATCCAGATTAAGTTTTTTTACCACTTCCTGCATAAGTCTCTGCGACTTGAATATCAACATCTCATTTTCAATAGAATTATTCATTTTAAGAGTTGACACTTCATAAAAAGCCGACGAAGCATCAGCAGTTCTCGTACCACTACCCTGGTCTTTAATGAGAATGGATGCGGAACGGTAATATATATTAGGCGATTTCTTTAGCTTATAATAAGCCAATCCTCCGCATATAATCACAGAAAGCACAAACCACATCCAGTTTGCCAAAGCAATTTTCAGGAAGTCCATCACATTCAGACCCGTGTCGGCCTGTTTCTTTCGCGGTTGATTATTTTCCGTCATCATTTCGATACAAATATTAAAGTTACAATAGACATTACGAATGAAAGTAATGTTGTCCAAGTAGTAATATTATTATATTGATTTGTATTTCCCTGCCTTGTCTTGTTCTTGTTAGGCTCTACATAGACCAAATCATTTTGTTGCAAGTAATAACAAGGAGATTTAAAGACATCCTTCGAACGCAAATCAAGATAGTAAGGAACACGTTCCCCATTTTCTTCCCTGATTACAGTCACATTATATCTTCTTCCTGTTATTGCCAAATCACCAGCCTGACTTATAGCCTCAAAGATAGTGATTCTATCCGAATTTACATTAATAACTCCCGGTGAACCTACATCCCCCACCACAGATACTTTAAAATTAAGGAATTTTACAATTACAATCGGGTCTTTAATATAATCCTCATCAATCAATCTGCGTTTTATGTAATTCGTCAGTTCCATGCGCGTCATTCCCACCACATGTATTTTTCCAAGTATTGGGAAG
>NZ_DBEXBB010000093.1:0-18436 GCF_048170425.1 Phocaeicola sp.
CTTTAATACGTCTTTGTATATCTTTCAGCTGGCTATGCAGACTATCTAAAGTCTTATTAAAACGATTTAATTGTTCTTCAAAAGGTATAGGTTTTTTATATATACTCTTTTCGAAACTGCTAAGATTAATAGCAATTTTTCTTTCTTGATCTGTATAATATCCACCTATATCATGTCTTGTATTAATGCTTCTTAAATTACGTTTTAATTGGAATTCATTAATTTCTACAGGTATATGTTTTGCTTCATCGTATAATGCTTCTAACACAGTGTTAATTTCTTCTATTGTAGCATCTCCTGTATCAAATTTTTTAACTCCATACTTTTTAGACCTCAATACTGCTTCTTCTACACTTTTTACAGGAATATACTTTTCTTGAGTAGAGTTAATCTGTATAATATTAGAACTTGCCTTATCTGCTCCTGGATATGCTTCCTTGATATACGGATGCGAGTCGCTGAACAGCTTTCCGTCGTCTGCGGGGTTGTTATCCAGTCCGGGAACGGAAGGAACGGGCTTGAAGTCTCCTACTGCGCCGGTGGTGGCCGGTTCGTCGGTCGCTTCGAGCGAGCACTTGCAGTTCCATCTATCACCAGGGCGATGTCGCGTCCAGAAGGAATGGTTTACCGGAAGGGTAAGTTTTGCTTCCCAGTATTGCTTGTGCGCTATGTCAGGATCGGGCGAAGTGGTAGGCATCCACCGCAGGTTCGGAAATACGTCCTTGTATTCCTCGAAGTGCTTCCAGTCGGCTGCCTGATGGGCGCGAAGTATGGCGGTGTCATATTCCGTACGAAGCCATCGCACTACGTAATGATCCGTAATGTTCTGCACATCGTCAAGCCACTGCTCAAAGGGTTTCAGCTTTCCGTCCTTGTCGATAAGCTGTGCGGCCAGGTCATTCTGCATACGGTGAGTGCGGAAAGCAGAGAACACTTCGTTATTGGTGCGAAGCTGTTCCAGGAACAGTTCATCGCCTGTAGGATAGCTGGAAGCAGACAGCCCTTCTACGGTGGCCTCATTGAACAGACGAAGCGTTTCTTCGAACGCATCACGCTGTATGTCGTCGCGCACGTTCATCCCGTCGTAGATGTCACGCAGCATCTGTGTGAGAGCTTCCTTGCTGAATGCAATACCCTGCTCCAGCTGATTATGAAAACCTCCGCACACGCCGCAGCGCTCACCGTAGAGGTTGTCCATTAAAACGGCAAAGCCCCGTCTTTCTTTTTCGGGGCTACTCCGAAAAAATCGCTCAACCAGTTGCGGAAGTCGGTTCTCGCCCTTTCGTACCAGGCTTTTGACTCGTTATCCATGTTCATGCGGCGTTCAGACTTGCGTGCCGGTTCCGTGTCCTGCGGCTTTTCCATCTGGTTGGCCATCTCCTGCTGTAGCTTCCGGTTGGCTTCTTCCTGCGCCTTGATTTCGGCTTTCTGCTGTTCGTAGTCTTCCGGTTTGTCGATTAGCAGCACTTCGTAGATGTAGTCGTCAGACACGGGCACACCCATGGCTTTCACTTTCTGGATCACGTCTACCTGCTGGTTTGGATTCAGGTTCCGGTTCTTGACGTAGACAAACTCACCGCCTTCCGTGTTTACACCCAGTGCGTTGAATATGTCCGTCATATTGTAGTTCAGCACATCGAGAATAAAGTCGCGGTCGTCTGCCTTCAGCATGTCTTCTTCTTCCTGGTGAACGGTACCCAGTGCCTGTGTGCCGGTGCTCTTTGCATCGGTGGTCAGCGTATTACCCAGCACGCGGACGGACATTTCCGTATTGCAGGCATCTTTGAAGCGTTCGTACAAGTCTACCGTACCGCTTTTGTTGGCACTCTCTATCAGGTTCAGGCTGCTTTCTTTTGGGTGGATGTACACGGCGTTGGCTCCCTGACGGCGTGCGTCCTGAATCAGTCGGCTGCGTGCTTCTTCGTCGCCTGCATCGTAGGTGTACTCACGTATGGGCATACCGAATATTTCGCAGAACTGTTTCCAGTTCCCGAAGTTGCTGCGTTTGTAGAGCACCATCGGAAGAAGTTCGGCCATCATTCCCAGGTCGCGCGGATTGTCGCCCACAAACAGCATGTTTTCAAAGGAATCTACGGGTATGCCTTCCGTGTCGCTCTGATACTTCAGGATGACACGGCGTACGGGGTCGTAGTGCTTGTAGGGCACATGGTAGTAGTTGATGAATCCATCATCGCCACGGTAGAACTGGAACAGGCTGTATCCGTAAAACTTAGACATGAGCACTTCCTTCACAAACTTTCGGAACCAGGGCGAACGGATTTCCTTGTTCACGTTGTCGTCAGGCTTTCCGTTTCGCCGGAACTCGATAGGTATGCGGCTTACACCCACCTTCCGCTTTTCTATGATACCGCCCAGGTGAAGGTCGAGCATGGCCGATTCGTACATGTCATACAGGCGTGTGCGGTTGTAGAAGTAGATGGCTTTGGCAGCGTTGAGCGCACTGATGTAGGACGACATATCGAAGTAGAACAGTTCCGGCATCTGTAGGATGATGTCGGGTTCCACACGGGCGTATGGTCCGGTGGTATAGGCAGGTGTTATCTGGGTGTATCCGCCTTCTGTGATGCGGCGTTTTTTCTTTGGTCTGGCCATAGTTTAAAAGGGTTTTAAAATTTGATTAAAAGTAAGGATTCCACGGCTCGTTGCTGGCTATCTGCCAGGGGCTGTTGTCGGTCTGCGTTTCGGCAGGAAGTTCGGGAAGTCCTTCTATGTTGGCTTTAAAGTCATGCACATCGCGAAGGAACTGCATCGCGTCGTCATACCGTTCTTTCCTGATGTCTGACATCTTATAAGGGTTGTGCTGGCAGAATATCTCATACACGGCAATGTCAAGGCAGATTTTCAGGATAAGCACGTTACGGTCTTCGCCTTGTGCGGAAAAGATGGCATCGCAGTCGTATCGGCTGTTCAGCAGGCTGCGCACGGTGGCGATGGCACGGTTTTCGCAGACTTCAATCACGGCACTGCTTCCGGATTCTTCGCGCAGCAGGCTGTCCAGAATGTCACGGTGTATCGTGGCATCGTAGTCGGTAAGTTCTATAAAGTTGTTCATATCACCATGAAAAAGGGTTACTATCTTTGAACTCGCTGTAGCCGATGGTCACACCGGGGTCGAGTTCTTTTATTTTCTCATTGATTATGTTGAAGCATCCTTCTATACAGTCGGGTCCGTCGGCAGGATACGGAAGGGAAAGCTCGAAAAGGCTGAACTGTTCGCGAAGTTCCTTCATGTGCGGGTTATCCTTTTCTTCTTCATTGAACACCCACATGCCGTTCCGGTCGATTGGTTCCAGGTTAGCCTCTATACGTGTGGCCTTATCCATTTTGCTGCGTCCGTCTCCCTTGATGTACAGGTTATCCTTCCGTTGCTCGTTCTGATCACGGATAAGGGGTTTGAACACCTGCTCAAAGAAAGGATCCTGAAGCGTATTGTTTTCCTGGTAACAGTACACGGTACACTGGCTTCCGATGTACTTACGTAGCTGGTAGAACCAGTCGATGTACTCCGCATTCGTGACACGGCCTACAAAACCCTTAATGATGTAGAAGGTGCTGCGTATCTTTCCGCACGCCCATACGGCTTTAGTGGAGCTGGCTTTGTTCTTGCTGTTGCTGTAGGCAGGGTCGCCGTAGATTACCACAAACTTGAACTTCTTCAGCGGAGGTACTTTCCCGTAGGGCAGGTTGTGGAAGATGTTTCCTTCCGTAACTGGGTTGTTCATGTATTCACCCTCGTAGGCCGCCTTGCTGATGCACTTGCGTATGCGTTCTATGGCTTCCTGTGTGTTCTTTTCGGGCCAGTTGCTTTTTCCGTTCTTGTCTACCAGGTTCACTATGTCCCAGTGGTCGGCCATGGCACCGGCTCGTGCCACGCAGGTGTCTTTGGCGATGATGTTTCCGCAGAAGATAACCAGTGTTTTCTCAGACACGGAACGCGTAGGATACAGGGCTTTTTCCCACCACTTCCACTTCTTGTTCAGCGTATCGGGGTTACGGCAGTCTACGTCGGTGTCGAAGTCGTCCACCAGCAGCACATCCGGACGGGCCGCACCGTTACGGGTACCACGGGGAGCGTTACCCGCGCCCACGCCTGTAAACGCACATCCGCACTTGCAGACAAACTCCGTGTCGGTCCACTGGCCTATGACAGGCTGTTCACCGTAAAAAGCCTTGATGCGTCCGTTAGATTCAAAGTTAGCCTTATACGGACGTAGCAGCTTCTCCGCGCTGGTTTCGGTAGCACTTGCCAGGATGACGTTTTTCTTTCGTCCGGTCAGTGCCAGATACATCACGCAAAACATCACAATGGTACTCTTTGCGCTCTCACGGCTCCAGCTCAGCACTTCAAACCATTCTTCGTGTTCCAGTATGCGCTTAATGGCCTTAATCTGGAATTTGGCAAAAGGATACTTGGCATACATGGGAAAGAAATACTGTATCCATTCCACGGGGTGAGCCTCCAGATACATTTTCTTCTTGGTCTTCTCCGCTTCGGTCATGTTCACCTCTACGGGTGTGGCACATTCAATGTCGCGGCGGTATTCTTCCCATTCCTTCAGCTTCTGTTTTTCTTCGTAGGTAGCCATATCACTTAATCTGTTCTTTCAGGAACACGTCCCACAGTTTTACATACTCTTTGGCTTTCTCCAGATCGATGCGGCGAAGGAACTCACCGAAACGCATTCCCACGCTGATGATGTCGCTAATGCCTACATCTGTTTCCATTCTTTTGATGGCGGATGCCAGCTTTACCATCACGTCGGCTTCTTTCGTATCCGGCTTACGTTTGGCCGGTTCACGCTCCAGAATGGCCATATTCATGTTATTAAGGTGCTGATACATTCTGCTCAGTATCGCCTCGCGTGTCACGGTCATTCCGGCCTTTAGGTTGTCCCAGTTTCCGGCCTTAGCCCATCGGCTGATGGTCTGACGCTGTGCGCCCACCTTCTGCGCTATCTCCTCGTAGGTGTAGCTTCCGAGCAGGTAGATTTCGCGTGCCAGCATCTTTTTCTGCTCACTTTTCAATTCTGCCATAGTCGATAATTAATTCATTACGGAGCAAATTTCTTGTAATAAGGTGAGAGCGTGAAAGCAGGTTTTCATCATGCCACATTATCGTAGCACGCTGAAAAACAGCTTTCTGCACCTTACGGGGAATTGCGAATTTTGCCACAGAGAAAAAAGCGGAACAATGGATAAGATTTTCAAAAATCAGATACCCGGTGAGGGAACGGTTAGCGTATTGATGTACGGTAATGTAGGAAACGGAGAAAAGGTAGACAGCGGGCGCGTTGTGGCCGAGCTGATGGAGTTGGCTGCTGCATACGGCAAAATCGACGTACACATACATTCCAATGGTGGCGATGTCTTCAGTGGCATTGCCATCTACAATGCGCTGCGCACCGTGGATGCTGATGTGAATATATACATAGACGGGCTGGCTGCCAGCATTGCGGGCATCATCGCACTGTGCGGAAAGCCTCTTTACATGAACAAATACGCGCGCATCATGCTGCACCGCGTGTCGGGCGGTAGCTACGGAAACGCCGACGAACTGCGGAAAGCGGCCGATCTGGCCGAATCGCTCGAAAATGACCTTTCGCGCATGATTGCCAGCCGCTGCAAGATGGATGCGGAAGAAGTGAGGAAGAAGTATTTCGACGGGTCGGAACACTGGATTTCGGCCAGCGAAGCACTGGAGATGGGCCTTATTGACGGTATAGTAGACACCGGAGAGGCACTGAGCGAAAACGCTACCAACACGGAAGTATATAACTATTTTATGAACCGGCTCAACGAGCCACAAAAAACAAGAGATATGTCTTTATTGGAAGAATTGAAGAAACATTCCTCATTTGCCAACATGGCAAGTGAAGAAGAAATTTTGCGTCACATCACTACGATGGAAAATCAGGCAGCCAAGGTGCCTGCTCTGGAAGCAAGGGTAACAGAACTTACTAACCAGATTGCGGAAAGCAAGAAAACCGCACACCAGGCTTTCCTGAATCAGGCGGTAGCGGAAGGCAAACTGACCAAAGAGCAGGTGCCTGTATTTCTGAACCTGATGATGTCTGACGAAGCAAACACCCGCAAGGCGATTGAAGAAATGCCGAAGAAAGGCACAGTGAAGGTAGAAGATTTTCTGCATACCGGAGGAGGTGCTGGCGGTGCCGGGAAGAACGACCTGGTTAACATGAGCTGGGATGAGATTGACAAGGCGGAAAGACTGGCTGAGCTGAAGAACCAGTATCCGGATTTGTACAAACAGAAGTTTAACGAAAAATTTGGAAAGTAACATGGCTATTCTAAAAGAACTTTGGCAGAACACGATCATCGAAGGTCTGTTTGCCGACAACTCATTTATGAGTAAGGCGGTTAACGATGACATGTACGTTAACCAGGGGAAAAAAGTACACATCCCGAATGCGGGTGCACCAAGTAAAGTAGAGATTAACCGTACTACAGTACCGGCTACGGCGAAAAAACGTACGGATGTGGATGTAGAATACACATTGAACGAATTGACTACTGACCCTATCTATATTCCTCATGCAGAAACGGTGGAACTTAGCTACAACAAGCGTAACAGCGTTATCAGTCAAGACCGTGCTCAGCTGATTGAAGAAGCATCTAAACAAATGTTGTATAACTGGTCTCCTGATAGTAGCCACTTTGTGCGTACATCTGGTTCAAAAACAGTTACAGCACATACAGAAACTGCAACAGGAAACCGTAAGGCGTTGGTAAAAGCTGACGTGTTGAATCTGATGGTCAAGTTTAATGCCGACAACATTCCACAGGAAGGACGTTACCTTCTTCTTGATGCATACATGTATGCACAATTACTCGACGACTTGACGGAAGGAGACCAGCGTGCGTTCTTTGCATCTGCGGATGCACAGAATGGTGTGTTGGGAAAACTGTTTTCTTTCAACGTAATGCAGCGTTCGCAGGTACTTCGTTATGCAACAGGAGGTACTTTGACAAAGTGGAATGCTTCCGGTGCTGCAACTGATAATGCAGCCGGACTGGCATGGCACATGAACAGCTTGAGTCGTGCCTTGGGGGAAGTGAAAGTGTTTGATGACATGGATAACCCGCTGTATTACGGTGACATCTATTCCTTCCTTGTTCGTGTGGGTGGAACCATCCGTCGCAACGACAAGAAAGGTGTGTACGCACTGGTACAGGATGCAGCAGAATAATAGGAGGAACGCGTATGGCATTACCCAAAATCTCCATTAAGTTTCTGACAGGTCAGCTTGGCACGGTAGCCGAAAGCCAGGACGGCCTGCTGGCACTGGTGTGCGGGGGAACAGCTGTATCCGAAACATTCAAGCTGAATACTCCCTACACGATTTACCGCCTTACCGGACTGGAAGCCCTTGGCGTGACAAAAGAAAACAACGCCGGGCTGTATAAGATGGTACAGGAATTCTACCAGGAAGCGGAAGAAGGTACGAAAGTGGTAGTGTATGCGGTGGCCAAGACTACGAAAATGACCGATCTGTGCGACAAGGACAGCGGACCGTTACGCGGTCTGCTGCAAAGCCAGAAAGGTGAGCTTCGTGCGCTGGTCATTGCTCGCGACCCGGATGCGGAAGAAGTGGAAGCTACGGAAGGACTCGACCCTGACGTGTTTACTGCATTGCCTAAGGCGCAGGCGCTGGCAGAATGGGCTACTACGGAACTCTATGCGCCTATTTTTATCGCACTGGAAGGAAGAAGCTACAAGGATGCGGAATCGCTGAAAGACTTGTCCGATGGGGAAGACAACCGCGTGTGCATCGTGATTGGCGATACAGAGTCGGACAGTGAAGGTGCGGCTATGGGAATCTTTGCAGGGCGTGTGGCATCCAGCCCCGTGCAGCGTAACATAGGACGTGTGAGAGACGGTTCGCTGTATCCCACCGTGATGTATATCGGTGAGAACACCGTGGAAGACAGCATGGACGATGTGGCTACCATCTACGACAAAGGTTACATTACTCCGCGTATTCATGTGGGCCGTTCCGGCTACTTCTACACGGACGACCGTCTGTGCGTAGATCCTACCGACGACTACGCACATATCGCTCACCGCCGTGTGATTGACAAGGCGTACCGCATTGCCTACGACACGCTGTTGGATTACCTTCTCGATGAAGTCTACGTAAACCAGGACGGAACCATGCAGGCCGGAATCCTGAAAAGCTGGCAGGCAGCTGTGGAAGGTGCCATCAACTCCAGCATGACGGCTAACGGTGAACTGAGTGCGGACACTTCTGCCGGTGAAAGCGGTGCTACCTGCTACATTGACCCGACGCAGAACGTACTGTCTACATCTACCATCAAGATGACGCTCAAAGTGCGTCCTTATGGATACGCAAGACAGATTGAGGTAGAACTTGGATTTGATGTACAGATTAACTCATAACGACTATGGACATATTTAACAGTAAAGAATACGAATGGAGCAATATTACGGCCATCGTGGCAGGGCGTCCCGTGACTAAGATTCGCGCTATTTCCTACGTAAAGAAACAGGAAAAGGAAGCGCTGTACGCAAAGGGAAACAAGCCGCACAGCATCCAGCGAGGTAACAAGTCGTACGAAACAAGCCTAACGTTTTTGCAGAGTGAACTGGAGGCCATTGAAGCCGCTTCAGGTGGCGATGTGCTGGATGCCTCATTCAATGTGGTTGTTTCCTATGGTAATCCTTCTAAAGGAGATGTGATTAAAACGGATCTGGTTGAAGGAAACGAAATCACGGAAGTTCCAAAAGGTATGAACCAGGGCGACAAGTTTTCAGAACATGAGCTTCCTGGAATCGCTCTCAACATCAAGAACAATTATGTATAACCCCTTTTAAACAGTATTTAAAGATGTTTCAATATACAGAAGAACAGCTCAAAGAGTGGAAAGAAAAGCACGGTGAAAACAACGTGTTTGAAATTACGGTAGAAGATAAGAAGTGTGTGTTGCGCAAACCAAACCGGAAAGACCTGTCGTATGCGCTGGCTGCCAGTTCAGGCGGTAAGGATGCCGTAAAAATGAATGAGGCCCTGCTGAATAACTGCTGGATTGACGGTGACAAGGATATGAGGGACGATGATGCCTACTTCTTCGCTGTGGCTGAAAAGATTCAGGGAATGATGGAGGCGAAGGAGGCCGAATTAAAAAAGTTGTAGACCGTGCAGACGGAAGTGTGAAAGCCAACTGGATTGGCTATCACAACACGCTGTTGAGGTATTACCTGCATCTTGACCCTGACACGCTGAGCGATGAACAGTGGGCCGAAACGATAGCCCAGCTGGCCGACATCCGAAAACAAGAAGCTAAAGCCAACAAGTTATGAACATTCTACAATTCCTTATAGACATACGAAGCCGTGACAACGGGGTAATAGGACAAGTTACCCGTATACAGGAACGTCTGGACGCTGCCGACCGTTCGGCCAACCGCTTATCTACCACGATAGGCGGACGGCTGCGGACGGCTATTATGTCTTTGCCGGGTGCGGAATTCTTTACGAATCCCATTGTAGCACTAACGGCAGGAGTCGGCGTGGTGGCAAAACTGGGTATGGATGCCGACAAGACGGCAGTAAGCTTTAATGTACTTACGGGAAGCATGGAGAAAGGTTCCACGCTGCTTGGACAGATTAACAAGTATGCCGATGAAACCATTTACGACCGTCTTGGCACACAGGAAGCCGCAAAGACCATGCTGGGCTTTGGCGTGTCACTGGAAAACGTGATGGGTGACCTGAAGATGCTGGGTGATGTGGCCATGGGCGACAAGAACCGTATGTCGCAGCTGGCCCTGGTGTTTGGTCAGGTAGCCGCTGCGGGTAAGCTGCAAGGTCAGGACTTGCTTCAGCTTATTAATGCCGGTTATAACCCACTGCTGGATATGTCGGCGCTTACAGGAAAGTCTGTCGGTGAGCTTCGTGATGAGATGTCAAAAGGTAATATCTCATTTGAGATGTTGCGTCAGGCATTTCAGCGTGCTACCGGAGAAGGTGGTAAGTTTTACAACATGACCAACGAAATAGCTAAGACTCCTTTTGGACGATGGCAGCAGCTACTGGGAGAATTTAACCAGAAGTTGCTGGAGATGTATCAGATTATCCAGCCTGCTCTTATCCCTGCAATGGACGGACTGAGCGCTATTCTCCGGCTTACTACTCCTGTTATTAAGGCACTTTCTGGCATGGTGGTATGGATTGGTAATAATATGGACTGGCTTTTGAGCATTGTTATTCCTCTTACAGCTGCATGGGCAGGATATAATACCTACATGTTTATCAGCACAGGCATACTGAAAGGGTGGACTATCGCTCAGTGGGCAAAGGTAACCGCTTTAATTGCAGCCGAAAAGGCACAGAAGCTGCTGAACATTGCTATGTCAATGAATCCAATAGGGCTTATTGTAGCGGGAGTTCTTGCACTTGCTTCTGCCGTAGTTTACTGCTGGAACAAGTTTGCCGGATTCCGTGCTTTCATTTATACGGCATGGGATACCATTAAAGGTTTTGGCGAAGCTATCGGCACTTTCCTTGTAGACCGTTTTTGGGATATAGTGGAAGGTATCGGCGCTGTAGGTAAGGCTCTTGTGAAGCTGGTGAAAGGTGACTTTGAAGGTGCCTGGAAAACGGCAAACGAAGCTACCCGAAAGCTGGTAGGAGGAGAAAGCGTAAACAAGCTGATACAGTCGGGTGCAAAGACGGTAAAGAATACTACGGTATGGTATAATGAATACAGCCGTCGTGAACAGAGCCGTCAGAAAGCCAAGGAGGCTGCTATATCCGACCCTGAAGCCATGGCAGGCACTTCACCTTCAGGAACAGGCACAAACGGAACACCCGGAACGGTACCTGCATCCGATGGAGGAAAGGCCAACGAAATTACCGCCGGAGGAACCAGGAACACGCAGATAACCGTAAACATTACCAAGTTCTTCGATTACCTGAACGTGACGATGATGGATAAGACCGATACCACTGAATTACAGCGTGTGATGCTGGAAGCTATGAACAGAAGTCTGGAAACCGCAATGTCGAGCGCAAGATGAGTGTAAGTAAATTCATATTAGGAAATATTGCCGCACGTACCATCGGGCTGAAAGTGCCTCCGTACTGGCTCTTCAATCAACCGGTAGTAACGCGTCAGGACCCGTCGGAATACGACGAACTGATGATGCTGGAAGAAGCGGAGCTGGAGGATATGGTACGTACCAACGCGCTGGGCGTTCCGATGCGCTTTCCGCTGGAAATATCTCTGGTGGAACAGGAAGACTGGTGGCTGGTTCCTATCGAGCCGCTGATTACGCTGACCGGACGAAACATTATCGTCCGTCGTCAGGTGTCTAAGGGCAAGATAAGGGGTTCCATCAAGGAACGTTGGACACAGGACGATTACCAGGTGAAGATAGAAGGTGCGCTGATGGACCAGAAGCGTGACGACTATCCGCGTGACGATGTGCAGAAGCTTCGTAACTTCTGCGAGGCTGCCAAACTGAAGGTGCGCTGCCCGCTGTTCGAAATATTCAGCATCAACCAGATTGTAGTAGAAAGCTATGATTTCCCGTTCACGAAGGGAATACAGAACCAGCAGTACACCATCAACGCATACAGCGACGACACATACAAGCTTTTACTGAAGAATCACAACAGGTGACATGTACACGATGGGATATGACATACAGGTAGGTGATTTCCGTCTGGGAATGCTGGATAAGGTGGAAATACATCGCAGTGTGGAGCTGCTGGCAGACACGGCGGTAATCACCCTTCCTGCATCGGAATATAACAAGGCGCTGGAGGTGGAAAGCATGATCAAGCGCGGCGACCGTGTGTCGGTGAAGATTGGATACACGGAAACCGGACTGCGTGAGGAGTTTTCCGGCTACCTTCAGCGAATAGGAACCGATAACGGAAGCATTACGCTGGAGTGTGAAGACGACCTTTTCAAGTTCCGTGTGCCTGTTCCGGATGAAGTGCTGAAAAACGTGTCGCTCGATACACTGTTGAAAAAGGTGGTAGATGGCGTAGGCGGTGGATACGAAATTGACTGCGACTACACCTGGAGCTATGAGAAGTTTGTGATACACACCGCTACGGGATACGATGTGCTGAAGAAGGTGCAGGAAGAGTGCGGTGCAGACATCTATCTGCAAGGCAACGTGCTGCACATTCATCCGCCCGCCACGAAGATAGGCGAAGAGGTGTACTACGACTTTTCGCTAAACGTGGAGTCGTGCGACCTGACATACCGACGTGCGGAAGACCGGAAGGTGCGTGTAGTGGTGAAAGCACTTCTGCCGGACGGAAAGGTGAAGGAATACGAAGTGGGTGCTACCGGAGGCGACCGCGTGGAGATACGTTCTGCCAGCAGTGACGATGCGTCGATGAAGCAGCGAGGAGAAACGGAGGTGAAACGTCTTTCCTTCGATGGGTATGACGGAACGATTACCACCTGGATGATTCCCTACTGTGAGCCGGGATACGGGGCCGAGCTTCGCGACCCGGACTATGACTACAAGGACGGACGATACTACGTGCGTGCGGTCACTACGGAATTCAGCCGGGACGGTGGAAAGAGAACGATAGAACTGGGTATTAGATTAAGCTGACGGATATGGACCAATACAGAAGACTGCGTGATAACCTGATGCAGATGATGGGTTCCGGAAAGGAGATTACCATCTGGCAGGGCATCGTAAAGAGTGTGGAAGGAACTACCTGCACGGTAACTTTCGGCACGCTCGATGTGGAGGGTGTAAGGCTGCGTGCTTCGCTCGCGGATAATGAAAGCCATCTGCTCATAGTTCCCAAGGTGGGCACGGCGGTAGTGGTAGGAAGTCTTTCGAATGACCTTTCCCTGCTTGTGGTGCTGGCCGTGGATGAAGTGGAAAGCATTACCATCAACGGAGGGAAGCTGGGAGGACTGATTAACATTGAATCGCTTACCCAGAAGATTAACGAACTGGTACGTACGTTCAACAACCACACTCACCAGGTGAGCACAACCGGTTCTGCCACTGCTCAGACAGGAACTGCCGCTGCGGTGACCTCAAAGGCAAGCGAACTGAATAAAAGTGATTACGAAGATACGAAAGTGACGCACTGATGAAAGGGATATTAATAGAAGAAAATTACGACCTGATGATACGTCCACAACGTGGCACAGACGGGAAAATCCGTTCGGGACTGACTGTCGGGAATGTGCTGTATCAGAACCAGGCTCTCATTATCGGACTGTACAAAGGCGAGATTAAAGAGAATCCTGCTGTAGGCGTAGGAATATCTGACATGCTGCTGGATCATGACCCGCTGGCATGGCGTACGGAGATAAGGGAGCAGCTGGAGATAGACGGACAGAAGGTGAACAAAGTGACGGTGACGAACTCCGGTATCAGCGTGGATGCGACTTATTAATGTGACGAAAAATGAAAACTGAAAGTATGGAAATCATTACAGGAATCAAAAACATGCTGGCTACGCTATTCAGTATCACGCTGGCATACTTTGCACCGGTGAAGGACATGGTGTTTGTCATCTTCTTCATCTTCGCGATTAACTGTCTGGCCGGACTCATTGCCGGCATTGTGGCCAAACACGAGCGTTTCAACAACCGGAAGTTCTTTCACTGCCTATTAGAAACATTCGTGTTCTATGTAATCGTGCTGAGCATCTACATTATCGGAGAGAAAATGAAGAACCTGGACGGGGCTTTGCAGTGCATTACAGGCATCGTGTATGCCGTGTGCTACTTCTACGGGGTGAACACACTTCGGAACATGCGCAAGCTGTTCCCTCACTCCAGGCCGCTGAACTTCATGTATTATGTGCTTAGCTTCGAAGTGGTACGGAAGATACCTTATTTACAACAATTTTTAGACCAAGAAAAGAAAGAGGAGGAAACAAAATGACACAGTTACCAAGAGGTTTACGCAACAATAATCCGGGGAATATCCGGCTGAGTAAAGACAAATGGCAGGGACTTCGCCAGGAACAGACGGACGGAACATTTTTCCAGTTCATCGCTCCCATGTGGGGGTATCGCGCACTGATCCGCACGCTTCAGAACTACCACCGTCTGCACGGATGCCGCACCATTGCGGACTACATCAACCGCTGGGCACCCGCTACGGAGAATCACACATCGGGCTACATCTCAGCCGTGTGCAGGGAAATGCAGGTGCCTACCACATTCGAACCCGATGTGAACGACCAGGCGACGATGTGCGCTTTTGCTTCTGCTATCAGCCTGGTGGAAAACGGTATTCCGGCTGTGCAGCAGGATGTGCTGGATGGATGGAAAGCTTTGTAGAACTTTAAAAAGAATCAATATGGAAACAATCTTCGGAATCATATCGGCGTTGATTTTCGCCATCTATACCGCAGTGGTAATCTACAAGACAGGCGGTATTCCTTATTCAATTTCTGAAACCTATTACCGGCTGGAGCACCCGAAATGGTTTTCCGTCTGCCTGGGGCTTAACGGATTTACCTTCTTCGTGTCAGCAGTAGGACGCACGCCTGAAAACATTCAGTTCCTCGTGTTCCTGGCATTACTTGGAATGATAATCATTACACTTTCACCACGATTCAAGGAACGAACGGAAGGAATTATCCATTATTGCGGTACCGCACTTCTTTTGCTCAGTACGCAGGCGTGGGTGGCATGTACGAATCCCTGGCTCCTGATTACCTGGCTTCTTCCGATAGCCTACATCGTGCGGCACGTGATGGCCGATAATGTAAAGTCAGATCTGTGGAGCAAGATAGTATATGCAAGGCCCGCGTTCTGGATGGAAATAACCGGATTCATTATCATTTTTATTAACCTGATACTGTTATGATGGAAAGACTACTCGAAAAGGCCTACAAGTGGATGGAAAGCTTTCTGCTGCTTGTAGCCCTGGAACTGATGCTGACAGCCTGCAAGTCGCAGCCTCCCATGAAGCTGGATGCCACCACCGACAAGCAGACGGATACGAAGACCGACACGCAGGTATCGGACAGTGCCTATCAGCATACGCAGGAGATGATTAAGGAACTTTCCTCCAGCTGGTGGCAGAAGCTGGAGGAGGTTACGGCAAGCTGGGAGCGCACGGAGTATTCACCGCCTGATTCTACCGGAAAGCAATATCCTACCAGCGTAACGACGGGATCTGTGAACAGCAGCACCCAGGAAGAGAGAAGGGATACCTCGCAGACCGATACGAAGATAGAAACCATGTATGCGGAAATCACGAACATACAGAACCGGATGCAGCAGATAGAGCAGGAAGTGTCTACCGTGAAAGCGGAACGCAAGGAGTCTAAGCCATGGTACACGACGGCAATCATATGGGCAGGCGCGATACTGATACTCATAAGGATAATGTGGAGGAAAAAGACATGAACGTGACGGTGCTACCTAATCAGACACTCGCCGACATCGCCATACAGGAATATGGAGACCTCGCAGGGGTCTTCATCCTGGCACGCGAGAACGACATAAGCCCAACGGAAAAACTTACGCCCGGCATGACGGTCAGTGTGCCGGACGTAGTTATAAACCGGGAAATGCAGGAATACTGCAAGGCTAACAATGTGTCGCCCGCTACCTCCGAAACATCCGACAGCGAGGTGCGGCTGAAGATATTTACGGAACAATTCACCAAAGAATTTGTGTAGTTATGGCAAGAACAATCGCAGAAATTAAAAAGACGATGACCGACCGCTTCATGGAGGACAACACCTTGCGCGAAGCGTATAACATCACTGGAGAAGATGCCACATGGGAAAACACCTTCAGCACCGTATCCATCGAGAATATTCTTATCTACATCGTGGCTGCCTGTGCCTATGCTCTGGAAGTCATGTTTGATGCACACAAGCAGGACGTAGACGAACGAATTGCACAGAGCATCGTTCCTACCGTACGCTGGTATCACGCCCAGGCACTCGCTTTCCAGTACGGCGACGCGCTGGAGTATGACGAACAGACGCACGCTTTCCGTTATCCGGTGGCTGACACGGCCAAGCAGGTGGTAAAATACTGTGCCGTACAGGATGCAGGCAACACGATACAGATACTTGTATCCGGTCAGGAAAACAACCTTCCCACACCGCTTTCGGAAGACGTTCTAACGGCTTTTAAAAGCTATATGAATAGCGTTAAAATAGCAGGTGTATTCCTCAGCATACGCAGTCTTCCGGCCGACAAAATCAAGATTGCCGTAAAGGTGTACTACGACCCTCAGATACTCACCTCAGACGGCACACGCATAGACGGTGGAGGAAAACCCGTAGAGGATGCCATTAACGCCTATCTGGCCGGAATCGTGTACGGAGGAACATTCAACAAGACCAAGTGCGTAGACGCGATACAGAACGTGCAGGGAGTGACCGACGTGGAACTGGGTACCGTGCAGACAAAGACAAGCACCGGCTCGTACACGGTGGTGACTGGTAACAACTATACGGCAGAGTCCGGCTGCTTCATTTCGGAAGAATTATCTAATACGATTACTTATGTGGTACAAAATTGACATATTCAAATTTGCGTTTCTTCTTCTTCCTCCTCCTCTCAGGAAGAAGAAGATGTTTGCGTTTCTGAAGGTGCTCACGCTGCCCATATCGTACCTTCACGATGAACTGATGAAGTATCGTGATCTGTGCGACAGCCGGCTGAGCGTGAACGGCCAGGTAATCTACATCGAGAAGGCACTGAATGATTACTTCCTGTTGCAGAATAAGGATATTTATATCACTGATATAACAGGATTATACCGTTCTGTTTATCTTCGTAATGAGTCTCCTAGCTGTTACTTCTATTATAAAGGTTCTCAGAAGCATACTTATCTGCAAAATGGCACAGAGAATGGTCAGCTTAAATTTATTGTGAACGTGCCTTCTTACCTGAAAGACAGAATAGAAGAAATACAAAATATAGTAGAATATAACAAGCCCGCAGGACGGGTTTATACAATAAACATTTACGATTATGAATGATTACTTAGTGACTTACGACGGCGGACAAGATGTATGGGCAGACGACTTGTCGTTTATGCAGAACAGCCTTAAAAACATGATTGATACAGCGGTCCGCACATACGGAGACAACTGCATATTGTGGGGCTGCCTTGACAGTGGAAAGACGAATGTAGTGGAAGGTGGCGTGGTTATATCAGGTAAGCTGTACCAGGTTCCTGCGCTGGGAGCCATCGGAAGTAACAAACTTTGTTTTCGTGAGGTTCTTTCGGATGAAAGAACGTTCGAGAACCAGCAGGTTCACAAGGTGAAGAAACAGTATGAAGCATACCTTAGTACGGATACCAGCGGCGCAGTGGCTTGGATTGACCTGAAAACTGCATCAAAAGCAGATGGAAGAGTTACTGACCTGGAAGGTAAAGTATCAACACTTGAATCATATAATTCTGGCACTAGACTTCCTTCATTGGAAGAAGATGTTTCAACTCTTAAAAAAAAGACACAGGCTTATACAGAATTAATTGACGGTTCCTCTTCATCTTTGAATGATATTATTGCAAAATTAAAAGAATATAAGTCTGTTAGAGTGCATAAAATGACACGTCTTATTACTAACAACCTTGCAAAAAGTATGTACAATAACGGACAGTGGCAAGGCATGACTACAGACATAGAATTTGTATTAGAGATTGTATCAGAGACAGACCAAAAATACATTGTAATAGCAACTGCTAATGACAATACAATATACAAGGGAGTTGGTACAATGTCTATTGCAAAAAGTGGAGCAACAGCTTATTTGTATGGTTTATATCAAGCAGCACAGTAATTATGACAGCAACAGAATTAAAAAAACGCGCCATCGCGCTCGCAGAAAAGACAAAGATAGACTCAGTAACGCCGGAAGAAGTCGGCCAGCTGAGCAACGACATAGTAGAATACATCGAGAATGTGGAGATTAACGGAAGCTCACTGGGAATCCGCAAAACCTACACATCCGTGTCAGCCATGGAAGCAGACTCCACCGCACCGAAGGACGACAAAGGCGTCCTTCTCCGTCGCGGCATGCTGGTGAACATCTACAACCAGTCAGAACCAGACTCCGCAGATAACGGCAAGGTATTCAGCTTCCAAAACCCCGGCTGGAAGTTCCGCGGAACTGTAGATGCTGGTTATGCGACAAAGGATGAGCTGGAAAAAGTAGAAGACTATGCTAAGAAAGCTACTGCTGAATACAATGTGTCTGTATTTCATCCAACTTCTGGTACTGGAGGAACGAACCGCTACGACCTTTCAACGGCGATTGCCCAAGTTCCGGCAGAACTTAGGATGGCTGGATTAAAAGTTTCGTTTCTGAATGATACAGGAAAACCAGAGTCTTGGAAGTATCAAGGAGGTTCATGGGCGACTAATAGTTTCATAAAGGAAGCGGATGGAGGGAACAAGATT
>NZ_DBEXBB010000094.1:0-26266 GCF_048170425.1 Phocaeicola sp.
GACAAAAAAGGAGTTCTTTGGTTAGGGCTATATAAAGACGGGATATTAACATGTGACCCACACACTGAAGAAATTACCCGAATCGAAATGGAAGACAGAAGAGCCGATATTTGTTGCTTTTATGAGGAAGACAACAAAATATGGATTGGCACACAAAACGGACTATATTCATATAAAAATGGAAAGACCGACGAAGAAAAGGAAATAAACGAACAGCTCCCAGATATCATGATACACGGTATCCAGCGAGACCGTCAAGGGAAACTATGGCTGGGCACATTTGGTAAAGGACTTATTGTATTTTCACCAGAAGGAAAACGAATCATGCGCTTCGATACATCCAATGGTATGGGTTCGAATGCGGTCAACTCATTATATATTGATTCAAAAGGAGGTTTATGGGCTGCAACGCGTGCTGGTATCGCGCATATCAGTGATACAAGTAACCCTAAACTGGAAATCTACAATCACAATCAAGGGCTAATTGATGAAAATGTCAGAAGTATCATAGAAGACGAAAAAGGAAACATCTGGCTCAGCACCAACGGAGGAATTGCTCAATGGAAAAGTGACGAAAAAAGATTTCTAAACTATACCTGGCACCAAGGAGTACCCAGAGGGGACTTTATGGATGGCTCAGTATGCAAGGATAAAAATGGGTATTTGTTTTTTGGCTCACAGAATGGAGCTTGCTACTTTAACCCAGAGCAAACCACAGAAGACATACAGATAGCTCCTGTAAAAATTACAGGAGTCAAAAGTTATGGTAACTCAGATCCAAGTAGTAAAGGAACTCTTGCCCCAATTGTAAATGACAAGGTCGATTTATCTTACCAGAATAGTACTTTTACAGTCTCTTTCAGTGTGATGGACTTCTCACAAACCCCTCAGGTAGAATATGCCTACACCATGGAAGGATTAGGTAAGACATGGTTTGAAACAGGCGATGAAAACCGGATTACATTCCGGAACCTACAGCCTGGAGAATATACATTTAAGGTAAAAGCCAAAATGAGAAACCAGCCATGGGGCGAGAAGTTTACTTCTCTCCAGATTACAATTGCTCCTCCTATCTGGCTTACCTGGTATGCTAAACTACTTTATACGATTCTCATTGCCCTTATACTGTTTGCAATCTTGCGCTTCTACAAGCGTAAACTGGCACTGGAAAGTCGTTTGAATCTGGAACATCACCAGCACGAGAATGATCAGAAGCTGAATAATGAACGACTGCGTTTCTATACTAACATCACTCATGAATTACGCACTCCTCTAACCCTGATTCTCGGACCACTAGAGGACTTGCTGGCTGACAAAACGCTGTCTCCACGACAGGCCAATAAGATCAGTATTATACGTGACAGTGCCAACCGGTTACTGAACCTTATTAATCAGATTCTGGAATTTAGAAAAACGGAGACAGAAAACAGAAAGCTAAAGGTAGGTTATCATAATCTGGCACTACTGGTACAAGAAATAGGCATCAAATATAAAGAATTAAACCAGAATGCGGAAGTAAATATTCACATCAATGTAGAAACGCAAGATACCAAGATTTATTATGACCACGAGATTATCACTATTATTATCGATAATCTGATGTCGAATGCCTTAAAATATACTCCCAAAGGCGATATAACACTTGCCTTGGCAAGCAATGAGGAGAACGGGGTTAAATATACAACTATCAGTGTGGAAGACACCGGACATGGTATCTCCCAAGAGTCTTTGAATCATATCTTTGAACGATATTATCAAGGACAAGGGAAATATCAGGCTTCAGGGTCAGGTATTGGCCTGGCACTGGTAAAATCACTGGCAGATTTGCATCAGGCAACCATTGAAGTGGAAAGTGAGGTGGAAAAAGGAAGTAAGTTTACATTAAAACTACTTACAGAAAACACTTATCCTAATGCAGAACGCCAGGTTACTAAAGAAGTTCATAAAGCTGAAGACGAAAACAAACAACCTGCTTCTGTAGAATCAGAAGATGGGAAACCGATTATTCTGGTCGTGGAAGACAATCGGGATATCCGCGAATATGTACGAAGTTCGTTTGAAGAAATGTATGAAGTCTTGACGGCTGCAGATGGAAAAGAAGGATGGGATATTGCACAAAGCCAGATTCCGAATATCATCATCAGCGACATCATGATGCCGGTGATGGACGGAATTGAACTATGTCGTCATATCAAAGAAGATATGCGTACCAGCCACATCCCGGTCATCTTGCTTACAGCTAAAGATACTCTTCAAGATAAGGAAGAGGGCTATGCCGCAGGAGCCGATTCGTTTATTACCAAACCGTTCAGTGCCCGTTTGCTGAACAGCCGCATCAACAACATTCTGGAAAACAGACGTAAAACGGCAGGAGTAATCACTTCCATACCCGAAACGGAAAGTGAACAGAAGAACATTGAGAATGAACGAAAGAACTTAAACAAACTAGACCAAGAGTTCTTGGATAAGGTAACCGCCATCATCGAAGAGAACCTGAGTATGGAGAAAATGGATGTAGCGTTTATTGCCGATAAGATGTGCATGAGCCATTCTACTCTTTACCGAAAGATTAAAGGACTGACTGAAATGTCGGTCAATGAATATGTCCGTAAAATCAAGATGAAGAAAGGTATGGAACTTATCAATGAAGGGAAGTATTCCTTAGCTGAGATTTCGGATTTGACAGGTTTCAGTAGTGTTGCTTATTTCCGCCAATGTTTTAAAGATGAATACGGAATGGCACCCACTGAATATTTGAAGAGAAAACAAAACTAATATTATCTCTTAGCAATATAAAACAATAAATGCCTGTCTGAACAATCCAGACAGGCATTTATTATTCTTATTATTTCTTATTGAAGAAATCAAGTGTCCAGCTATCCATCCACTCGATATAAGGTATCCCATTTTCAAATTGTACAGGCAACCAAATATAACGGGCATCACTCGGATGCTTAGGCCGCCAGATATCTGCCATAAAGATAAAGGCGTCTTTCTTTCCCGGTACCGGAAGTACATACGTACTCTGTCCGCCAAAAGTGATTTCCGATTTTTCTCCACGACAAGGATTTGGATGTTGTGTCCAAGGTCCCCAGATGCTAGGAGCAGAGAACATGCGTGCCTCATTCGGATCCCATCCTGTACAGCCAGAAGTAATCATCCAGTATGTACCGTCACTCTTCTTGAATATGGCCGGAGCTTCATTGTGTCCGGCTGGAGCCATACGCACATACTTCCCTGTATGAGTCAGGTAGTCATCACTCAATTCTGCAATCTGTAGTGTCAGATTGTCTTCTGACGAGTAAATGTGATAGGCTTTTCCATCTTCATCAACAAAAAGCTGCATATCACGTGCCATTTGTCCTCCTTGCAGGTCGCGTTTCACAAACAAACCTTTGTGAATAGCTTCATACCACATCGGTGTCCACCATTCCTTATACTTCTCTGCATCCAATGTATCCAGCATGGCACGCTGTGTTTCATTCATATCAAAAGGAAGCACTCCCGGATTAATGCGTTCCGAACGAATATACTTGAATGGCCCGGTAGGAGAATCTGATATGGCCACCGCTGAACGGGCTGCCGCATAACCTTTTCCTTTCAATTCCAAATGGAACCACATGACAAACTTCTTCGTCTTTTCATTATAGATTACTTTTGGACGTTCCATTACACATCCCTGTACAATGTCACTGGTAGAATCGTTCAACACTACAGGTAAAACGGCTCCTTCGTTGTTCCAGTCAGTCAGGTTCTTTGAAGAGTAACACATAATTCCCACCATGGCACTGCTGGTAGAGTCGGATTTATTCTCTCCATACCAGTAGTAAGTACCATCGTAATACAATACACCTCCTCCGTGGGCATTTACATGTACTCCCTGATTGTCAGGCCAGATTTCACCACTACGAATTTCTTTAGGCGGCATATGTGTACATGCCACCCCCAAAAGAAGGCAAAGCCCTCCCAAAAGATAGATTGATCTCAGTCTCATAAATCAAGTTTATTTATTATGCTCTCATTTACAACAATTACGACCGAAACCTCAGGGAACACTACTAAACGGTTCTCCGGGTTTCAGTCGCAGTTCATTATCCCTTACTCACAAACTCAACACTTCCTTAAAACAAATCCCATGTACGGATTTCATCTTTCCAATGATGGTCCTTCGGGAAAGGTTTTTCACCCCATGCACGTACGCTGGTCCATTCCTGTGGTGCATCGGTCCAGAAAGGATGAGAAGCTGGAAGTCCCAACGGCAAGAATGCCAGAGAAGTCATATACAAACTTCCGTTGTTGGTATACCAGTCGGCTACATTCGGCTGACGTCCGGTAAATCCGATGGTCAAGAAACCACCTTCATTAAAATTGTGTCCACTGGCAAACATACGTTTCATCACCGCAGTCAATGCACAGCGTACCTGAGCACTGCTTACGCCTGCAGGCAACTCCTGATACCACGCCATTAAAGCCAAAGGTTGCATAGTAGCCATACGGTAAGGAATGGAACGACCGAATACGGGGAAGGTTCCTTCCGGAGAAATGAAACGCTCCAGAATCAAACTATATTTCTGGGCACGTTTCAATGCGCGGTCATAATACTTTCCATAATCTATCCGGCTACGCACTTTTGCATCCTTCATAGCCTGAAGAGTTTCAAGATACATCGGATGGAACACATAACTGCTGTAATAATCGAATGCAAAAGAAGGACCATCAGCATACCAGCCATCTCCCGTATACCATTCTTCTACCTTACGAATGGCTGAATTCACACGATATTCATCGAATGAAGCTCCTGCTTTTGCCAGGAAACTTTCTATCGTAGATGAGAACAACAGCCAGTTGGTATAAGGAGGATCTATACGACGTAACTGCTGAAATTCTTCTATATAACGCTTTTTAGTGGTTTCATCCAAGGGTTTCCACAACTGATCGTAAGCACGAAGAAAGCTTTCTGCCACGTAAGCGCCATCTACCAGAGTCTGGCCCTCCTGTCTCCATAATAAATAGTCCGGACTTTGCGGGTCTACAGCATTCGCATAGCTCTTCAAAGCCATCTCACGAAGTTCCTTACGCATCTTTCCTTCTTCTGTATCATCATCCGGCAGCGTCAGCCAAGGAGCGATACCCGCCATCAAGCGACCAAACGTTTCCATATAAGCCACCTTTTTGTTTCGGCCATCCCATGTGGGACTAACTTCCAGCTGCATATTCTTCTGCAACTCTCCTTTTGCCATATTGCTCAATACCGGATAAGCCATCTGATAAGCCAGCTTGCACCAATAAGCACGATCAGCAGTTTGAGGTGCTTCCAAGTAACGAACATACTCACAAGCAGCCAACAAAAAGGCTCCCACTCCAAAATTAGCGGTAGACTTTGCATTAATTACTTGTCCGGGGATTGCTTTTTCACCGATAGGCTGTACATAACCTACCGTTCCATCTTTCTGAAGCGCTTTCTTTGACAAATAGTTCCATGCCTTCTGCACCACCGGCATATATATATCTTTTTCCAAATACCCATTGTTTATACCCCATAAAAATCCGTATGTAAACAGTGCCGTACCGCTGGTTTCCGGTCCTGGTGCAAATTCCGGATCCATCATGCTGCGTGTCCAGTAACCTTCAGGCTGCTGGATAGCTGCCACGGCTTTAGCCATATTTTGAAATTTATCCACAAAGAACTGATGATGCTTGTATTCTACCGGCAAGTCCTTCAACACTTTAGCCAGTCCGGCCAATACCCATGCATCACCTCTAGCCCAGAAATCCTTCTTACCATTGACTGTCTTGTGCTTCGGATAGATGTATTTTGCATCACGATAATAAAGATTCTCATCTTTATCGAACATAATGCTATCAGAATAAATCAGATATTCATACAATTTATCCAAGTATTTCGCATTATGAGTAACCTTATAGAGTTTTGTCATTACCGGCATTGCCATATACAACGCATCACTCCACCACCAGTAATCATGCTGCGGGGTACTCATCTGGTACTCCATAACCTCACGCGCACGCTTGATTTTCTTATCGTCCGGAGCCAGATTATACAAATCAGTATAAGTCTGAAAACAAATCTGATAGTCTCCAAACAGCACATATTCATCCGACTCTCCGTAAGAATATTTCCATTCCGCACGGTTATCACTCTTCGCTCCCTTCCACTGGTTGTAGTTTGCCCAGGTTTCAGAATAAGTACGATAAGTCTCGTTTCCAGTCAGAAAATAGGCTTCCATATTTCCCGTATGATATACGGCATTATCCCAGAACGAACGAACCTCCGGCGAATTTTCTGCCTGCCAATGCTGATTTACCTTATCAATCATCTTCCGGACCTCAACAGCCTCGGAATCTCTGGCCCCAACCGACATCGGCAATACTCCGACAGCGCAGGCCAGCAACAATTTAAATACCTGTTTCATAGTTTTATTTTGAGATTAATTTATTTCCAATACATACACAGGGGTTGCTTCTGAAGCCTTAACTTTTTCCCCGTCTCCCTGATGCGTTTCCTGCACAAATACATGCAGTTTCTGATGTGTTTTCCACAACTCCGTATCATAGCTGGGCTCCCAGGCATCTACAGAGAAATCGGTCAGGTCTTTCACCTGCCATTTGCCCGACTTTACATCGTCTGTATAGGCCATAGATACTTTACTGCCACGTTCTGCATCACGGAACACAAAATAAGCCTTACCTTTATCTACTGCAATACGTGGTCGTGAAATCGGAATCATTTTGGTGCCTCCGCCTTTTAGAGAAAATCCTTGCGAACGATTCATAATCTGACGGTTCTGCCATCCTTTCCCATCGTTCCATACCAGCCGATATTGAGGGACCTCACTGTCTGCATCTCTCCAGTAGGTCACAATATAAGGATGTCCTTCCGCATCAGTACTCATACTGGTCTGATTTATCAGTTCACTGTTTTGAGGAATGCGGCAAGCATATTCTGCATTGTCCTTACAAATTGGTAAGGTATATTTTTCACCTGTCGATTTATACCATGTCTTTCCCTCATCTGGAGAATATGCATAACAAAGGTCATGATTTGTTTCTACCATCCAGGTTTCACGCCATACCCACGACAAGTGAATCACTCCAGCATTATCCATATAAAGTTGCCAGTAGGCATTTCGCTGATTTTCTCCGTCAATCAGCACATCCTGCACACGTGTCCATTTCCGGCTCTTCAAGTCATAGCGATTCAATACCAGATTACCTCTTCCGGAAGCCCCAGAACGATACACAAACAGCAAATCGCCATCTGGCATCCGATAAAACTCCGGATACGTGACATCATCTTCATCTTTACCGGTCATCGCTTCTTTTTCCCCCAGCGTCAAAGCACCGGGTGCCGTACTCTTGCAATAATTTAATTTGTTTCCGTGATGATCGAAAGAAAGATGCAAATAACCGTCCCCATCTACCATCATACTGATGACATTATGCGCATCGGCTACATTTCCTTTATATTGACTGCGATGCAACGTCCATTCGGTACTCCCCAATGCACGTTTACCTATGGTCAAATACCCATCTGCATCATAATAAGAGATGTATTGCACTCCCTCGTCCGTTACCAACGAACTGTTACGAAATACGGTTGTATTGACGGAAGTTGAACTATATCCATCGCCTACCTTGACGAGTTGTTGTGCTGAGATGTCACCCCAAAGAAGAAATCCTATTAAAAATAAAAATATGCGTTTCATAGTTTATCCATTCCATTAAGTTTCCTTTGCAAAAATAGGATTTTCAGATAAAAAGAACTATGAAAATTTCGTCAAGGAGGGATAAAAAACGGGCAAGGAAAACTGAATGGACAAATTACTCCTTTTTTTGACCAAATCATCACCTGTTCTTATACAAATGTCAAGGATGCGTATACAAAAAAACAGTCCGTATTCAAAGGATTTCCCTCAATACGGACTGTCTCACAAAAAATAATATCTTACAGACAAGCTGGAAGTTCACTTAACTTCATACTGTTCGAACCTTTTATCAACACACAACAATGCTGAACAGGATGGTCAACTAGCATAGCTTCTACCTCCTTCACATTCTCATAATGTTCAAACGAAGCAGAGAGTCCGGCAAATTCCGGACCAACCAAAATCACGCGTTCAAACTGACATTCGTTCAGAAAGTCCACTACCTTCTGATGTTCTTCCCGGCTTCCTTCACCCAGCTCTTTCATAGCACCCAGGATAGCTACCTTGTGCTCGGCTTCCATCCGGTGGAAGTTGAGCAGCGCCGCCATCATACTGGTTGAGTTGGCATTATACGCATCCACTATAAGCGTATTGGATTCCGTCTGAACCAGCTGTGAACGATTGTTCTGAGGCACATAAGAAGAAAGCGCATGACAGATTTGTGTATCTTCCACGCCGAAATAACGACCAATAGCAACCGCTGCCAGTGCGTTATCCAAATTATAAGCACCTATCAGGTGTGTCTTCACCTCATGTGACGTACCTTCTGCTGTCCAGCCCAAATGCAGGAACGGAGAACAAGAAAGCACTGTTCCACTCACATCCAGCCCCGGAGTCTGTCCGTAACGGACACAATTCAGTCCTTCTGCAATTTTATTCAAATGAGGATTCTCATTCTGAATGAATATGGTGGCATTTCCTTTTTCCCGAAGATAGTCATACAACTCTCCCTTGGTGCGGATGACTCCTTCAAAAGAACCGAATCCTTCCAGATGCGCCTTTCCCACATTGGTAATGATACCGCAATCTGGCTCAGCAATATGAACCAGCGTCTTGATTTCCCCCGGATGATTGGCTCCCATTTCAATGACAGCCACCTCATGTTCCGGCTTCAGGCGCAACAATGTCAAGGGCACGCCAATATGGTTATTGAAATTTCCCTGTGTATAGAGCACATTGAACTTTTCTTTCAATACGGCCGCAATCAGTTCCTTCGTAGTGGTTTTCCCATTAGTACCGGTTACTCCTACCATCTGAGTTCCCAACTTACGACGATGGTAATTGGCCAGTTGCTGTAACGTCTGAAGGCAGTTTTCCACCAGCAAGATACGCGGATTCTCCAGTGATGCATATTGTGGTTCGTCCACCACAGCATAACGGCATCCCTGTGCCAGCGACTGTGCCGCAAACGCATTGCCATTAAATGTTTCTCCTTTCAGGGCCAGAAACATAGAACCCTCCGGACAATGACGGCTGTCGGTCGTCAGTCCGTTACACTCCGTAAACCGGCTGTATAGTTCTTCAATATCCATATTCTTATTGTTCTGAGAAGCGCTTTGCCTGCTCTTCAATCAATGCCGCATCTTCAAAATAGTTGATTTTCATGGCACGGCGCACTTCATCCATGGTCTGAGCGGCAGCTTCACGAGCCACTTCACAACCTTTCTTCAACATATCATATACGGCAGGAATGTCTTTTTCAAATTCCTTACGACGGGTACGAATCGGTTCCAACACCTCTTCCATGACAGCTCCCAGGAACTTCTTCACCTTCATATCACCCAATCCACCGCGAGTGTAATGTGCTTTCAGCTCGTCCAAGTTAGCATATTCCGGCAAATAGCGTCCGAAATGTTCTATCTGACAGAAAGCATCCAGGTAAGTGAACACACAGTTACCTTCCAGTTTACCCGGATCGCTTACCTTAATATGTGTCGGGTCAGTATACATGCTCTTCACTTTCTTCAATACCTCATCTGCCGAATCAGACAAATAGATACAGTTGCCCAGTGACTTACTCATCTTCGCCTTTCCGTCCGTACCCGGCAAACGCAGACAAGCCGCATTGTCCGGAAGAAGGATTTCCGGTTCTACCAATGTTTCGCCATAGATATGGTTGAAACGGCGTACAATCTCACGTGTCTGTTCAATCATCGGTTCCTGGTCTTCTCCCACCGGAACGGTAGTAGCCTTGAATGCCGCAATATCGGCAGCCTGGCTGATAGGATAGGTAAAGAAACCTACCGGAATACTTGTTTCGAAGTTACGCATCTGGATTTCAGTCTTCACCGTAGGATTACGCTGCAAGCGCGATACGGTTACCAAATCCATGAAATAGAAGCTCAATTCATAGAGTTCCGGAATCTGCGACTGAATAAAGATGGTTGACTTTGCAGGGTCAAGTCCGGCAGCCAAGTAGTCCAAAGCCACTTCAATCACGTTCTGACGTACTTTCTCCGGGTTCTCAATGTTATCCGTCAAAGCCTGTCCGTCGGCTTCGAACACAAATATCTTATCATACAAGCCCGAATTCTGCAATTCCACACGTCGGCGCAATGAACCTACATAGTGGCCGATATGTAATTTTCCGGTCGGACGGTCACCGGTCAAGATAATCTTTTCCTTTTTCATAATATAAGCTATAGTTCATTTTTAAATTGCAGCAAAGATAGCGAAAGGTGAGCGAAGCTCCAAGCCAAAAGCTTGCTTTTGAGTGAAAGAGCTTTCGAACCGCATCCTATCTTCTCTAAAGATATATAAATCCTTTGTTTTCTTCAAAATAAATCGTTTCTTTGCAAGAGGTCTCAACAGACAACCATCTGCCTGACAGGGACTACCTTTAACGATACCACAACAAATTATCTATAACCATGAAGAAAGAACTCAAAAAAGTCCTGGTTCTCGGATCAGGCGCACTGAAAATCGGGCAAGCCGGAGAATTCGACTACTCAGGTTCACAAGCACTGAAAGCCTTACGCGAAGAAGGCATCCGCTCGGTACTTATCAACCCTAATATTGCTACTATTCAAACTTCGGAAGGAATTGCCGACCAAGTATATTTCCTGCCCGTTACACCTTATTTTGTAACTGAGATTATTAAGAAAGAACATCCGGACGGCATTCTGCTGGCCTTTGGAGGACAAACGGCTCTGAACTGCGGTACGGAACTTTACCAGAAAGGTATATTGAAAGAATACGGTGTGGAAGTGTTAGGAACTTCCGTAGACGCCATTATGTATACAGAAGACCGCGACCTCTTTGTAAAGAAGTTGAACGAGAAATCTCTGAAAACTCCGGTCAGCCGTGCGGTAGAAAACATGAAAGACGCACTGGAAGCAGCACGTACCATCGGCTATCCGGTGATGATCCGTTCGGCTTACGCATTAGGAGGATTGGGAAGTGGTATCTGCCCCGATGAAGAAAAATTCATCGAACTGGCTGAAAGTGCCTTTACCTTCTCTCCACAGATTCTGGTGGAAGAATCACTGAAAGGCTGGAAAGAAATTGAATTCGAAGTGATTCGCGATGCCAACGACCACTGTTTCACCGTGGCCAGCATGGAAAACTTCGACCCGCTGGGTATTCATACCGGTGAATCTATCGTAGTGGCTCCTACCTGCTCACTAAGCGAAGAACAGGTAACCATGTTGCAGGATTTGTCCAAACAATGTATCCGTCATTTGAACATTGTGGGTGAATGTAACATTCAGTATGCCTTCAATGCCGAAACCAACGATTATCGTATCATTGAAGTAAATGCCCGCCTGAGCCGTTCTTCTGCACTGGCTTCCAAAGCAACCGGTTATCCGTTGGCTTTCGTTGCTGCCAAGATTGCCTTGGGCTATACCTTGGATGAAATCGGAGAAATGGGTACACCGAACTCTGCTTACGTAGCTCCGCAACTGGATTACCTGATTTGCAAGATTCCGCGTTGGGACCTCAACAAGTTTGCCGGAGTTTCTCACCGCATCGGTTCAAGCATGAAGTCTGTGGGTGAAATCATGTCTATCGGACGCACGTTTGAAGAAATCATCCAGAAAGGTCTGCGTATGATCGGACAGGGCATGCACGGATTTGTAGGCAATGACCACACCCGTTTCACCAACCTGGATGATGAACTGGCCAATCCGACTGACCTGCGTATCTTTGCCATTGCACAGGCACTGGAAGAAGGTTACTCTATCGAACGCATCTATGAACTGACCAAGATTGACCCGTGGTTTATCGGCAAACTGAAAAATATCGTAGACTACAAACATAAACTGTCAACCTACAACTCGCTTGAAGAACTTCCGGCAGAGGTACTTCGTGAAGCCAAAGTGATGGGATTCTCTGACTTCCAGATTGCCCGCTTCGTACTGAAGCCTCAGCAGGGTAACATGGAAAAGGAAAATCTGGCCGTTCGTTCTTACCGTAAGAAATTAGGTATCCTTCCGGCCGTAAAACGCATCAATACCGTAGCTTCCGAACATCCGGAACTGACCAACTACTTGTACATGACGTATGCCGTAGAAGGATACGATGTGAATTATTACAAGAATGAAAAGTCAGTCATCGTGCTGGGTTCAGGAGCTTACCGCATCGGTTCATCTGTAGAATTTGACTGGTGTTCGGTAAATGCCATCCAGACAGCCCGCAAGTTAGGCTACAAGTCTATCATGATTAACTACAACCCGGAAACGGTTTCTACTGACTACGACGTGTGCGACCGTCTGTACTTCGATGAATTGTCATTCGAACGCGTACTCGACGTGATTGATTTGGAACAGCCGCGCGGCGTCATCGTTTCCGTAGGTGGTCAGATTCCGAACAACCTGGCCATGAAACTTTACCGTCAGGCTGTGCCGGTACTCGGTACTTCTCCGATTTCTATTGACCGCGCTGAAAACCGTAACAAGTTCTCGGCCATGCTTGACCAGTTGGGCATCGACCAGCCGGCTTGGCAGGAACTGACCAGCCTGGACGATGTGAAAGACTTTGTCAAGAAAGTGGGTTATCCGGTATTGGTTCGTCCGTCATACGTACTGAGTGGTGCAGCCATGAACGTATGCTACGACCAGGAAGAACTGGAACGCTTCCTGCAAATGGCCAGTGAGGTATCAAAAGAATATCCGGTAGTTGTATCACAATTCATGCAGGAAACCAAGGAAATAGAATTCGATGCCGTGGCACAGAACGGTGAAATCGTAGAATATGCTATTTCAGAACACATCGAATTTGCCGGTGTACACTCTGGTGATGCGACACTTGTCTTCCCGGCACAGCACATCTATTTTGCTACTGCCCGCCAGATTAAGAAAATCAGCCGCAAGATTGCCAAAGAACTCAATATCTCCGGTCCGTTCAACATCCAGTTCCTGGCTAAGAACAACGATGTAAAGGTAATCGAATGTAACCTGCGTGCTTCACGTAGCTTCCCGTTTGTATCAAAAGTATTGAAGCGCAACTTTATCGAAACGGCTACCCGCATCATGCTGGATGCTCCTTACGTACGTCCTGACAAGCTGGCGTTTGACATCGACTGGATTGGGGTAAAAGCTTCTCAGTTCTCATTCGCCCGTCTGCAGAATGCCGACCCGGTACTGGGAGTAGACATGTCATCTACCGGTGAAGTAGGTTGCTTGGGAGACGACTTCGATGAAGCATTGCTGAATGCCTTGATTGCAACCGGCTACAAGATTCCGAAACAGTCCGTTCTGTTCTCTTCCGGTGCCACCAAGTCGAAAGTCGATTTGCTGGATGCCAGCCAGATGCTTCACCAGAAAGGATACAATATCTATGCTACAGCTGGTACGGCTGCCTTCCTGAACTCTCACGGCATCACCACCACTCCGGTGTTCTGGCCGGATGAACGTCCGAATGCAGAAAACAATGTGATGAAGATGATTGCGGAACATAAGTTCGACTTGATTGTCAACATCCCGAAAAACCACACCAAACGGGAACTGACCAACGGTTACCGCATCCGTCGTGGAGCCATCGACCACAACATTCCGCTGATTACCAATGCCCGTCTGGCCAAAGCGTTCATTGAAGCATTCTGCCACATGAACCAGAATGAAATCCAGATCAAGAGTTGGCAGGAATATAAATAAGGTATACCAATGGTAGAAAATAAGAACGTCAAAGCGCTTAAAAAAACGCTTTGACGTTTAAATTAAAACGCAAGTGCACTTGATGTAAAATGCACTTGCGTTTCAACTAAAACGTCCTTACGTTTTCTCTTTAACGCAAGGACGTTTTTTTCATATACCTTTTTCTTATTTCAAAGCGGCTTCTATATCAGCCATAAGTTCTTGAAACTCAGCCTTTGTATAACCTATGGAAGCATGAATCAGCTTACCGTCTTTTCCGAACAGATACGCTCTGGGGATTGTCTGGTCGGCAAAAAGAGAGAAGACTTCCCGTTTAGGGTCCGGATAGAGTGGGAAGCTGAACTTCTTCCGTTCATTGTACTTTTTCAGTTCTGCATCTGTATGCTCCCGACCGATAACTAACAACTTGAAGTCCTTGTTATCCTTGTATTTCGGCCACAAGGTTTTCTGAACTTCAGCCAGTTCTATCTGACAAGGTCCGCACCACGTAGCAAACAAGCTGACCAGTACCACCTTTCCTTTCAAATCGGCTGGGGTTACTTTACCATATATTTCCGAATTCAGGGTAATGGCAGGCATGGCATCACCCAAACTGATTTTTTCTTTCCCGGTGTCTTGTGCAGAAGCAGCCAGTACACCCATCCAAATCAGACACAAAAGGCTCCAAATCCGTAAATTTTTCATTGTTCTTTCCTTTCTATAAAATGTTAAACCCTGACAAATATACCGTAAACCGCTGGAAAATCCGCCAAGGAATCTATCTTTGTAAATAGTTTTAACGAAAAACAAGAGCGCGTATGATGACATTTATCTCGTGTGCCAAGACCATGACCGCACGTAGCAAAACTCCATATCCAGAAACCAGTACTCCTCATTTTCTGAAAGAGGCCCGCGAAAACGCCTTATACATGACCCAGTTTACTACCGAAGAACTGGCCCAGATGCTGAAAGTGAATCCGAAGTTAGCAGCCGAAAATTACCTGCGCTACCACGAGTTCCTTTCACCGGAGACTCCTACCCTGCCAGCTCTTCTAGCCTACACAGGCATCGTGTTTAAGCGCATCCATCCGGCAGATTTTACCGCAGAAGACTTCCGGTATGCCCAGCAACATTTGTTGATTACCTCTTTCTTATACGGATTGCTCCGCCCGCTGGACAGTATTCAGAATTACCGCTTGGAAGGCAATGTACGCTTACCGGAACACGAGCGGAAAACCATGTTTGAATACTGGCGTCCTTTACTGACAGACTATTTCATTGATGCCATCCAGCAACAAGGAGGCATTCTTGTCAACCTGGCCAGTGGTGAAATGAAAGACTTGTTCGACTGGGAAAAAGTCTGTCGGGAAGTACAGGTCATTACACCCGAGTTCTACACCCTGAAAAACGGGAAACCTACCACGGTAGTTATCTACGCCAAGATGTGTAGGGGCGAGATGACCCGTTTCATCCTGAAAAACCGGATAGCACATCCGGAACAACTGAAAGACTTTGAGTGGGAAGGATTTTCCTATCACGGAGAAGAAGACGGAAAAATGCATTTCATTCTCCAATAAAAAGGAGCGGTCTGCCGAGCCATTTCTCCCGACAGACCGCCATCAATCAAATGAAATCTATTTCTTATTCTTCAGCACCGTTACATTCAATATCCGTAGCCAAAGTTACGTAGTTCAATACTGAAGTACCGTCTACCAATGCCTTTTCTGTTTCTGTAGTTTCAGTTGTCAAGCATTTTCCTTTACCAGAAATCAGTGCATTGTACATCTTCACTTGTGTACCGGCACGCAAGCGAACACCCTGTTTCTCACCGCCGTTACCAATCAAGGTCAAGTTAGCCAAAGTAGGACAAGCTACCGGAGTGGCTGCAAAGTTCTTACCGTTATTATCGCATTCCATCAAACAGTCGCAATCAAATCCGAGTGTTTCCTTTGCTTCCTGATAAGCCACCAGGAACTGGCCGCGTCCGTTCCATCCTTCAGTCCAGTCGTAAGAGTCATCACTACAGTTGGTAACTACCATGTGTTTCACGTCAACGCTACCACCGAAGAATTCAAAACCGTCGTCAGAACCATTGTAAGCCTGTACGTATTCTACTGTAGTACCGTTACCTACGCCATAGAAAGAAATACCGTTTGCTTCATGTTCAGAATCCAATGCATATCCTGTATTTTCCAGACGAATATATTTCAGTGTACCAGAGTTATCATTGTCAGCAGAACCTCCATAAGCTGCATTACCGATTTCTGATGTACCTTCGCCATTTTCTGCGTTGGTATGAGCTTTACCGCAGATGTGCAAACCGCCCCATGCACCAGATTCCTTCTTATCTGAAGTCATGATAATCGGATTTTCTTTTGTTCCTACAGCCTCAATCTTAGCACCCTGCTGTACCAAGATATAGTCTACAGATTCATCGTCGGTCATGGCAACAATTTTCACACCTTCTTCAATAGTCAGTGTAGCGCCAGTCTTCACAATATATTCACCGCTAAGTGCATATACTTTATTCTTCAATAAAGTCTTATTGGCAGTCAGTTCGCCTTGCAGAATTTCTTCAGCATTGGCACTTGTTTCATCACCGTTGCCGCTTGTACGAATCCATCCGGCTGTCCAGTCATTATTAGCCGGAACAGCACCACGATAAGCAGCTGCTTCGAAGAAATTATCTACCTTCGTCATGTCGGCTCCACCGTCAATCGTACCGACAAATTTGTTTGTAAATGTATTGCTGAAATTATAATTGATTGCGTTATTGTTTGCTGTAGCCAAGAACAACTCTGAAGAATACGCATCTGCAACAGGAGGTTCCGGATTCGGAGTGTTGTCATCTTCACTACAAGCAGTACACAAAGTCATAGCAGCGATTGCGGCCATCGACATAAATTTCAAGTTCATTGTTTTCATACTTTTCTCGTTAATAAAAAGTTTAGAATAGTGTTCAATTTTTTCCTTTATGAATTTTTATAATGTATAGCTAACACCTAACTCAAAAGTAGTTCCTCTTCCGTAACGTTCCACTTCCAACTTTCTGCCGTCTTTCACTTCCTGCTTGAAGACGATGTCCTGGTTCAGCAAGTCGGTCATCTGCAACTTAAAGTTCCAGTGGTCATTCAGTTTGTAAGTAGCTACGAAATCCAGTGTATGTAAATCTTCCTGTTTTACGTCGCCCAATCCGGAAATACCTACCGCATGAATGCGTGGCCCTTGCAGGTTATAGAGCAGCGTAGCAGTCAGCTGTGTATCATTCTTAAACTTAGGAGCATAGCTGATATCCGCATTCACCAGGTAAGGAGAAGCTCCCTGCAGGGAACGCTGTGCATTGGTATAGGCTCCACCTTCCGGCAATTGTACGTTGGTGTACATGTAAGAAGCGTTGGCTCCTACGCGGAAGTCGCGGAACAGTTCTCTGCGGAATTCCACTTCCACTCCGGCAGCCACACCTGTATCTGCATTCTGGAAAGAGTGAACAGCCGCACCACCCGACAAGGTCTGTGTACGTTCAATCGGGTCTTCCAGGATTTTTGCATAACCCGTAATAGAGAACATATTGTTGCTGTTCTGCTGGTCGAAGCGTTCGTAACGTAAGTCGATATTGTAGTTATATCCGTTCTTCAATTCTGCATTACCTCGAATCATGGCTGCTCCATACGATTCCTGATAGAGGAAAGGAGCCATTTCGATAAATGACGGACGAGTTACCGTACGTGAGAACGAGAAGCGCAGACTGTTGGCATCGTTCACGGTATATTTCAAGTTTAATGCCGGGAAGAAATCATGGCAGTTTACCTCATTCCGTTTGGCCTCACCCCCGTCAGTCGCATAATTTACCCACTGGTGGCTGTATTCATAACGTACTCCTATGTTCACCAGGAAATTGGCTGTCGGGTAATATTCCGCATCAATAAATCCGGCATAAATGGAATGTCCGGCATCATACTGGTCTTTCGGCTGCTGGTCACGGATTATAGAAATGTCTCCATTGGCAATATGGTCATACCCCATAAAGCTGGAAGTCTGGTAAATATCCTCTATTTCAGGATTGAAACGGCTTACATCATAGTAGAAACGTGTAGAACGGAACGTACGGCTCTTGTCTTTGTAAGTAGCTCCCATACGTATCAGGTTATTGTCTCCATAACGATAAGAGCTTCGCAAATCGCCCACCCATTCTTCTTCATTCAGCGAGCCGAAATAACGCATATTCTCCTGCTTGTTCAGGTCGAACAGTTCCAGAGAGTTACCTGCCTTTTCAAACATCACCTGTCTGCGGTCTGGTTCTTCACTGGAAGTCTTGCTGTACGAACCGCTCCAGTTCAAGTCCCACTGCTTTCCAAACTCATGGTGTCCGTTCAACTGATGATTTTGAAGTGTATAAATGTGGGTTACAGAGTTGTTACCTATCAGTTCATTGTCTTCATAGTCTTCTCCTTGTCGCAACATGTAAGTATTCTCCGCATTACGTGCATAGAAGAAGGTATATCCTATGCGGTCAGCATCTCTTAGCGTATAAGCCAGGTTACCAAGACCAGCCAGCTTCAGTTCCTGACGGTAACTGTCGTAGTTAAATCGGTCGAGGGTAGTACCTCCGGCCTCAAGTGTACGATAAAAAGCATCTTTTGTGGTTTCATTGGTATTGCTTGCACTCAACGCGGCCAACAAGCTCAGATTCTGTCCATTCACATCCCAGTTCTTTCCGCCGGCTATATTACCACCAAATTCCGGAAGACTTGTACTCTTATTCACATCGAAGGTTGTATGAAAAGGATTTTCCTTTGTAATGGCAGTAGAAAAGTCCGCTTTAGGCATATCAATGTACTTCTGATTAATGCCCGGATTACGGAACAAGGAATATTGCTGATCCATTTTATAGAAATCCTGGAAAAGTGTATTGAACCGACCTCCCGTATTGAAACCGATGGAGAAAAAGTCTTTTCCGGTATTTTCTTTGGTACTGATATCAATGTGTGCGCCTGAATAATCTGCAAATGTTCCTGCTTCATATACTTTACTTACCGTTATGTTTCGTACCGTACTTGAAGGAAACAAATCCAAAGGAATCAGTTTGTTATCCGGATTCGGGGAAGCAATCGGCAGTCCGTTCAAAGTAGTCGTACTATAACGGTCGCCCAATCCGCGCACAATCAACTGTCCTGCACTGGCAATCGAGATACCAGTTATTTTTTTCACACCTTCCTGCACATTGCTGATACCTTTCACGCTCATTTCTTTCGCCCCAAGGTTTTCAATGGCTACAGTGGCTTTCTGGCGTTCCATGCTCAACGCACGTTCACCTTCCAGGTTTTTACGTGCAACAACGGAGACTTCACTCAAGGCCTGTGCATCGCTTTCCATCTCAAAGTTCAGCACCACATCTTTGCCTTTTGCTTTTACACCTCCAGTTTTAATGTCGGTGTATCCCACATATTTCACTACCAGCTCATACACACCGCCGGGAACATCTAAAGTATAATTTCCATCAAGATCGGCCACAGCCCCTACTGTACTTCCAAGCACTTGTATGGTAGCTCCCGTCAAGGGTTCTTTAGTCTGCTTGTCTACAATGGTACCCTTTATAGTCTCTGCTACCATCGGCATAGTAGAACAAGTTAAGAAACTGGAAACAAAAACAATCTCCTTAAAACCTAATCTCATAATCTATTCATGCATTTCTTTTTTCCGTTGCAAAGATGGGGTGTTTATGTTACAGCAAGACTTCATGGGATATACATTTCATTAACACGAAGATTACGTTTGTATTTCTCTTCAAAAAACCTTCATTTTCTTTTTTTCTCCTCTAATTATATAAGGTGGAATCATAGTTTTTCCTATTTTTGTACAGACCAAAATAAATAAGATTATGTATCCTTTGAAATTCAAACCTATTTTAAAATCGACCCTTTGGGGAGGAGAGCGTATTATTCCTTTTAAACAACTGGACTGTCAGCAGGAACAAGTGGGCGAAAGCTGGGAAATCTCAGATGTACCGGGCGACGAATCTGTAGTAGCAGAAGGTGCAGATGCCGGCAAGAACCTGACTCAGCTGATGGAAGAATATAAAGGAAAGCTGGTAGGAGAAGAAAACTACAAGCGATTCCAGGGCAAGTTCCCTTTGCTTATCAAGTTTATTGACGCCAAGCAGGATTTGTCTATTCAGGTACACCCTGACGATGAACTGGCCATGAAGCGCCACCAGTCTATGGGTAAAACAGAAATGTGGTATATCATCGACAATACCGGCGGACAGGCACACCTGTATTCAGGTCTGAAAAAACAGATTACTCCGCAGGAATATGCCGACATGATTGAAAACAATACGATTTGCGATGCCCTCGACAAGTATGACGTACAGCCTGGTGATGTATTCTTCTTGCCGGCAGGACGTATCCACAGCATCGGAGCCGGATGTTTCCTGGCAGAAATACAGCAGACTTCCAACATCACGTACCGTATTTATGACTTCAACCGCAGAGATAAGAACGGCAACCTGCGTGAACTGCATACGGAACTCTCAAAAGATGCCATCGACTATACTGTATCTGATGATTATCGTACGCACTATGAACCGCGTAAAGACGAACCGGTGGAACTGGTAAGCTGTCCGTACTTCACCACTTCTGTTTATAACCTGACAGAAACCATGAACATGGACTATAGCGAACTGGATTCGTTTGTTATTTACATCTGCATGAAGGGAGCCTGCACCGTTACTGACAACGAAGGCAACCGCATCAGCGTAAAAGCAGGTGAATCAGTATTGTTCCCGGCTACTACCCAGAACCTGGAAGTTGTACCGGAAGGAGAAGTATCTTTCCTGGAAACTTACGTATAATCTGATTTGATTTATACTCATTGCTGAGTCCTTTTCTTTTGTCCTGTTTCAGGCAGAGAAAGGGACTCAGTCATTTTTTACAAAAGCATTAGGTGATACACCCGTAATCTGACGGAACACACGATTGAAATGGTTGGGAGTGGCAAAACCTACTTCGTATGCAATCTGCTGCATGGTTCTTCCTCCATCAGCAAAAAGCTCGATAGCCCGCATGATTCTCAGATTGTTCACATAATAGCTGAAACGAATGCCCGACTCATTGAACAAACGGCTCAGATTACGCACAGAGAATCCGAAATGAGCAGCCAGTTGCGGCATCTTCAAATTCTCATGCAAATGCTCCTGCAGATAGGTCAGAATAGGATGCAAACGTGCATCATTGGGAATGGCCAGCATCTTCAACAAGAAGCCCATATCCTGGCTGATGGAGGGCAGCAGTTTGAAAAAGCTGAGTGCAAAGGCATACAAATCGGGAGAATCAGCCTGTTCTATCTCCGTCCCCTTGGAAGCAATAAATTTCAAATTCTCTGCAATGAAGGAGTTGGTGTGATAAATGGAGAATTCTTTCAAGGCGGTATCCTTCTCATCCGCATCCAGCGACAGATAGAAAATAACCAGTGATACCTGCCGGTTCTTGCTGGATAACTCATGCTCCGTACAGCCGGGTATCCAGGCGATATGCTTCTCTGGCACAAAATAGCTTGTGGAACCTATCTGTACATGCAACGTGCCGGAAAGGGTATAGATAATCTGGCACTTTTCATGTGCATGACCCGGCAGTTTAATTTCTTCCCATCCGGTTTTCTTGATGCGGATGGTCTCCTTACTCGTCTGCTTTATCAGCGAAATATAGCTTTCCTGTTCCTGATTCATTCTCTGATGATGGCTTAAAATGGTAATCTTTTTGCATAAACCGCAAATTCAGCCTAAAAATAATGGTTTAATTTTGCACAGCCAAATAAAATGGCTAAAGGTATTTTCAACACAAAAAGAATAATGGGTAAAAGATTAGTTTCAACTATTGGAGTTCTTTCCTTTTTTATTTACACAGCCGCCGCGCAAGAACGGGTTCTTTCTATCGATGAATTGTTTCAACTGGCTGACCAGAACAGCAAAAGCATCCAGCTTCATTCGCTGGCCATTGATGAAACAACACAGGCGGTAGAAGTGGCTAAAAATGCCAAACTGCCTTCCATCCGGGCACAGGTAGACCTTAATTACATTGGTGACGGTTGCATGACAGACCGGGATTTCAGTAACGGCATACATGCCGACATGCCGCACTTCGGTAATTCTTTTGTACTCAAAGCCTCACAGACTATCTACGCAGGAGGAAGTATCAATGCCAATATCCAGAAAGCGAAACTGCAACAGCAGTTGGCACAACAGACTTATCAAAACAACCAGCAGGATTTGCGCTTCATGCTGTTGGGATATTATCTTGATTTGTTCCAACTGAGAAACCAACAAACGGTTTACGAAAAGAACATTGAGCAGACACATCTATTGGTAAAGGATATGCGGGCTGCCTATCAACAGGGTACGGCACTGAAGAGTGACATTACCCGCTATGAACTACAATTGCAGAATCTGCAATTAGGTCTGACTTCTACTATCAACAGGCTCAATGTCTTGAACCACAAATTAACAACAACCATCGGATTGGACCCTTCGGTACATATTGTGCCAGACTCCACGGCACTGTTCCGTATCAATGTAGACAAACAACAGGAAATGGCCTGGATGGAAGCTTCTCAGGAATCTCCCGAACTGCAGCAGGCACACACGGAAATCAAACTAACCCACAACCAGCAAAACCTAATTCGTTCGGAACGCAGGCCTCACATCAGCCTGACGGCAACTAATGAGTTTAATGGGCCGATTCTGATAGAAGTTCCACCATTGAACAACAACTTCAACTACTGGTTTGCCGGAGTAGGTATCTCGTACAACCTGGATGCTTTGTTCAAGAGCAAGAAGAAACTGAAACAGGCACAGATAGCTACCTCAAAAGCAGAAAAGAACTACCAACTGGTCAAGGAAGAAATAGAGAACAAAGTGCACGAAGCGTACGTAAACCTGAATGAAGCTTACGTAAGACTGCATACCCAGCAAAAAAGCGTACAGCTGGCACATGAAAACTTCCGCATCGTGCGGCAACGTTAGCTGAACGGTCTGTCACTGATTACCGATATGCTGGATGCCAGCAACATGCAGCTGGATATGGAATTGCAGCTGGCCAACTACCAGATAGGTATATTGTATCAATATTACCTGCTGAAAAAAATTACGGGAACACTTTAATGAAATGCATATTTACACAAAAACGAAAAAATATATGATGCGAAACAAAAAAAGAGCTATTTCTAATTTCTTTATACTGCTGGTCCTCGTAGCCGGTATCAGCTGGGTTTGCGGCAAATTTATCCATTTAGGTAATGTGGAATATACAGACAATGCCCAGGTGAAACAACACCTGACCCCAGTCAGCACACGGGTGCAAGGCTTCATCAAGAAAATCTGCTTTGAGGAATACCAGACAGTGAAAAAGGGAGATACCCTGGCCATCATAGAAGATACGGAGTATCGTCTGAAAGTGGCACAGGCCGAAGCAGACTATCGCAATGCACTGGCTGGAAAGAGTGCCATGCATACCACTATCAACACCACACAGAACAACATCCTCGTAACGGATGCAGCTATTGATGAACAGCGAATCCGCCTGCAAAATGCACAGACGGATTACAAACGTTATCAGGAATTGCTGAAAGAAGAAGCCGTTACTCCCCAGCAATTCGACCGGGTAAAAACAGATTACGAAGCAACACAGGCACGCTATGAGCAGCTGTTGCGCCAGAAACAATCGACTTTGCTCCAGAAACAGGAGCAAACCCAGCGCCTGGAACAGAATGAATCGGCCATCAAACTGGCAGAGGCAGCACTCAACCTGGCCAAACTGAACCTCTCTTATACAGTGATTCTGGCTACTACAGACGGAGTGACCGGACGAAAAAACATCCATGAAGGAGAGTTAGTTCAGCCTGGACAAGCCTTGGTAACTTTGGTAGACGGTACGGAGAAATGGGTCATTGCCAACTACAAGGAAACTCAGGCTACCGACATGAAGAGAAATCAGCTGGTGGAAGTAAGAGTAGATGCCATCCCTGATGTGAAATTTGAGGGACGTATCGCTTCTATTTCGGATGCTACCGGAGCTTCCTATTCACTTATTCCACAAAACAACTCGGCCGGCAACTTCGTAAAAGTAGAGCAGCGCATCCCTGTCCGTATCGAGTTTACAGAAAACAACCGTCCCGAAGACTTGCAACGCCTGAGAGCCGGAATGAATGTAGAATGTTACGTTAAACAGTAAACAAGAAATGGCTGAACCACGTCCCCAGATTCCTTACTTCAAAGAATTCTTACCGACTCCGGTCTGCATCGTCCTGTCGCTCTTCTTTGCCATGGTCTTTCAGTTTAACGGAGGAGTTTTCCTGCCGGCTGCTACTCAGATGTCGAGCGCATTAGGATGTATCCAGGAAGATGTAACCATGGCAGCCTATGCCTCCTTCATCGGTATGACCGTCATATTTCCGATACTGTTCCGTCTGAAATCCCGATTCACCACCCGGTCCATTTTCATGACGGTATGCCCGGTACTTATTCTCTGTAACCTGATTACCATGCATACAGACAACATCTTTCTTATGATCTGTGTATGCTTCGTATCGGGATTTTTCCGCATGTGGGGTACCTTTGAATGCTTCTCCAATACCCGTCTGAGCATCACGCCCTCCGGAAATTTCTCGGTGTTCTATCCTGTTATCTATATTATCGTGCTTGAGAGCATCCAGTTGTCCGGACTGGTCACCATGCACATCAACGACTGGGCCAACTGGCAATACATGCACTGGTTTGTCATCGGCATGCTGATGGTGGTATGGATTTGCGTCATGTGCCTTACCCGGACTGTCCGAGTGGGGAAAAAAGTCCCTTTATATGGCATAGACTGGATAGGCCTCCTCTTATGGACGGCCATGCTGTTCGCGATTGTTTTCATCTGCATCTATGGAGACTTTTACGACTGGCTGGACAGCGTACAGATTCGCTCCTGCATTGTAATTGCCGTAGTTTCCTTGCTGATAAACATCAACCGGATGACTTCCATACGGCATCCTTATATTGACCCGCAGGTATTCCGCTACAAGAAATTCCCCGTAGTGTTGTTCCTGTTCCTGATGCTTTGTTTGTTTCTCACCACCTCCTCCGTACTACAGAATGCGTTTATGACCTCCATCTTACAGTACGATACGCTAAACGCCATTTCATTGAACTGGTGTGTGTTTGCGGGAATCCTGGCCGGAGCAGGCATCGTATTCTTCCGGCAAGCTGTATTAAAAAAGGGATATAAACTATTGATTTCTATCGGATTTACCCTGATAGTCATGTACCAGTATTACATGTATTTCCTGATATATCCCGATTTGAATATTGAAAGTTTGTATCTGCCCAACTTTTTAAAAGGAATCGGTCATGGAGTGCTTTACATTTCACTGACCATTTACGTGGCCAAGCATATACCCTTCAAGCACTTCTTCCAGTCCTTGTGCGTACTCAGTTTCATTCGCACCAGCATTGCAACCCCTCTGGGAACTGCTATACTGAACCGCTGGATGAAACACCTGCAACGCGACAACTGGGGATTATTAAGCAGAAACATGGACAATATACACGAATGGATGCCGGATGTATCACTCACACAACTCTATGAAGAAGTAAACACCCAAACCATGCTGACCAGCCTGAAAGAATTGTTTGGCTGGGTATGTCTATTAGGAACTGTTTTTCTGGTAATCGTGCTCAGCTACCGAATCTGGCGTGACCGCCACTTGGCAGCGCTCAAAATGCTGCATAGCCTGCCCGTAAAGAAACGGTACAGGCCATCCAGCGTACATAAAATCTCTAAAAATTAGAATTTATAGCCAGCAGTGAAAAAGAATGCCAAGTTACGTGTCTTTGAATTGCTGGCTAATTTGCAGCATCCAAACTCCCCGTCAAGTCCTACGGTCCAGCGTGTAAAGTCGAGTGCTACACCCGCCATCACACCGGCATCAAAACGACGCAACCCTGGAACAATCTCCTCTTCAATCTTTGATTCACCAAACGTATTATAAGAAATAGTCAAGTCATCAATATCGATATTCCGCTTACCTTTTACACCATACGCCAAATAAGGACCTGCCGTAAATACCATATCAAAGTTAGCAGCTGTACCTACATGGAAAGCAGCCAATAAAGGCATCTCAAAATAGTTCTGGTTTACGTGCATATCCACTACATTCCGGGTGCTGGCCCCCACATAATCCACATCTATGCTTGCTCCCTTCGAAGCCCAGTACAATCCAGTCTGGAACGACACCAATCCACTTAAGGGCACATCAATACCTACTCCTACCTTCTGGTTAAACAATGGAGAAGAGTCTCCGGCGTCCTTGCCCATCCAAGTACTCATACCCAATCCAAGTTCCATACTCCAAGTCACTTTTGTCTGTGCAGCCATTGTCAAGGCAACAAACAAACCTGCCACTATACATGCAATTTTTTTCATAAGCTCAAAT